>DATGEP010000321.1:0-2125 GCA_035310125.1 Ktedonobacterales bacterium
TCAGCCTTGCGCCCAAGGAAGCCCCCGAGTTGCGCGATCCAGCGGATGGCCTGCCGCAGGCTGGGCGGTTGGGTGGGCGGCGTGGGCACCTGCTGGATAAAGCAATACAGGGCTTGCCACTCGGGCGGTTCCAGGACGGCGGTGCAGGGGGCGTCCGGCAGTTGGCGACCGATCATTGTCAGATACAGTACCTGCCAGGCGACCACCCCATCCAGCGCCAGGTAGCGCTTGAGATTGTCAATATGCTCCAACTGGCGCGCTTCAATCCGGCAGCCGCTCTTGAGCACCTTGTGATAAATCTCGTCCAGCCAGCGACAGGTATACCAATCCACCCGCTGGCAGGCCTGCTCGAAGCTGGTCACTGGCAACGTGCTCAACAACAGCCACTCAATCGGGGTGCTGCTCGTCGGCGGCGTCGCTTCATGCGCCAGGACCGCCCACAGGGGCAGTTCGGGCAGTTGCTCCCCGCGGCGGGCTTTGGGTGGACGCACCTGAACCGCGGCAAAGCGCACCTCCAATTCGGCCGCGTGGGCCGGTTGCTGGGGGGCGCGCGGCACCTGAATAGTCAGGCGGCCCGCCAGCGGTTGGCCAGTGAGATGAGCCCACAAGTGCCGTTGCGGCTCATGCACTCGGCGATCGCGGATGGCGCGCACCAGCACGGCTGGGCCAGCCCCCAGCACGGGGCGCAGAAAGTCATACACATCCCCTTCGCGATCGGCGATACTGACCAATTGCACCTGGGGCAACTCGGTCTGCACGCGCTGCACCTGCGCCAGGCTGTCGAGCCACTTGCGGCTCTCCTTGTCATCCAGCGCGCGCTGTTTGTTGCGATGCCGCTTGCCGAACTGCGCCGGATCCCGCGTCCAGATCTGTTGATCGATCACCCCCAGCGGGACCCGCTCGGGCGTGACCGCCAGGGTGGTATGCAACAGCAGGCCGCGCTGGCGCTCGCTCTGCAACACGCCCAGCCCGACAGTGTCGGTATGGGTGCTGTAATCCACCTGGGTGGTGTCCTGCGGCAACAAGACCACTGGATACTGGGCCATGCGGGCCACGGTCGCCCGCCGGTGCGATTCCAGCAACGCTTCCGGCGTCACGTTCGCGTTGTCGAAGAACCGATAGGCGGCTTTCGCGCCTGCGGCACCCCCGCACCCTTGCGCGAAGGACGCCGTCGGCTGTTGCGCACGCTGCTCGGCCAGCCGCACCAAGCGTTTGGTCCGGCGCGGATCACCCAATTGGGCCTGCCCAAACTCCACTTCCGCCCAGGACTGCCCGTCCTGACGCACCATACCGGTCTCATCTCTAGCCCCTACAACACTTTCCACAATCCTACCATGCCCCTACCCTACTTGTGGGTAACGATTAGCGATAAGGGAAGGGGGTTGGGGGGATAGGTCTACCAGCTCGCCAGTCCTCAACCTCACCCTCGTATTGGCGTTGGCCTGAGCGCCCCGCGCCCAGTTGGAATGCGACCGCCCAGGCGCTAATTCAGCGAGGCGACCGGCCGCTCCACGACGCTGCGGACAAACGTGTCAGCGCCGGCGGACGGCCGGTTGCGATGAAACGCCTTTTCGCTAACAATCGTCGCGCCGTGCGCCTTAAGCAAGGCGCTGAGGGTGTGCAGGGCGCCGCGCGGGTTGAAGGCGTAGGTGCAGAAAACGCCCACCGGTTTGCCGGATAGCTCGGGGAGAGCGGGCACCCAGGTATTGGCGCCGGCCGGACTGACCCCGAAGAGAATAAAGCCGTGGACCCAGGTGCCCACGAACACGGCGTCCGCCCGCCGCACGTCGTCGGGCTCAACGTCAACCACGGGCTTAATTGTCACCTCGTGGCCCTGGGCGCGGGCGGCCGTGGCGATGGCCTCGGCCGCCAGGCGCGTGTGGCCAGCTTGACTTTCATATGCCACTAGCGTTCTCATTACTTGCCTCCAGTTCGTTCTATTAGCCTGGGATGTAAGACAGTCAAATTCGGAGTACGGCGCTCCAAATTATCCCGACGGTCGCCTGCAAACAAAGCGCTGTCGATTTATAATTGACCAGTGTCCAGGGTAATGCTAACTCGTCTCAAGGCAAAGTGACATCTGTCACTCTGCTTTAGCAAAGCATCACACTGACCATTCTGCCAG
>DATGEP010000322.1:0-6991 GCA_035310125.1 Ktedonobacterales bacterium
CCGTGCGCCATGCGTCACTGCTGGTCCCGCCAACCCCACTCATTGGGCGTGAGCACGACGAGGCGGCGGTAACGCATCTGCTCGGTCAGAGCGACGTACGCCTGTTGACGCTTACGGGGCCAGCCGGCGTCGGCAAGACACGTCTCGCGCTCCAGGTCGCCGTGGGCGCGGGCGCCGCCTTTCGTGATGGCGTCGCCTTCGTAGATCTGGCACCCGTGCGCGATCCTCGGCTCGTGCTGCCGGCGCTCGCGGGGGCGCTCGCCATCCGCGATACCAGCGCCACCTCGCTCGCGGAGCACCTGATCACTGCCTTGCGAGAACGCCAGATGCTGCTTCTCCTCGACAACTTCGAGCATCTGCTCGATGCCGCTCCCTCGCTCATGGATGTGCTCTGCGCCTGTCCCGGCCTCAAGCTGCTCGTGACAAGCCGTGCGGTATTGCGCATTCGCGGCGAGCACGAATTCGATGTTCCACCGCTTGCGTTGCCTGATCCGGCGCACCCGCCCCGCCTGGATGAACTGGCGCGGTACGCGGCGGTGGCGCTCTTCGTCCAGCGGACGCGCGCCGTAAAGCCAGGCTTCACGCTGACGCCGGAAAACGCCGCCGCTATCTCCGAGATGTGCCAGCGCCTCGATGGCCTCCCGCTCGCGATCGAGCTGGCAGCCGCGCTCGGTAAGCTCTTCCCGCCGCGCGCCTTACTCCGCGAGCTCGATCGCGGCCTGGGCGCGCTGGTGAATGGTCCCCGCGACCTGCCCGAGCGTCAGCAAACTATGCGGCTCGCGATCGGTTGGAGCTACGACCTCCTGACCGAGCAGGAGCGCGCGCTCTTTCGGCGGCTCGCCGTCTTCGCGGGCGGCTGGACATTGGAGGCGGCGGAGGCTGTATGCGTCGCCAGCGACGGCATTCCGCTCGATACGCTGGCTGGCCTTGGGTCGCTGGTGGACAAGAGCCTCGTGCGCCAGGGCGAGCAGCCGGATGGTGAGCCTAGCTTCCGCATGCTCGCGACACTCCGCGAATTCGGCCTGGAGCGGCTGATTGAGGCGGGCGAGACCACCGCGGCGCGCCTGCGCCACGCCAGCTACTACCTTGAGCTTGCGGAAGCGTCCGCGCTGGAGCTTGCGGGCGCCCAGCAGGCTCGCTGGCTCACGCTGTTGGAGCACGAGCACGACAACTTCCGCTCGGCGCTCCGCTGGACCCTCACCGCCGGCCACACCGCCCTTGGCACGCGGCTGGCGGCGGCGCTGTGGCGCTTCTGGGAGATTCGCGGCCATCTGAGCGAAGGGCGCGGCTGGCTTGATGCGCTGCGGCAGCGCGACGCTTTAAGCGGAAACGAGAGTGCTTGCGACCGCGCCGCGTCGGCGTACTCCCGTGCATGAACGATTTCGAGCTACACTCCTCACAGAGCCGGCCACGCTGGCATCCCGCCTGACGATCATCAGGCGAGATGCCAGCGTTCCATCATATCCGCTCGATAATCGTCGCCGTGCCCAGCCCGCCGCCGCAGCACATCGTCTGTAAGCCATAGCGGGCGTTGCGGCGCTCCAGCTCATAGAGCAGCGTGTTCATCAGGCGGGCGCCAGAGCAGCCGAGCGGATGACCCAGCGCAATCGCGCCGCCGTTCACGTTCACCTTGCTCATGTCAGGGTGAATCTCGCGTTCCCACGCCAGCACCACCGACGCGAACGCCTCGTTCACCTCGAACACGTCAATATCGTCCAGCTTCAGCCCCGCCTTGGCGAGCACCGCCTTGGTCGCGGGAATCGGGCCGGTCAGCATCGTCACCGGGTCCACGCCGACCACCTTCTGCGCGACGATCCGCGCGCGCGGGCGCAGCCCAAGCTCGCGCGCCTTCTCCGGCGTCATCAGCAACACCGAGGCGGCCCCATCGCTGATCTGGCTGCTGCTGCCAGCGGTGATGCGCCCATCCGGCTTGAACGATGGTTGCAGTGCCGCCAACCGCTCCGCCGAGGTATCGCGGCGGATGCCCTCGTCGCGGCTGAAGACCGTGCCATCGGGCAGCGACACCGGCGCGACCTCGCGTGTGAAATAGCCTGCATCGTCCGCCGCCGCCGCGAGCTGCTGGCTGCGCAGACCGTAGGCGTCCAGCTCTTCGCGGCTGATGTGCCACTGGTCGGCGATCATCTCGGCGGAAAGTCCCTGATGCACCAGTGGATACATCTCCATCAGCGACGGCGGAAAGGGATACCCGCCGGTAGACGAGCTGGAGCCAATGGGCAGGCGCGTCATGCTCTCGACGCCGCCGCCGATCGTGATGTCACAAACTTCGGACTGGATGAGGTTGGCGGCGAAGTGGATCGCTTGCTGGCCAGAGCCGCACTGGCGGTCAACCGTCGTGGCGGGCACCTCGATGGGAAAGCCAGCCTGGAGCACGGCATTGCGGGCGATGTTGACGCTCTGCTCGCCAACCTGGCTGACGCAGCCCATCACGACATCCTCCACCAGCGCCGGCTCGATCCCCGCGCGCCGCATCAGCTCGCGCAGGTTCATCGCGGCCAGCACGACCGGGTGAACATCCTTCAACGCGCCGTTGCGCTTACCCACTGGCGTGCGTACGGCCTCGACAATAACAACTTCGCGCATAGGGCGCCCTCCTGCTGGGATGTCGCGAGATCAACATGTTGTCGTTCATTATACGCGACACGCCCCCAAGATGCGCTGTAGCCCGCTAGCTCGCGCGGGTGGACGGATGGGTGCGCCCGCGCGTATAATTACCTACAGACATGCTTCCGGTAGACACTGATGCCTGCACATTCCCATGAGGAAGCATGTCCAGTGGACAACGATGCCCGTCAGGCCCCGCGAAAAGGGGTTGGACGGGTTTTTCTATGCCCACGTTCAGCGAGGAGTAATCAGCCATGAATATAAACGAGATGATCGAGCGCTACGCCGCGGGCGAGCGCGACTTTGCCGATGCCGATCTGCGCGGCGCGCAGCTCATTGGCGTCGCCTTGAGTGGAATCGACCTGCGCCGGGCGGACCTCGGCGCCGCGATCCTGAATCTCACCGACCTGTGGGGTGCTGACCTGACCGGCGCCGACCTGGAGCGCGCCTCGCTCCGGCGCGCGGACCTGCGTCGGGTGCGCCTGACGGGAGCCAATCTCCAGGGCGCCGACCTCTCTTACGCGCTTCTGGTCGGCGCTGACCTCACGGGGGCGACGTTGCGCGGCGCCAATCTGAGTCACGCCAACTTGTACGGCGCCCGGCTGAGTCCATCGCAGCTCAGCGCCGCTATCGAGGCTGGCGCCAGAGTCTACGATCCGGCGCTCAGCGAAGCGCGCTACCTGGTCTCCGTCTGTTAATGGGATAACCTCCCAGCAGGCAACCGGTGGGGAGCGGCATGACATGCCGCTCCTTTTTCATGCCCCGCGCCCTGTATACCTCCTGTATATCAAATCTCCCCACGCAGGTAGCTCGCCCACAGCTCGCTCGCGATCTCCACCGCCTCGACCCGCACGCCGAGCCGCGTGAAATAGCCGCAGACGCGCTCGATGTCGCGCAGCAGCAGCGGGAACGCATCCAGGTTGTAGCGGGGATCTATCGCTTGCGCGAAGTCAATGATGGTGACTCCGCCCTCCCAGTAGAGGATGTTGTACGGCGATAGGTCGCCGTGGATGCGGTCGCAGGCCAGCCACAGCTCCACATTGCGCAGAATGCGATCGAAGAGCGCCTGCGCGTCCTCCGGCGCGGGCGCGGCCCCGCCCAGCTTCGGCGCGGCGCCGTCTGGTCCGCCGATATACTCCATCAGCACAGCGTTGCCACTCTGCGCCAGCGGGCGCGGCACATCGGCGCCCGCATCGTAGAGCAGCCGCTGCGTCTGGAACTCGTACGCGATCCACGACGCCACCTGCTCCAGCCGCCCGCGCTTCGTCTTGCGCTCGGCAACACGGCGCGCCCGGCTGCCAAAGACCTCGTGCCCCTCGTTGTCATAGACCGCCCGGCTACGGCGGTACACCGCGTCGTTCTTCAAGCTGCGGAACATGCGCGGGCGGTACACCTTCGCGGCGACATACTCCGCGCCAACGGCAGGATGCGCCGCGCAGCAATAGACCGTCGCCTCTTTGCCGCTCTTGATCATCCACAGCACATCCGTAATCAGATCATTCTCATAGAAGTGCGTCAGTGAGGAGAGCACCCATGGGCGGTCGCGCTGGTGCGCCAGAAATGTCGGGCTGAACGGCGGCTTGAGGCCGCTTTCCTCCTTGGCCTGCTCCTTGAGCCACCGCTGCACCTCAGCGTTTGCCTCGTAGCTCGCCTTTGGCGCGGGGAGACTCACCCCCGACCCTTCTCCCTGCGGGGAGAGGGGGGATATGGGCGCATCCGGCATGGCGCGCGTCTGCTCATCGGCTGTGGGGAGCGTGCTGCTGTAGAGATCATCTGATGAATTCGGCGTCACGATAGCGTCCTTCTCACCCGTGCACCGCCGCGATGGGCAGTGCGTTGGGTTGCTCGGCTCGTGACGCCAGCCAACCTACCCCCGGCCCCTCTCAGCGACGAGAAGACAGCCGCGTGGTGGAGCATAACAACGCGGGCGGAAGCGGCAAGGGCAGCCAGTCACGGCTACGTCCCGCCGGCCTCCGTAGGGGCGTCCGGCGGACGCCCGTCCCGTGCTACGTGGCGCTCACGAGCGAAAAATAGATGGTTGTGGGAATGCTCATCGGTGCCCTTGTCATTTGGGTCCCACCTGCCTTTCCGCTCGTGGCGTCTCCTGCCCCGCCGGACATGAGGATTCCGGCGGGTTTCCTGGTATACCTGCAGACTATACCCCAGATCCCAGCTCGGAAAACGTCAGATTTCCGCACGATTTGGGAGTCTCGCCTTCGGCGTTGATGTAGGAGGTCGTGGAGGTCGTGGAGGTCGTGGAGGACATGGCGGAGAGCTATACAGCGGGTGTACAATGAAGTCGGTTCTTGCCCGGTTGTTATATCCCGGCGTGTATGCTAGCTGGTGGCCGCGCAAAGACCGATACAGCACCGATTCAGGACCGATAGGCATGGAGGAAGGAGTACGTCTGCTATGTGGCCGTTCCGCCGCCGCTCCCGCACTACTACACCAACCAGTGAAGCGCTCGATCATATCTTGGGCCGCGAGTATGCCACTGGCATCCCGTATTTGCTCCCCAAGGACATGGAAGAGGTTGACCGGCTCGACTTCCAGCACTACATGCTGCGCTACGCCCTGCGCGGCAACTATGCGGCGCCCCTGACGGACGCGCGCGACATTCTCGACGTGGGCACGGGTACGGGGCGCTGGGCTGCCGAGATGGCTGAGAGGTTTCCGCAAGCAAGCATCGTAGGCGTGGATATCATGCCCCCCGCTGCCTTGGAGGGCCACGCTCCGCTGCACATGCCCGCCACCTACAGCTTCGTCGCCGCGAACGTGCTGGAGGGTTTGCCCTTCCCGGACGCCACCTTCGACTATGTGCATCAGCGCTTACTCTATGCCGCCCTCCCCGCCGATCGCTGGCAACCGGTCGTCAACGAGCTACTCCGGCTCACGCGCGCGGGCGGCTGGATCGAGCTGGTCGAGGGCGGCCTGGTACAGCAGGGCGGCCCTGCCATGAACACCCTGAACGCATGGATGAGCGAAGCGAGCGCGCGGCGCGGCATAAATGCCAGTGCGGGCTCGCGCATCGGCTCCTTTCTGCAAGCCGCCGGCGCGAGCGGCGTGAAGCAGCACTCCATCAATCTTCCGATGGGTAAGCATGGTGGGCGCCTCGGCACACTGGTCGAGGCGGACGCGCTCTCCGTCTTCAAGGGTTTCCAGGCCCGCATGGTGGCCGCGGGCATCGCTGACGAGGCGCGCTATACCGCAGCGCTGGAGGGCGTCCGCCGGGAGGCTGCCACCCTTCCTATGGTGTGGCCCATCTACATCGCCTACGGCCAGCGCCCTTTCTAAGATCGTGTTTGGCAATAGAGTGCGTGACCGCATGAGCTACACTACTCAGCATGAGCAGGCACTACCCAAGCAACCTCACCGATGCTGAGAGCCAGTACGCCCCGACGCTCGCCGCAACCGGCAAGAGCCGTCGGGCATCGTTACGGCACGACTGTGTCATGTGGTCGCCATGCCCCACAGCAGATAGTCAATTCGGGGACTGCCGTGGCGTCGGCGATCACGATTAGGTTCAGTTGGCCCGCACAGGAGACCGCACACCAGCACACGGTCACCTTGCCGCCCAGCAGGCCACTGAGGAGGGGGATGACCTCCAGGATGCGGGCCAACAGAAACCGTGTAGAGCGCGAACCTCGCCAGGTCCAGCATCACGATAGCCACGCAGGATCCACCCGTCCAGCGTCATAGAGCTTCAAATAGCTCATGACGGCGCTTCCTTTCAAACCCCCTTGTCCGCCGCTAGAGGTGCCTCTTGCGCTTCCAGGTACCGCTTGAGGCCCGTCCAGATAGATCGCTCCTGGCGGCGGCCGATCCAGGCAATCACCGGCGTCAGGAGCTTGAGCACACCACGTGGCATCAATTCCCAGGACCACCGCATCTGGGTGCCTTCCGCTACTGGGTCGAAGGTAAGCGTTCCCTGAATGTCCATCGTTGAAAGATGGGTCAACGACGTGTACCGCCGCGGGCGCGCAAAGTCGGTGTACGTAATGGTCATCTCGACCGGTCGGCCGCGTGACATCATCTCCGCACGAAAGGTCGTCCCAACGCCAATCGGTCCCGCCGAGGTCTGCTCCGCGCGGCGCATCTCCGGGTTGTAGCGCGGCTCGTTGCACTCGTCGGCGACAAAGTCGAACACCTCATCCATGGGCCGATGGATGATAATCTGCCCTTCCACGTGGGCCATGGTGCATGCCCCTCTCGCTCACTAACGTTTGGCACCACACAGCACCGCTTTGTTGTGCGCACCTCGTGGCGCCACGCTGGTACGTTTCGTGGTGGTCGTTATCTGCGATATCACACTGCCTCTTTCGCTAGCGTCACGTCCAGGAGCATGCCGCCCAAATGATCCCGTCCACTC
>DATGEP010000323.1:0-10269 GCA_035310125.1 Ktedonobacterales bacterium
TTGCTGCATGAGTGCAAGCTGATCCGGCGGGACCTGAGCGACCGCCGCGACCGTGGGAGGTCCACCCCAGACCGGACCACCACCCTGCGCGGTCCCGCTGAGCCCGCCGAAGAGAGCCAGGATCGCGCCGAATCCGAGCAGAGGCAAAGTCAGCGGCAGAAGAAGAACGAACAGGGCAACCGCCCCGAGGACCAATCCCCAGGTGAGAAGATCGTCGCCGAGCAAGAGTGCAACGCCTTTGGCGACAGCAGGAGCGGCCATGGTCAGGCCTCCCCTCGAGCGGGTTGCGGCACAGCGAGCGGAAGACTGAGTTGCTCGGCGCCACGGCTCGTTGGGACGCCGACAGACATTGGCAGCGTCAGTTGTGAGGCACTCGATCGGCTGGCGCCTATGGTGCCGGTGACCGTACGGCCGCCACCGCCCATGCCGCCCCAGGCCAAACGACTCGCGCCGCCGGCAACGATCGCTCCGGTCGCAGTGCCGAGCAGGTTCCCGACCACCGTCCCACCCGCGCGTCTGTTCAACGTGCGCCATCGCTGCGCGCTGTCGGCCTTCCAGTTCTGTGCCGAGGCGTTCGGCTTGCGTCCGTAGCGTCTCGCTGCCCACCTCGACTCCAGCCAAGTCGGTCAGCAGTCGAGCCGCTTCTCGAAACGTGGTGATCGCACCCAGCGCCGCCTGCCAACGCGTCAGACCCGTGCTGGATTGTTGATACGGCGCGAGGCCCAGCGCCTGGTCCGGCGGGCTCCAGCCATGCCCACACTTCCAACAGTGATGCCACCACCGCTGCATGCGCACCGGTCCGAGTCGCGTCTGCAGCTGACGCCCGCGTTGCGACTGCACGCCTCGGCGTTGATCACAGTCCGGGCAGCGTGACGCCTGCGGCCGCGCGCTCTTCTCCAGTCCCGTCGTGGCCAACTGCAGCACACCTTCGAGCAGCGCCGGAGCCACCCTGCGCCAGGCTGCCAGCACTTCATCTTCGTGCTCGGCCAAAGCTGGTATCCCGATGCGCCAGCGCGTGGGTCACGAGCGCTCGGCCGAGCTGCAGCAGCGGCTGTACGATCCCATCCGGGAGGTCGCCATGTTCACGTCGCCTTCCCCGACCCGCCGTTGCTGAGAACATCGGCGGGTCTCTTCTTGTGATTCGCCTACCCTACCCGCCGAGCCCTGCTCACCGGTAGCCGTCGACCCGTACAACCTCCGGTCACACGCCCGAGCAATCGCTCGCTTGACCGTGGCCGGCGACCGGGATACGCTCGGCCGTCAGCGTGTCGGCCCTCGAAGAGTTGCAACAGCACTACCGTCACCGGGACCAAGCCGCGCGCGCCTGGAAAAGCGGCGGCGGCCGAGTGGTCGGCTACCTGTGCGACAACGTCCCCGAAGAGCTCATCCTGGCTGCAGGCTTTCTGCCGTATCGCCTCAGTGGCGCCCCTGCATTCGCCACTGAACCCCTCGAGCGGTACGTGCAGCCGTTTGCGGCGCCCTTTTCCGCACGTAACCGCGGCGTGGGCTTCGTCGATGCGATCTTGGCGATGCTCCTCTCAGGCCAGTTTGATTTCCTCGACTATCTGATCGTTCCGCACACCCGCAAAGCCATTCAGGCCTTCTACCGCGAATTGACGCTCGCCAAGCAAAGCGATGCGTCGCTGCGCCTGCCAGAGCTGTTCTATCTGGATCGCGCGTACACGCCGTTCTACGCGGCTGAAGTGTTCAACCGCCAATCTCTGGTCGAGCTGCGCGCCCAACTGGAATCCTGGTCCGGTCACGAGCTCGGCGCGACCGCACTCGCCGACGCGATTGAAACGACCAACATCAGTCGGTCGCTGCTGCGGCGCATCGCCGAGCTGCGCTCGGCTGATCCGCCCCGCATCTCCGGTGTCAATGCCCTGCAGATGATCGGCGCGTCCTTTTTCATGGACAAGCGCGAGCACAACCAGTTGTTGCAGGCGTTCATCGACGAAGCCCCAGCCGACGGTCTGAGCGGCAGGCCAAGACTCTTCGTCGGTGGAAGCCCGCTCGATAACTTGAGTTTCTACGAGCTGGTGGAGTCGTGTGGTGCGGTAATCGTCGCGGAAGATCATTGTTGGGGCAACCGCTGCGGCGAATTCCAGGCGGACACCAGCCTGCCAGCGTTTGAAGCGCTGGCAGATCGCTACCATCGCAAGCCCGCTTGCTCCATTGAGTTCCCGATGGCCCGCGTCCTCGAACGCTGTGCCGGGCGCGCATCGGCAGCGCGGGTGAATGGTGCGATCTTTTTCGTTATGGAAGGTGACGGGGTCCACATCTGGGATACTCCCCAGGAGGTTGCCGCGCTGGAACATGACGGCGTGCCATGCCTCGTTCTCAATCGGCAGCCGTATCGGCTCGATGATGCGGAGGCGCTGCGCGCCCGGCTCACTGAATTTACTGGCACGCTGTACGAATGACGGATCGCCTCGAGTCTGTCAACACGATTCGCGCCCATCAGCGCACCTGGCTTGCGGAGACGCGCGAACGCGCCGAATCGGGGTTCCCGTTCGTCATCTGCACCAGCGATGAGTTCGAGGAGATCCTTCACGCGTTCGGTATTCCGGTGCTGGTCATCAATTACTGGAACTTTCTCATCACCGCCCAGCGCAAGGTCCGTCACTTCAGCGAGGTGCTGGAAACGCGCGGGTACGTGGGTCCACACTTCTTCGCTCTCGGTCTGGCTTCAACGCTGGAGCCCGCCGAAGCGCCCTGGGGTGGACTGCCGAAGCCGGCGTTGATCATCGGCGCAACGCGTCATGAAACCGAACTGAAAGTCACCGAGACGTGGGCACGCGAACTCGGTTGCCCGTACTTCCCGCTGGATTTCAACTTCGCCTCGCCGTATCGCCGTTTACCGCCTGACGACTGGTGGGCCAGCATCCGCGATCACTGGGAAGACCTGGTTGATCCTGCTCGCCTGGAGTTGAGGATCGCGCAGAACGAGGCGCTGATCAGCTATGTCGAGGTGCTGACGGGGATGTCCTTCAGCTTCCAGCAGCTGCGCCAGGTCATGGAGCGCGTGAATGCGCAGATGGACGTGATGACGGAAGCGCGCGATCTGATCGCTGCCGCCCGGCCTTGCCCGGTGACTTTGCGTGACCAGGTGTCGGCCTATCAGACCAATTGGCACCGCGGGACAATCAGCGGCCTGGCGCACGCGAGGGCATATCGGGATGAGATCCGCCAGCGGGTCGGCGACGGCGTCGGGGCGTACCAGAACGAGCGGATTCGCATCCTCTACTGGAGCATGGCGCAGGAGCCAGACTTTCATGCCTACCTGGAGGAGCGCTACGGCGCGGTGTTCGTCGGCGCTCCCTACGGCGCCATGCCGCAGACCTATGCGCGCACCGTCTACAGGGACGATCCACTCCGCGCACTGACGGCGCGGCACATTTTCCTGTTCGACATGACGAGCACCAGCTGGATGCTGAACGAAGCGCGCCTGTACGGCGTGGACGTGGTCGTCGGAGTCGAAGACGCGTCGGCTTATCCTTCCCGATTTCGGCAAGCCTGTGAGTCGGCAGGCTTGCGCTACCTGGCGGTGCCGCGGGTCACGGACGATCCCGAGGTACGCTCAATTCTGGACAGGTTCTTCACTGAATGACCATCACCGACAACGGCCCGCGCCGGCCGCTCGAACACCTCACCGTCCTGGACATGACCATCGCCCTGGCCGGCCCGTTCGCCACGATGCTCCTCGCGGGACTGGGCGCGCGCGTGATCCGCGTCGAGAATCCGGTTGGTGATCGGCGTGGCGCCCCACCATTCGTCGGTCCGGACGGCCCAAGCCTGGTGCAGCGAGGCCCTCAAGATCTGTCCATGGCGGACCTCACGCGGCATCGCAACAAGCTGGGCATCACGCTCAACCTGAAGCAGCCGGGCGCCGCTGAGGTACTGCATGACCTCATCGCTCGCTCTGACGTGGTCATCGACAACTTCTCGCGCGGCACGCTCGACAAACTGGGCTTCGGCTTTCAGTTCATGCTCGACGCCAACCCGCATATCGTCTGGGCGTCGCTTACAGGTTTCGGTATCGAAGGCGAGCCGGGCACGGGCGGCGCCGCCGACACGATCGCCCAGGCCCTCAGCGGCATTATGCTGACCGGCGGCGAAGAGACCGACCCACCGGTGCGGCTCGGGGCGCCGTTCGGCGATACGATCACCCCGCTGTACACGATCATCGGCGTGCTCAGCGCGCTCGAACATGTGCGCTTCACCGGGGTTGGAGAGCGCGTTGATACGTCAATGGTTGGAGCGCTCACCGCGCTGGTCGCGATCGAGCCATTTGATCTGCTGAAAACGATGGGAGTGCCGTACCGCACCGGCACAACGATGGCGCGGCTGGGTACCTTCGGCGTCTATGCATGCTCCGATGGCTGGGTGGCAATCACGGCAGGAGGCAGGCAGGCGGACGTGCTGTTCGAGGCGATCGGCAAGCCCGGTCTTGGCGAGGATCCCCGATTCAAAGGTCCAGCGCGTGCGAAAAACTACCGCGAGCTCACGGCGGAGATCGAGGAATGGACGCGACGCCTCACCACCGCCGAGTGCGTCGCCGCGCTGGAGCGGGTGGACGTCCCCTGCTCGCCGGTTCGCTCCCCGGGCGAGGCCGTCTCAGACCCACTGGCGCGCAAGCGCGGCGATACCGTGCCGCTGCTGCATCCCAGCCTCGGCGCTCTGCAGGACATCGCGGTCACCGGTGTGCCCGTCCACTTTGCGAACGCAAAGGTGGGCTTCGATCGCCCCGCGCCAACGCTGGGGCAGGATAACGAGCATGTGTATGGTGGGATTCTTGGCTACACGCCCGAGCGCATCGCCGCGCTGCGCGAGAGCAACGTTATCTGATCTTTTTGGGGCGCCACTACGCGGGGGAGAGGGTCTCCTCCGCCACGCCTCGTGCGACGCGGTTATCGAGCTGACTGCCCGGATCAAAGCTACCCTCCAGGACTCCCCAACTCACCATCCATTCCCAGGCCCATCGCGCATCCGCCTCGGGAATGGGCCCCGGCCGCTTGAGCTGAATGCGACCCAGATCAAAGTCATCCGGCGTCAACGCGTCCACTTCGGGTCGTCCGGCCCAATCCTCCTGAAAGTACCGCACATAGTCCCGCTTGTTCTGGTTCACCCGGTCCACCGCACGCGTGATCGCCCGCAAGAACGCAGCCTGCTTGCTGGAGTCCAGGTTCGGGTCCGCCACCCAGGTCCCGTAGAAGAACGTCGTTGACACGAGCCGACACCCGGCTTTTGCCGCAACGGTGATGTAGGGTTCCTGAAGGACCGTTGCCTCGAACTCGCCGCGCATGAGGGCCGCGAAGCGCTCGGCCGCATTTGCCGTGGCGGCACACGTCGTGATCGCTTCGCGCGACATTGCGCCTTCCAGCATCTGCAGGCCCGCGTACGCCGTGCCGTTGCCGTAATCCAGACCAACGACTTTGTGCGCGAGGTCCTGCGGCGTGTACACGCTGGACTCCGGTGGCACGACCAGCGCGCCACACGCGACCATTGAACGGCGGCTTACTTGGCGTGCACCAACTTTGCTGACCGCAACACGGCGGTTATTGCCGCATTCTCAACCCTGAAAGAGATCGGCCGCGTGTCGATCGAGAAGTTGGCCCTGATTGCTCGCTGGCTGAACGAGCGTTCCCCGGTCCGGAGTGCCCGACGACGCTCGCTGGCCCGACCGCGGACGCGCAATGATGACGTCCAGGCCCTCGGCCGCGAACAGTCTTTCGTCACCTGCCACCAGCACGTCCAGTCCGTTGAACGCGCTGATCGATTCAATGGTGAGCGTCGGTGTGGCCTCAGTCATGCGAGCATCCTCCATCCGTGTCACTAGCGGGTGACTCACGCTGGCGCGCCCGTACCGCGCAAGGGTTCATCAGACTGTTCGACGGCGTGGTACCTGGGCCTCATAGCTCGTGTCAAGCTCACGGCAGGGACTTATGCGAGCCATGTGCTGGTCAGGTCCAGCGACTCATGGCCCGTGTAGGCGACCCCTTTGACGTTGGACCGCACCACGACTTTCGCCGGGTTCGGCACGATGACCATCACGAACGATTGATCCAGCAAGTAGTCGTTCAGCTGGCTCATGAGCTGCTTGCGCCTGGCGGCGTCCGACTCCGCGGCGATACCGGTCACCATCTGCGTGTACTGGTCGCTCTTGAAGCCTGTGCCGCTGGAAGCGTAGCTCCACCAGGCGCTGAGCGTAGCCAGTGAGCTGGGCAGCAACTGCGAGTAATCTGACGAAGCGCCGTTGATCTGCCAGCCCTGCAAGCTGGCTGTGGCGCTGCGCCACGCGGGTGGCTCGAGCGCCTTGATGTTCAGCGTCACCCCGATCTTTGCCAGATCCGCCTGGTAGATCTGCCCCATCGTTGAGACATCTCCGCCACCGGACAGGATGAAGTCCAGGCTGAGGCTGGTCGTCCCCGCCTGCTGAAGCAGCGATCGGGCCCTGTCCAGATCGAAGGCATAGTGCATGTTCTTTGCGGGCTCGGCAGCCGGCGAGTTGTCAGGCCACGGCAGGTCACGCGGGGCGCCATAGAGGCCAAGAAAGACAGTGTCCGACATGCGCTGGCGATCGATTGCAAAATTCAGCGCCTGACGCACCAGCTGGTTGTCGGTTGGGCCGAGCCGGCAATTCGCAGCGAACAACTGGTAGCTGCCGCTCATCGGATTGATGATCAGTGTGTAGTTCGGATCTTTTGAGAGCCGCGCCGCGTCGCGGGCGGGAGGTGAAAACAGGTCCAGCGCATTCGCCTCCAGCTGCGTCACCGCTGCTTGAGGGTCGCTCATGATCTGCACCTGAATCTGGTCGAGGTATGGCTTGCCGCTCTGCCAGTAGTTTTCGTTTTTTGCCAGCGTGAAATGATCGCTCTGCATGTACTCACCCCACATGAACGGCCCGGTGCCGATCCGCTTGTCGGGCACCGATGCATCCGTCACCGTCTGGCTGTCGACGATATTCAGGTACTCGAAGAGATCGAACACCGCCGGCCGAGGTTGGTCTGAAGTGAGCAGCACGGTGTACTTGTCGGGCGTCTCGATGTTGCTGAACCAGGTGCTCATCGCCACGAACTGGCCAACGCCCGTTTTGGGGTCTTTGATGCGATTCAGCGTGAACTTCACGTCCTCGCTGGTGAGCTCACGGCCGGAGTGGAACTGAACCCCCTTGCGGAGGTTCAGTTTCGTCTGTTTTCCGTCAGTGCTGATGTCCCAGCTTTCGGCCAGCATGGGCTGGGGCTGCAGCTTGTCGTCGTACGCGGTGAGGCGGTCATAGACCTGCCAGAGCGTGTCGAAGCCACCGGGGATGATCACGTGGGGGTCCAGCGTGGTGAGATCTCCGGAAAGGCCGAAGCGCAGAGTACCACCGCTCTTCGGTTGCGTTCCCGACGCCGTGGGCCCGGTGACCACGGCCGTGGCAGGTTGCGCAGCGCTCGTTGCTGCCGGGGCAGGCGCTGTCGTCGCGTTCGGGACCGGCCCGGCCGGTCCGCACGCAACGAGCAGGCCCAGGCCCGCGCCAGATACCAGCAGTTGCAGTGTCCTGCGCCGCGTGAGGTGTTGCGCCGCCTGCCGCGCCATGTGCTACGCGGCCCCGACCGGCTGCGCCAGTGCCTGCCGCAAGTGGCCCATGAATTGATCGAAATGCGCGAAGTGGATGTTGTGACCCGCTCCAGGCACGGTCACGACCTGGATGCGCGGATTCTCACGGGTCAGTCGCTCGGCGGTCTCCACTGACACGAGCGCCGGCTCGGCCCCGGCGCGGATCACCAGAGTGGGCGCTTGCACCTTGCGCACGTTCTCCCAGGATCGATCGGCCTGGTGCGCGCCCCGACCATGCCGCACTCCAACGACGTCCGCTCGAAAACCCCAGGTGCCATCCGGGCGAGCCCGGTAGTAGACGTCCACGCGCCCTTGCACGGCCGCCTCCGACATCGTCGGGTTCGCTGCCCGCACGCTCTGCTCCACCTCATCTCTTGACGCGAACGTGGTCCGCAGCTCCGTCAGCATTCGGCCCGGCGCCAGCGGCGCCGAATCTTCGATGACCAGCCGTTTGACGTCCTCCGGATAGCTGGCTGCATACGTAAAGGCAACCGCGCCGCCCATCGAGTGCCCGATCAGCGTAAACGGTGGAAGTTCGAGCTGCTGCACAAGCGCGCGCACGTCCGCCGCCAGCCGCTCGTCCGAGTAGCGCTCCTGAGGATCCCAGTCACTCTGGCCGTGCCCGCGCAGGTCGGGAGCGATCACGTGGTAGTCAGCGCCCAGCACTTCGCCGACGCGCGTCCAGGCATCGGCCGTGCTCGAAAAGCCATGCACCAGCACAATGGGGTCCGAGCGTGTGTTGCCCCATTCGAGGTAGCGAAGCCGCAAACCGTCTACGCTGTAAAACGACTCATCCATAGTCGGCAGGGTAGCGCGGCGTACGACATCAACCAAGCCACACATTGGTCCAGTCGACGCCCTGGTGACGCGTGAAGCGAAGCCCGTGCACCTTTTTGTTCGTCAGCACCATCGACGGTAAGGCGCACAGGGTCATCACGAAGGACTGGTCCAGAAGATAGTCGTTCAATTGATCGAGAAGCTGTTTCAGACGTGTCGGATCGGTCTCCGCGCCTGCCTGTTGCACCAGTGCCGTGTACTGATCGTCTTTGAAGCCAGTCTGGCTTGCGGAATAACTCCACCAGGCACTCATGGTCGGCAGCGTGGGTGCCTGCAGCTGCGCGTACGCTGATTGGGCGACGTTCAAGCCCCAACCCTTGAAGCTCGCCGTCGTCGCGCGCCACGCGGCGAGGTCCATGGGCTTGATCGTGACGTTGACGCCGATGCTGGCGAGGTCCGCCTGAATGATCTGCGCAATGCTCGCCTGCTCGTTGTTCCCGTTGGCAAGAATGAAGTCCAACGCGACGTTCGAGACGCCGGCCTGTTGCAGCAACGATTTGGCTTTGTCCAGGTCAAACGTGTAATGCGCATCTTTCGCGGCGTCGTATGCCGGCGATTGCGGTGGCCAGGGGAGGTCTTTGGGACCACCGTTGAGGCCGCGATACACCGAGTCAGTAATCCGCTGGCGGTTGATGGACCAGTTCAGGGCCTGTCGCACGAGTTTGTTGTCGGTAGGTGCCTGCTGCGCATCGGCGGCAATCAGCGCGTACGCGCCAGTGCGGGCGTCTTTCCAGAGCTGATAGTTCTGATCGGCCCCCAGGCTCGCTGCGTCAACGATAGCCGGCGTGTCCACGGCGTCGATCGCGTTCGCCTGGAGTTGCACGATCATCGCCGCCTGGTCGCGCACGACAGGTACGTGTAGCTCGTCGATGTACGGTCGCCCTGTCATCCAGTAGTTTGGGTTTTTCGGGAAGCTGATGTGGTCACCCTGGACCCATTCCCCGAACTTGAAAGGACCTGTGCCGATGGGCGTCGTTGGCGCCGACGATCCCTGAACGGTCTGTGGGTCGAGAATGTTGAAGAACTCGAAGAAGTCGAACACTCCGGGCCGTGGCTGGTCCGACGTCAGAACGACGGTGTACTTATCCGGTGTTTCGATTCCCGTCCACCACTGGGCCAGTGGTGCGAGCTGGCCGACGCCGACCTTTGGATCCTGTGCGCGCTGGACGTTCCACTTGATATCAGCGCTCGTCAGTTCACGACCGCTGTGATACTGCACGCCCTGACGTAGATGCAGCGAGATCTGTTTGTAATCACTACTCACGTCCCAGGTCTGCGCGAGTCTCGGCTGCGGCTGCCCCTGGTCGTCGTACTCCGTGAGCCGATCATAAACTTGCCACAGGGTGTCGTTCGCTGGTGGGATGCCGAGCTGGCCCTCGAGTGAGGTGAGGTCACTGGAGACGCCCAGCCGCAAAGTGCCGCCGGATGTCGGGGCTGGAGTAGGCGCGCCGCCAGAGGGCGCCGGAGTCAATCCAGTGCCGGTGGGCGCGACACTACCGGCGGCGGCCGGCTGGTTCGGCGCGCTCGGCGAGGACGGAGCCAGGGGGGCGCAGGCGGCGAGCAGGGCCGAGCCCGCGCCGACGGTGATCAGGCGCAACGCCGCCCGACGACTCGTCCTGGGGACGGAGCGAGGAGGGGAAGTCGGACGTGTCTGCAACGCGGAGGCCTCCCGGACCATGGTACTCCGGCCTAGTGAAGTGTCAGGGCAGGATCGCCCAGTAGGTGAGTTCCGGTAAAGTGCGGTTCCATGAAGGTGTACCGGGTCAAACTGACCTGTGAAGAGCGGGCGCAGTTGCAGGCGTTGCTGTCGAAGGGCAAGGCATCCGCGCG
>DATGEP010000324.1:0-1627 GCA_035310125.1 Ktedonobacterales bacterium
CAAAATGCGCTCATACCGTGACCTGCCGATCCGCATCGCGGAGCTGGGCACGATGTACCGGCTGGAGAAATCGGGCGAGCTGGCGGGCCTCTCGCGCGTGCGGGCAATGACGCTCAACGACGCGCACATCTTCTGCACGCCGGAACAGATGCTGACCGAGTTTGACCGCGTCGTGCGACTCGTCCAGGAAGCCTACGCGGTGATGGGTTTCAAGGACTACAGCTACCGGCTCTCGCTGCGTGACCCACATGACAACGTGAAGTTCGTGGACAACGAAACGATGTGGCAACAGTCCGAGGCGGCGCTGCGGCAGGCGCTCGACCAGCTTGGCGTGACGTACTATGAGAGCGTCGGCGATGCGGCATTCTATGGACCGAAACTGGACGTGCAGGTGGCGAATGTGCTGGGCAAAGACGAGACGATCTCGACGGTACAGCTCGACTTCACACTGCCGGAGCGCTTCGACCTCGAATATATTGGCGAGGATGGACAGGCACACCGCCCCGTGATGATCCATCGGGGTGTGCTCTCAACGATGGAGCGGTTCATGGCGTTCCTGATCGAGAACTACGCGGGCAATTTCCCCGTGTGGCTCGCGCCGGTGCAGGCTGTCGTCATACCCATCGCGGACCGGCATCTGGAGTACGCAGAGCAGGTGGCCAGCACTCTGCGCGAGGCTGGGCTGCGTGTAGAGGTGGATACACGGTCAGAGCGTATGAACGCCAAGGTGCGTGACGCTCAGCTTCAGAAGATCCCCTACATGCTGGTGGTTGGCGATAAAGAGGCCGAAGCGCAATCAGTTTCGCTGCGGCTGCGCACGAATGAGAACGTAGGCGCCGTGCCCGTGCCGAGCTTTTTGGCACAGGCGAAGCGCATCAATGACACGCGCGGCCAGGAATTGTGGCCAGCGTAGAAGTTCCTCATCCCCCTTCCCCCTCTCCCCGCAGGGAGAGGGGGACCATTCTCGCGCAGCAAATACCGCCGTGGGGCGGCTAGCCACGCACATCGGGGTAGCGATCCGCCGCCTCACCTTGCCGTCAGATATGCTGGAATGTTGTGAGAAGCCTTGTTTTCGGTGCTCAGAGTGACCCAGAAGCTGGGAATTTCCGCGGACTCACGATGACTTCTCATGCGCTTTCTCAGGATTGTCGAGGAGATAATTCGCCAACGAGGCGCCGGAACTGATCGCCACGGTCGAACTCATGCAGAAACATGCCGAAGCTCGTGAAGCCGGGCGAGAGCAGCACCACATCTCCCGGTGCCGACGCCGCGCGCGCCACATCCAGCGCCGCCGCAAGATCGCCGAATGTCCCAGCGACCGGATCGGGCAGACCCTGCGCCTGCGCCGCCGAGCGGACCGCCGCCGCGAACTCATCCGTCGCGTTGCCCTTCAGCAGCACCACTGATTTCACCCGTTCCGCGACTGCCGCCGCGAACTCAGAGAAGTCCAATTGCTTGGAGTTCCCGCCCGCGATCAGCACGATTGGCTCGGTAAAGCTCCGCAGCGCCGCGATCCCCGCGACCGGCGCAGTGCTGGCGCTATCATTCACGTAGGTTACGCCATCCAGCTCGCGCACCACTTCCAGGCGGTGCGGCACGCCACCAAATCCGCGCACCGCCATGGAAA
>DATGEP010000325.1:0-29684 GCA_035310125.1 Ktedonobacterales bacterium
GTCGCCATGTTGATCGGTGTCGCGATGGCGCCTGGCCCCACATTCACGATGCGGATCTTGTCTTTCGCCAGCTCGGTCGCCAGCGTCCGTGTGAGCATGCGCAGCCCGCCTTTCGCGGCGCAGTACACCGCATTTCCCACCATCGGCAGGTCCTCATGCACCGATGAGACATTGACGATGACACCCCCGCCGCCCTGCCTCGCGAACTGTCTCGCCGCCGCCTGGGCCGCGAAATATGCACCCTTCAGGTCAACGCCGATTTGCCGGTCGAACGATTCTTCCGTTACGTCCATAAATGGGGCTCGCTCCTCGATCCCGGCGTTGTTTACGAGAACATCCAGCCGCCCGAAGGTTTGCACCGTCTGCGCGATCATGTTCTGGACACTCGCCACCTGCGACACATCCGCCTGGACCACAAGCACTTTGCCGCCCCTGCCGCGAATTTCCGCCGCGATAGCGTCGGCGTCAACGCTATGCGTATGGTAGTCTAGAGTGACGGCCATGCCCTCGCCAGCCAGCCGGTGCACGATGCCCGCGCCAATACCCAGCGACCCACCCGTCACGACCGCCACTTTGCCCTGAAGACTCGCGTACGTCATCGAGAGTCACCCTTTCTTCGCTGGCATCCGGTTGCACTGCCGCCGCGTATCTACTGATCTCGGCATTGACAGCTCAAGGGGGCGCGGACATTCCTGTCTGCGCGGGTCGGCAGAATTGCCGGCCCAACATGTACACCGGTTTAGTTGTCTACGTCGCCATCAGTAACTCCGTGGACTTCCATAGACTCCCTTTCTTCATGGTTGGGCGCTCGCTACACCGCCGGCCGTGTCGAGAGCGCACGCAGCCGCTCCACGATATCGGGCAGGGCCTCCAGGACGAACGTGATGTCACTCTCCGTAGTGCTGTTGCCAAGTGTAAGTCGCAGGTGTCCGCGCGCCTCGGCTTGTGGCAATCCAAGCGCGGTCAGCACATGCGACGGCTCGACGGAGCCGGTTGTGCAGGCGCTCCCGCTCGATGCCGCTACGCCCAGAAGGTCGAGATTCAGCAGCAACGATTCGCCCTCCACCCCGGCCAGCGCAAAACTGGCGCTATTGGGCAGACGCAGCGTCGGATGCCCTGTGAGCCGGGCGTCGCGTATCGTCAGCACGCCCGCGATCAGCCTATCGCGCAGCGCCAGTAGTCGCGGCGCCTCCAGCGGGCGCTCGTCCCGCGCCCGCCGCAGCGCCGCCGCCGCGCCCACTGCTCCCGCCACATTCTCGGTTCCCGCGCGCCGGTTCCGCTCCTGCGACCCACCGAGAATCTGCGGCTGCACACGTGTGCCCTGGCGTACATACAAGATACCTGTGCCTTTCGGCCCGTAGAATTTATGCGCCGAGAGCGAGAGCAGGTCTACATTCAGCTCGCGGACATTCAGATCGAGGAGACCACCGGCCTGCACTGCGTCTGTGTGGAATGGAATGCGCCGCTCGTGGCAGATACGCCCAACCTCGACGATAGGCTGAATGGTGCCAATCTCATTATTGGCAAACATCATCGTGACAAGCGCTGTTTCGTCCGTCAGCGCCGCCTCGACTGCATCAGGGTCCACCCGCCCATAGCTGTCTACTGGCAGATATGTCACCGTATAGCCTTCGCGTTCGAGCTGCTGGCAGGTGTGCAGCACGGCGTGATGCTCAATCGCGGTCGTCACGATGTGGTTGCCACGTCGCCGGGCGGCGTACGCGATCCCTTTGATGGCCAGGTTATCCGCCTCCGAGCCACCGCCAGTAAACACAATCTCTGTGGGACGGCAGCCCAATACATCGGCGACAGTCTGATGCGCTTCGTCCAACGCCGCCAAGCTTCTCCGCCCCAGTCCGTAGATGCTGCTTGGATTACCGAATTGCTGGCTAAAATAAGGGAGCATGCGCTCCAGCACCTCCGCCGCAACCGGCGTGGTCGCGGCGTGATCGAGGTAGATGGTGCCATCTGGCAGCGGCATAGTGATACTCCCTTCCTGGAGTGTTTTGCGATGGATCGTACCGGCGAAAAGCGGAACAATTCTTGCGGCTCGTGAGCCATGGCGTCCGCGTCTCTCTCGATGATAGCACTTGACTTTTCGCCGTCACAAGTAGCCGGCTCTGCCGTACACGCTCTCCGCTCTGCGGACCTTGGCGCGGGTGAACGGTGTCACGTGCGAGCAGTCCCCTTGACGCTGGCATGTTGTCGTGATACTCTATATACGGTACCCCCGTAGGGTATTGGAACATGCCACGGGCTATGCAGGCCCAGGAGGAGCAGTATGGCTGACCATAAGTATGTAGAGATTAGTGACCAGTCTTTTGGCGAGCAGGTGCTCAAATCTGAGCAGCCGTCTGTGGTGGACTTTTGGGCTCCGTGGTGCCGGCCGTGTCTCGCGATGGCCCCAACGTTCGAAGAGCTGGCTGGGGAGTATTCTGGCAAGATGGTCTTCGCCAAGCTCAATACTGACGACAATCAGATGACTGCTGGGCGTCTGGGCATCCAGGGCATTCCCACGCTCATTTTCTTCCGTGGTGGCCGCGAGATTGACCGTATTGTCGGTCTCGTCCCCCGCGACGTGCTAAAGCGGCACATTGAAAGCGCGCTGGCCACTGCTGTCTAAGGTGCTTCCTGCCGTCACGCGCGGTTTCCATGTACGTATTCGATGCAAGGCAGAGTAGTCCAAATGCCGACGGCAATCGAGACTTCGCAATCCGACCTCCAGTTGCGGCTGCGCCGCATCGAAGGGCAGATACGCGGCATTATCGGCATGCTTGCCGAAGGTAAGACGTGCGAAGAGGTGGTCACGCAGATCCTTGCGGCCCGAGCAGGAATGGATCGGGTCGCCGCCGAGGTATTGAAGTGTCATATTGACGACACCCTCAGCACACGCCCGCCTGGCGAGGCGCGCGAGGCGGTACTACGGGCCATTTCTCTCTTGAATAAAGTTCAATAGGGACTCCGGTCATACCGAGTTTTCTTCTATGCCGCGTCGTGAGATACTAGCTCTCGGCGCGGCATTCCTGTTGTCGCGCGGCACGCGAATTACTGTCATCAATGAGGCCGCTCCATGATAGATTCTGCGCATTCCCTCGGTCCGCTTCTGCTACGCGGTCGCCTCCAGCCTACGCTTTGGGGTGGGCGCAATCTCGCGCGCGTCGCGGGGAAGCTACTGCCGGACGGCGCGACGATTGGTGAGTCCTGGGAGACTGCCGTGGAGGCTGTCGTGCGCAACGCTCCCCATGCGGGTGCGACACTCGGTGAGGTTGTCGCCCTGTTCGGGGAACATCTCATTGGTTCCCGCGCGGTTGCGATCTTCGGCAACCGCTTTCCGCTGCTCACGAAATTCATTGACGCACAGCAGCCGCTCTCTGTACAAGTTCATCCGAACGATGACTATGCCGCCGCACACGAAAATGGCAAGCTCGGCAAGACGGAAACATGGTACATCCTGCACGCCGATCCAGGCGCAAAGCTTGTCTATGGCCTCGCTCGCGACTCCACCAGGGATGAAGTGCGCCAGGCCATCGCCGAAACTCGCCTCGAAGACATGCTGTACACCTTCGAGGCCCGCGCGGGCGACGTCATCTTCGTGCCAGCGGGCACAGTGCATGCCATTGGCGCCGGCATCATCCTCTATGAGCTTCAGGAATACTCAGATGTCACCTATCGCCTCTATGACTATGGCCGCCTTCAGCCCGATGGAGCTCCGCGTGAGCTGCACGTGGAAAAGGGGCTTGATGTCATGCGGTATGGCCGCATGGAGGTCGAGCGTGTGACGCCCGTATCAGTAGCGATGCCCGGCAATGCCGGCGCGCGGCAAGTCCTCGTTGCCTGTCACTACTTTGTCGAGGAGGAGCTGCGACTCACTGGCGCGGCTGGCGCGTTCACCGATGGGACGAGCTGCCACATTCTGACTGTGCTCGACGGGACATGCGAGCTGCGATCATTCGGTGGTGATCTGACGATGTCGCGGGGCGATACCGCCGTCGTGCCCGCCAGTACGGGCGAATATGTGCTGGCAGCCGGGGGCGCCACTCTGCTGCGCTCGTACGTTCCCACGGCCAGCGATGCCAACCTCCAGATTTGGCGCGCGCATCAATCGCTTCCCATTCTGGAGTAACGCTCCCAGTTTGCGACCAGTGCTTCATACTCGCCAGGCCGGTCCACGTCCAGCGTCGCCTCTACGGGCTCAAGCGCCACCAGCCGCAGTCGCTCGGAGTGGCGCTCGATGATAGATCGGCCGCCTTCATCTCCCTCGATGGTCAATACCTCTCCAAAGAGCGAGCGCGGAAAGTACACCGGATTGCCGCGTCGCCCGTCATAACTCGCTGCTACAATGGCATCCGGCGCCGTTTCCGTTTCGGCGAGAAGGAGATTCACATGGGCGGCCGTGAGTAGCGGCTGATCGGCGAGGAGTATGATTGCGCCCGCCGCGTTCCCTGGAACTGCCGCGATTCCTGCGCGCAGCGACGTCGCCATTCCCGCGGCGTAGTGCGCATTCTCGACGACCTGGTATGTTCCTGGTGGCAGCGCTGCGCGTAGCTTCTCCGCCTCGTATCCCAGCACGACGAGAACATGCTGCGCCCGGCTTGCGAGCGCGGCCTTGATTGCGTATCCGGCCAGCGGCTGTCCGCCGAGCGGCAGCA
Source organism: Ktedonobacterales bacterium (assembly GCA_035310125.1). Classification (GTDB taxonomy): domain Bacteria; phylum Chloroflexota; class Ktedonobacteria; order Ktedonobacterales; family JADMIN01; genus DATGEP01. The sequence continues at coordinate 4,650 of DATGEP010000325.1, forward strand.
GCAGCTTATGATCACCCATGCGCGAGCTGCGTCCCGCTGCCAGTACCACCGCCGCGAATTCGTAAGCCATATCGCCCCTTTCTTGCGCCTGCAGCGACCCTCGCCGGCATACAGTGTATTATTCCACAGGAAGTCACGTGTACCTTACGCGGTATCACGCGGTATCACGCGGTAACCAGACGTGTGTATTCAGTCCCGCCACATCACTGCCCGCGGCGGCTCGCGTTTTGGCTTCGCTGAGTAGGTGAAAAGCGGAATGGTGGTTGAGGCATCGGTATGAGTCCCGCACAACGCGCCTTTTCTCATTCTAATCGCGTCCGGACCGCGCACGCGCTCCTCGATGATACGAGCATGCTGCTGAAGCTGCACCGTCTCGTCACCACTATAGACGGAGACGGCCTGCCTGCCGTGCATATCATCTCTACTCACCGGCCGCTACTCAGTACGCGGCGTGTTGGGTTGTTCGCTGGCTCATTCAACCCGCTCACCCGCGCGCATCTTGCCGTCGCCGAAGCCGCGCGCCAGGTCGCCGCGCTGGATGCCATCGTCTGGGTGATCTCCAGCGCCACGGTGGACAAAGAGCGGGTCCAGCGTGCCTCCGTTCCCGACCGCTTGGCGCAGCTGGATGCATTTGTGCGCACCTCAGCCTCTGATACCGTGGCCATCATCAATCGCGGACTCTATGTGCAAGAGGCCGAGGCGCTGCGTCGCTGTCTCACGACAGATACAGCATTATTCGTCCTCATTGGTTTCGATAAGATCCTCCAAATCTTCGATCCGCACTACTATGACGACCGCGACAGCGCGCTACGTGAGCTGTTCGGACTCGCTCATGTGCTCGTCGCGCCACGCGATAACCAGGGCGCCGATGCGCTGGCCAGCCTCCTTGCGCGACCCGAGAATCAAGCGTTCTCGCAATTTGTTCAGCTCATTCCCGTCCCGCCGGAACACACCCGCGATTCATCTACCGAGGTGCGAGCGCTGGCTGCTGTGCATCCAGTGCCCCTCCACGATCTGCGACTCCTGTTGCCACCGGAGGGTCTCGCGCTCGCCCAGACTGGTGCTTATGCACCATCAGACGGAACATTCATGGGTGACCGCTATGCGTTGCGTGAGCGCTGGCTGGTTGCATTGGCTGCGGCTCGGGTGAGCGCGGAGACGCCGTTGCCGCCGTTGAGCCGCCTCGTCGCGCGGGCGGCCCGTCCCACCAAGGTGGGCGCCCGCCTGCGGGAGTGGCTGGCGAGTCCCGCGACACGGCGTTCTCCACTTGAGGTGCGACACATACTTTCGGTGTGATGACTTGGTGACAGTGGTCACGGACGCCGCGAATGCCGGTCGCCGATATCATCCCACTTGTTGCGCAGCATCAGTGCGGCCGCGATCAGCACCGTGCAGAGAAACACGATGGATGCCAGGGCAAGCACAACCAGGACGCCCGATGCCGAGCCCACTACGAGCGGAATAGCCATCATAGATGCCATGCCGACATACCTCGCGATAACCAGCGATTCGAGAATTCAAGGGTTTTCCTGTCACGTATTCTGCAATCAGATTCAGGGCACGTCAATCGGTCACCGACAATCGGCACGCGATTTGCGTTAGAGTGCGTCGGCAGCCTCCGGCGCCTGACTGCCGGTCCCAAACTGCCACATTCCAATCGCAGTCACTGTGCCGTCGAGCTCACCGTATGACGGTGGAGAGAGGATGACAATGGAAGTGATGGACTTGCGCATTGACACCGTGCTGATGCCGCAGCAGACGTCCGTGATCTCACATCGGCAGATCGTCGCGGTCCGCTTGCTGCAAATGCCCAGTCAGGAACTTTCCGCTGCCATCGCCCGCGAACGCGACACCAACCCCGCCCTTGATGGTGATGAGCGCGAGAGCTGCCATTACTGCGGTGCGGGTCTCGACGCCCCCGGCCATCACTGTCCCGTCTGCGGCATGGCGCCCGCGGGCGCCCGTGACGCCTCAAGTGATCCCGCTGGAACTTATTCTGGTCTCACTGGCCCATACGATGACGACGGCACTGATCCGATGTTGCGCGTCGCCTCGAATACGGGACGCGGCGATGGCCTCCTACAGCTGCTGTGCGCGTCCATTCCCGCTGGCGATGACGTCATTGCCGAATACCTTGTGGGTAGTCTCGACCATCATGGCTACCTCCCAGCCAGTGTCGTCGAAGATACTGCCGATGCGTTGAATGTAGACACCGCGCGCGTGGCAAGTGTTTTGGCCGCGCTTCAGCGCATGGACCCCGCTGGACTCGGCGCGCGTGGCGCTCGCGAGTGCCTGCTGATCCAGCTTCGCCGCCTGCGTGAGGCGGGGAATGCGCGACCGCTGGCCGAGGTTTTGGTACGCGAGCACATGCACGATCTCGCCTACCGCCATTTCCGCGAGGTGGCTCGCCTCCTTGGGGAGACGCCGCGAGCCATTGAGACCGAGTGGGAATTCATCCGCGATACTCTGAATCCATTCCCCGCACATGGCTTCGATCCCGACCTCGGTGAGATATCCAACGCCGCCGCCCGTGTGCGCCCGGATGTAGTCATTCGCCAGCGCGGCAGCGGTTTCGAAGCTGAGGTCGTGGAGCGCCAGCGCTACGACCTCCATGTGAACCGAGAATATATCTGGGCGCGCAAACATATCGTCGAGGTCGGCGGTACCGCCGACGAAAAGCTGCACATTCGCGGCTATGTCGAGCAAGCGCAGTCCTTCATCGCTGCGCTCAAGCAGCGGTGGGATACCATGCAGCGCGTTTCCGATGCCCTCATCGAGTTCCAGCGCGACTTCCTCATCGAAGGCCAGAGCGCTCTCAAGCCGCTGACTCGCGCCGACGTAGCTCGTCACGTTGGCCTGCATGAATCCACCGTGAGTCGCGCGACCGATGGCAAATTCGTGCTTCTGCCCAATGGCCGTGTGGTCCCCTTCGATGACTTCTTTGACTCGTCCTTGCCAGTCAAGAAGGCTCTGCGTGAGCTGATAGCCGCTGAGAATCCGCGCCGGCCCTACAGTGATGAGCAGCTCGCGCATCTCCTGGAAGGCGATGGCTTTATCATCGCCCGCCGCACGATTGCCAAGTATCGCGAAGAAGAGGGCATCCTGCCTTCGCGTCTCCGCCGCACGACCGGCGCATCAAGAATGCGACCCACATCTGGAATCGCCGCCGCACGTCCGGCCCATGTGCTGGCTGCGACACTTGCTCGCTAAATCAGCCATTTTCGATGGACGATGGGCACGTCACGGTTCCCACAATACTCGTGCAGAAAAGCGCGCATGAGATTGCGCTCCGACCGCGCCATCAGCGCCGGACCCGCGCAGCGCAGGCGTTGCTTGCCCCGCAGCCGTAAGAGCGTTTCCCATGACGCATGCTCGACGAGATCCACGCTTGTCCACAGCATCTCTTGCGAGCGGCCGGTAAGTCGCCAGATGACGCTGATACCTTTCTCGTTTAGCAATATCTCCTGGCTCGTCCAGATGAGTGCGCGCACAGCGGCGCCCGCAATGACGACTGCTGCGACAGCCAGCGGGATGGCTGGCCCCAATGGGAGTTCGAGGAGCGCCAGCGCCGCACACGCCAGCGCAACCAGCATCCCACCGACCAGTGCGGCGCGCCAGACTTTTTGCGGTTGGGCGCGGAGCGTACCCGAGAGGCCACCCTCCGCTGTCGTGAAGACGCCTCCCCCGATGAATTGTTGTGCCTCTTGCACCAGCGCGCCCGCCAGCACCTGAGTGGGCAACCGCATCACGAGCTGGCGTTTGAGCCGCTTTCCGTCTCGCAGCAGAATAGGAGCCAGCGCCAATTTATGCCCGTCGCTTCCGGTGATTCGCAGCATGACGCCCCGCTGCTCAGCGCGCTCAACCAGCGACCAGGGAATATCGTCCCAGGTCCGCCAGGGAAGCCCAGCCGCTATGCCATACGAGCTTGTCCGCACGCTCTGCATGGTCATCCACACCAGTGGCAGTCCAGGGAGCCAGATGAGCAGAATAAAAGGCAGCCACGCGGGGATAGCTCCGGTCGCGTTCAGCGAGATGGCCGCCCCGGCCAGCGCCGCCACCACCGGCACAACAAGAATCGCCAGCGCCAGATATGGACTGGGCCGGTATATTTGCACCTCCATCAGCGGTGTGGACGCGCTGGATCGGCCCGCTGAGAGCGGTCTGCTGCTGGGATTCTGTAGCGGATCCATAGATGTGTACCCTGACCTCGGTGTCTGGCGTTTTCGCGCTGGCAAAGTATAAGTGCATGCCCGTCTGATTCGCAAGCATGTTGGGACTTCTGACCGTGATCACCTGTGATGTGCGGTGAGCAACGTGTCATGGTGCCGTTCGCGCGCCCAGCACCTGCGCCGTGGAAACGGCGGCGTCCTCACGCCTCACGCGCGGTGACGGCACCGCGCTGCCGAGCCGTTTCGAGATTGGTCCGCTTGACGGCAGGCGCCGTTCCCGTTACTCTATGGTGGGTCCGTTGAATACATGGCCAGGCTGTTGCAGATGCCGGGTTGGGGGGCATGTGAATCGTCGTAGAGATGCACGGGGAGCTGTACCTAAGCTTCGCCATGATGAAGCCGTACAGTATCTCGTCGAGTACCACTTTGGACGGCTCGCTCCGCAGCTGAACGCTGCCGTCGAGGCGCACATCCGTGAGTGTGCGATCTGCCAGCGACAGGGCCTGAGCCACGCCGCGACCGAGAAACGCGACGTCGCGCGTCGGCTGCGCAGAGTGCGTCCCACCAAGCAGCGACTCACTGGCAAAGTGCGCGGCGTCATCATCTTCCTCGCCATCATCGCCATTCTTCAGGTTGGCGTCTATGAGCTGTCACGCGGCTCTGGATCGCCGCTTGGCTCGCTCTTTGCCGGTCATTCGCCTCGTGTTGCCGCAACCCCCACCGCGACTGCCACGCCGTTGCCGCTTACCGCAAGCCTGACATACGGCGCGGCCTCCGCGAATACCGATGCCCTCGCGCTCTCGCCGGACGGCAAGACCCTGGCGGCAGCCTCGCTCAACGGCGCCAGCCCTGTCGTGACCCTATGGACTGCCGCCACCGGCAAGGCGGGCGCTGCCCTTTCATGGCCCGGCCAGGTCGCTCCTGGTGTCCTTGCCTGGTCGCCGGATGGCAAAACCCTCGCCGCCGCGGACGGTTCGCTGGTCGGTGTCTGGGTGCCGCCCGCCGCCACGCCTGCCTGGACACTCACACTGCCTGCCGCGCCCGCCCTTCGTGTGTATGACGCGCAGGCCGGATCGCTTCAGCAAGAGCCAGATTCAGCCACGGCGTTCGCCAGCAGCTCACTGCTCCGCTGGAGCCCTACAGGATCGCTCAGCATCGTAGCGCCCGCTGCTGGTGCCGGGTCGCCAGTGACGACCTCTGGCGGGCAACAGATTGATCTCTGGCGCACGGAAGGCACTCATCTCTACGCGGACGGTACTGGTGGAGCGCTCGTCGGCGTCAGCGGCTCAGACGTCAGCAAACATGAGGCGCTGCTCTCCTGGTCGCCGGATGGGCATTTCTTGCTCTGGGCGAGCGTGAGCCGCCCTGTGGCCGTGCCGGCTCCGAAGCTGACGAGCACGCCGTCGCCCTCCGCGACGGCTGGCACCTCGTCCGCGAGCAAGACCGCGGTTCCTGATGCGGTTGTCGGCAGTCTTGCCAGCGATATCGCCACGAGCGGCCATGGCGACGTCCTTGTCTGGTTCTCGCCGGACGGTCACTATCTGGCGTCCTGCGACCGCGCGGCCAGCCCCGCCGCGCTCGACGTGTACGATATCGCTGTGGGCCGCATCGTCAGCCAGCTTACAGGCGTCTGCGCAGCGTTAAATATTGGCTCGGTCGCGTGGTCAGTCACGCCATCCGCGCTCATTGTCGCCATTCCTGGCAAGCCAATTGCCGTCTATTCTCTTGGCGCCGTCACCGGTTGAGCGGCGCCTGACTCATAATGTCATGTCGCCATTACGCTCGCGCCGCCGCATTGCATCTGGCGCGCGGGCCATTCAGGAGTGGTTCCAATCGTTCTCCGTGCTGGAAGAAGGGCATCAGTGGTAAATCAATATACGGCTGCGCTTGACCCAGCGGCCTGGTGGGCAGCCGGCGACACACCCGTTCGCGAAGGGTGCGAAGCGATGCCGCTTGTGGATGGGCATGCCGCCATGCTGGCGATGTGCCGCGCATTCCTCAGCGCGCGGCAGTACATCTTGCTGGCGGGCTGGGATATCCACGTCGAGCTGCCGATGGTGCGCGGCGATGACGTGCGGCTCGGCGCCGACGACAGCCCTCGCCAGCGTGAGCTGCTCGCAAGCCTGCGCGAGGACGGTCTGGACGATGAAGCGCTCGCGCTGTGGAACGCTAATAGCCTGCGTGTGGTAGATGTGCTCGGCTTCGCGGCCCGCCGTGGCGTGCGAGTCGGAGTGCTCCTCTGGGATGCCTTCCACCTCGGCAGCCACATCACCAACGACCCCGCGCAGCAACGCGACCTGCTCGCCGCTGCCGGAGTGGATTGTCTTCTCGACGATAGCAGTCGCGACGTCCGGCACCTCACCCAATCTCTTCATCAAAAATGCTGCGTTGTTGATGGCCATACCGCTTTCGTCGGGGGGGTAGATCTCACCGTACAATACGGCGGCGATTATGACCGCTGGGACACCCACGGACATGCATGCTCCTCACCTGATCGTGTCACTGAGCGCCGGCCCGCGGCACATCCCTGGCACGATGTGCATGTACGCCTGCGCGGCCCCGTGGTTGGCGACATTCAGCGCAATATCGCGCAGCGTTGGACCGAGGTTGCGCGCCGGCACGTCGCTGCTGACTGGCCCAGCGAGCTGCCCATCGGTGCTGCCTCCTTCGCATCCGGCGGTGTTCCCGCTCAAGTCGTGCGCACGATCCCACCACACACCTACGCGTTTGCCCCACACGGCATTACAACCATCAAGCAGCTCTACATCAATGCGCTGGCGCAAGCTCGACGGTATGTGTACTTCGAGAATCAGTATCTTTGGCCTGAAGTCTTCCGCGGGCTGGATACGCTCTCCTGGGGCGGCAAGAGTCCGGATGTCCAGGAGCTGCTCGATGCAATGGGCGGCGCGCTCGCTCGTGGCGTCCAGCTCGCGTTCACGCTTCCCGACCATCCCAATTGCGGGCGGCGCTTTACCGATGGCGGCATAGAATGGCTGCGCCAGCGCGCCGCTGAGGCGGGTGACTCCGCCAGCGTTTCCGTCTTCACCCTCGGCAATTGCGAGCCGGATGAGAACCTTCACGGTGGCATTTTCTACCGGCCGGTGTACACGCACGCCAAAGTTGCGATTGTGGATGATTCCTTCTGGACCGTCGGCTCTGCCAACCTCAATAGCAGAGGCATGGCGACCGATGCGGAGATCAACGTTGGTGTGCTCGATCCTGTGTCTGCCCGCGATCTGCGCCTGACACTCTGGCGCGAGCATTCGCATGCGTCAACCGCACTGCATAGCTTCCTCGACGATCCCCTTGAAGGGTTGCGCGCCCTTCGCGAGCTTGCCGCCGCCAACCGCGAGCGCGTCCGTCATCGTGAAGCGATCCAGGGCCACTTGCTGCCCTATCTTACGGTTGACGATGGACACCACTTTGAGCTACCCGTGCATCCTGAGCATGGGTGGCTCGATAATCTCCCTGGCGGTGCTGGTCCTCTGCCCGCTCACCATGCCGGTCGCTACATTTAAAACCGCTCGTCTGTTAGCCGGTTGTCCTGCCCATTCGTCTCAGCGCCAGCACTACTGCTCGCTGCGCCCACGGATCAGCATCATCCCGGTGCTCCTGAAGCGGCACCACCGCGCGCTCGTCACCCAGCACCCCAAGCGCGTTTGCCGCGGCCGTGCGCACCACCGCATCCGCGTCGTTGAGCAGCTGCAAGAGCGCCTGAAGTGATCCGATGTCGTGACCCTGTTCGAGCGCTTCGGCAAGTGCGACTCGCAGCGCGACATCCGCGCTGGACACGTGCTGCTCCAGCGCCACCAGCGCCTGCCCGCTCGCGATCTGCCCCAGCGCACGTGCCGCTGCCACTCGCACGACGCTCTCGCCATCATCCAGCCGGAGAATCAACGCATCGCACGCTCGCTCCGCGCTCAGCCTGCCCAGGGTGCGCGCCGCGCTGGCGCGTTGCTCTGGATTGGTGCTGCCCAAACTTCGTATCGCGGCATCAGTCGCGTCATCACCCAACAGCGCCAGCGCTTCTTCCGCTCGCGCCCGCACCCGGTCGCTACGACTGCGTAATGCCGCTTGAAGTGGCTCCAGGCAAGCAGCGCCCGCTAAAATCACCGCTGCATTCACCGCCTGGCGCATCACCGGGTCAGGTTCGTCCAACAGCTCCACGATGCTTGCCACCGCGACTGGCGACGCGATCAGCCCAAGCAATACCGTGAGCTGCGCCCGAACGAGCCGGCTGAGCCTCGGCATCCGCGCGAGATAGGCGATGCCGTGTACGAAATCCGGACCAGTCTGGCGTTCCACCTGTGCGAGCGCCTGCACCAGCCGATCATCTTCTTCGGGACTCTGCGCCAGTCGTTGCAGCTCGTCGAGCCGGTCGCGTAAATGTTGTTGCGGCACATCAATCGCGTGCTGGCTGCCGGCTGGCGACACGGCTTCACGTGCCAGCATGCCGGCAAGACCTTCGCAGAGTGCGGCCAGCGCCAACGCCAGTGTCGCTGGCTGTACCGCTTCCCGCGTGGCTAACCCGGCGCGGGTCGCCGTACTCTCCGGCGAATCCGCGAGCCGGTAGAGTCGTGCCGCCAGATCGGCGGGATTCGTCTGCGCTCCTGCCCACAAGACGACCGGCAATGTCCAGCGTGAGTGCAGCAGCTCCGCATTCACTCGGCCCAATCCGTCATCCATCATGTCCAGCCAGCATGCGGCGAATGCTGCCTCCAGCACGGAGTTCGCAAATGAGATGCTGGTGCCGTCCGTCGAATACATGAGAATACCCTGCTTCACAGCGGACTGGCAGATCGTCTCCGCCTCTTCGGGACTTGCGATCAGCAGCGATTCCACTTGCAGCTCGGTCGGCGTGAGTGGTGGCGCAGCTTCCAGCATGTCTACGACGACACGACCGATGCTGCGTGCTCTGGGAATCCTGATTGTGCGTGAGCCGGCGACCCGCAACGACACCGCGAGCGCGCCGAGCAGCAGCGCGCTTCGATCAATGTGGGCGCTATCGCTGGATTCTACTGCGCACATCGCTCGCGCATAGGCGCGTAGCAGTTCTCCGCGTCCGAATGGCCACGCATCCGGCTCCTGGTGTATGGCCAGCAGGGCAGCAAATACCGCCGGATTGTGAATGCAGTTCGTGAGGTTGTGGCTCTCCAGCGCTCGTCGCAGGTCGCTCGTCGGGAGGTGTCGCGGCCCGCCGGCTGCCGGTCGTTTCCGAAGCGCCTCGATCGCATCGTCCGTCTTCACCTCGTTGATCAACACCCGGTCGAGCGCTTTCAATGGGGACATGCTGCGCCGCTCGCTCTCATACGTATGGAGATCACAGGTGAGAATGGCCGCCGTGTGTCCCTGATACGTCGTCACCATATCCGCCACTAGCTTGCATATCCTGGTGCGATCGGAAGCGGCCAGCTCATCCAATCCATCGCAGACCAGCAGGATGCGGCCACGCCGCAGCATGCGAGGCAAGCGGGCGACTATGCCTTTCGTGCCGAATACACGCATCTGGTGCCGCAGGATCTGGATGAATGCAGACTGGTTGAACAGCGCGGCGTCGCTCAGCGCGGCACACTCAACCAGGATAGGCAGCGCCGCACGCCGCATATAGAGTGGGACTAGCGCGCGCTTGCGCGTCAGCTCGAATGCCAGGGTCCGCGCCAGCACGGTCTTGCCCGCCCCCTCGACACCCAGGACCAGCAGCGAACGCCCTCCCTCTGGCGCGCTGTCCAGGAACCGATCCTGGCCGCCAGCTGGCCTACCGCTGCTGTCGTAGGCGGTTCCCGTAAGCCGGATGCCCGCTTCCCGCAGTGGAGCGCTGGTTCGTAGCCAGTCCCCCATAGCTCGATGCAGCGAGCCTCGGTAGAGATTGATACGTACCAGTTGGATCGCCCGTGCCGCGATGATATATGCCACGATGGCGCTGAGAATAGGTACACCGGCAACCTGCGCGAGCACGGCAATGTTCGAATGTGAGAGCTGTCCTGGTCCCGCTGCGAGCTCATGCAGCGCCGTCTCAACGGCAGGGCGTTCCAATGACACGACCCACAGGAAGGTCAAACACATCACGAAGGTTGCCAGGAGGCTCAGGCTCCCGCGATACGTTGCCGGCGTTTCCGGCTCGTGGGAGCCCCGCGTATCCGATGAATCTGGCATACCCGTCTCCTTTTCCTGCGCGAGCCGAGCGTAGGGTAATCGCGCGAGCGAGACGGCGCGGGCAACGTCGGTCATGCAAAAGGACTGTCCAATCCACCCAACGAGGCGCGGCAGCCGCAGTAACGAGCCAGCATGATGTAATCGCTTGATGTACCCTCTTTTCTGTCACTGCCGCGGTATCAGGCAGTGATGGCGGCGTAACGAAAGGCCGCGCGGACTCATATCGTTGAGATACAAGTCTGCGCGGCCTTCATCCTGACTGCCGGGTGCGTGGGTCAGCGGCAGATACCTGCCAGACCTCTCTAGCTGACGCGTTCCAATTCAGCGGCGCGGCGCTGCGACACTGCGTACGCCTGCTCCTGAAGCGGCGCGGCGCCAGTCAGGCCCAGCCGCGCATACGCGGCGCGGATGCCCGTGATGTACTCCTCTACCGCTTCGTCAGTGACGAAAAAGTCGGGGTCCACGTCGAACGCCTGCGCCAGCAGCACGCACTGCACCGGATCAGGTTGTGCCAGTGCGCCTTGCTCCAGCAAGTCTACGAGCTGTGTGACCGACACCCGCCCGTGGGTACGAGCGGCCACCTCGAACAGCGAGAGCGTCGTGCCCTCGTCGCTCAGATGTGTGCGCAGCAAAAGGCCGAGCCGGCGATAGAACGTCCACCGCGCGGCGGCGGACCGAGATGTTGGCGTGTCGGATGTCTCAATCACGAAAAAGTCCTCTCGAAGCGGCGACAACATGCCGCCAATCAGCGATACCGCCGTACGAATCCATCACTTCACCGTAGTGCCGCGCGCGAACACCCCGCACATGGCACACTTTTCGGAGCATATCACAGTTTGGTCACATCCGCAAGGAAAACGCGGGTCGAAATAGCCGGCTGGTAATTGGTGGCCTGGGTACTGGCATGCGTGCGCGGCTGCGTCGGAGCATCCGCCGGACGTCTGCCTCCGAACCGACACCCGGCGGCCCATACGGTGGCCTCCTGTTGGTGATGAAGTCGTACGGTGCGCTCGCGGCTCAGATCATCAGGTGAGGCTACAGTGGCGCTTCCAGCCTAACCCGTGTCGCGCACATCGTGCCCCCTCAACTCGTGACCGCACCTGGCTGCATCTGTCCGTTCCCCTCGCTCGTTCCGCATCATATGCTGTATCAGCCAGCATACGGGGTGAATTATGAAGGTGAGCATCGTAATGAGCGAAAGTGGTTTCGTCACGTTCAGCCAGACGCATCACCCAGATCTCGAATTCCGGCAGAATCGGCAACCGCCGCTGCGCACGAATCTCGAATTCCGGCAGAATCGGCAACCGCCTCCCCGTGCGCGGCACGCGCGACATGCGCTATGTCGAGCGGATCTCGAATTCCGGCAGAATCGGCAACCGCCTCATTTGCCTTGCTACCTCAGAAAGCTCCATGCTACGATGAGGTGCGGACACGGCTGATGAGACATGCGCACGCGCCACGCCGGCACCTACGACCACAGCGTGCGACCGCGTATTGCCGCGAAGGGACAAAGCTTCACCTGGGAAGAGGTTTCGTGTGGAAGATTCCGACAAGCGACTTGCGACCCAGATCGCCGATGACCTCTGGCTTCTCGATACCATGTATCAGGGCGAGCCAGGCGTCATTGCCAGCTATCTCCTGACTGGTCCCGACGGCCTCGCGCTGGTGGATGTCGGCTCCGGCGCCTCCGTCAATCAGCTTCTGGCGGGCGTGCGCGAGTCCGGTTTCGACCCTGAGCAGATCCAGCATCTCGTGCTCACCCACGTCCACCTCGATCATGCCGGGGCATCAGGCATCCTGACGCGCCTGCTTCCCCGTGCGCATGTATACGTCCACCGCATCGGCGCGCCGCACCTGATAGACCCCACAAAGCTGATTAGCAGCGCCACCCGCATCTACGGCGACCGCATGCGCCAGCTCTGGGGCGAGATGGAGCCGGTGCCCGCCGGCCGCATCACACGTCTTGACGACGGCGCCGTGCTGCGGGTCGGGTCGCGGACGCTTACGGCGCTCTACACACCTGGCCATGCCGTCCATCACCTCGCCTTTCACGATGCCGCCCGCCGCGAGATTTTCACCGGCGATGTCGCCGGTGTTCGGCTCCAGGGGATGGACTTTGTGCGCCCGCCGACTCCTCCGCCGGACCTCAGCCTCGAAGATTGGAACGCCAGTTTAGACCGGCTTGCCGCCCTCGACGCTGTTCGGCTTTTCCTCCCGCACTTTGGCCCGGCCACCGGTGTGCCGGAGCACTTTGCACAGCTGCGCCATCATCTTGCTGAATGGGGCGAGCTGCTATTACCGGCAATTCGTGACAACGCACCCGATGCAACGCTCGCTAGCATACTCGCTACGCATGCCGATGCTCAGGTTGCTCGCGCCTCGCATGGTATGGACGAGATTGCCGTTCGCCGCTACGAGCTCGCCACCAACTATCTCATGAGCGCTCAGGGGTACGCGCGCTACTATCGCAAGTACCACCCTGAGCTTTCTCAGGCGGCCGGCGCCTCCTAAAAGGACTCCACGATGAACACGCCAGCCTCCGCCGGCCCGACCGCCGGGTACGCCGATTCACTGGATCAGGGCGCCATTGATGCCCTGGTCAACGGTAGGCATGGCGCCCCGTTCGACGTCCTGGGGTCTCGTGTTGTTTCGCGCGATGGCGTGCATCTTTGGATTGTTCGCGCCTTCATCCCTGGCGCTCATCGCGTAACAATCATTGTGGAGCCGGAGGCGGCGCTCGCTGGCAAGGATGGCCATGCCAAGCCACGACCCGACACGCTGCCCATGCGCCAGACACACCCTGCCGGCCTGTTTAGCCTCGTCGTGCCAAGTGACGTCGCCTATCCCTACCAGTTGGAAATTGAGCGCTTCTCGGGTGTTGTCGAGCGCGTCGCGGATCCCTACGCATTCCCACCGCTCTTGTCGGATTACGATATTCATCTCATGGCCGAAGGCAAGCATCAGGATCTCTATAAGCGTTTGGGAGCGCACCCGCGTGTCGTCAACGGTATCGCGGGAGTCGTCTTCGCTGTGTGGGCGCCAAACGCTCGGCGTGTCAGTGTCGTCGGCGATTTCAATGGCTGGGACGAGCGCATCAACCCGATGCGGCTGCGCTCCAATGGCGTGTGGGAGCTGTTTCTACCGGGCATTGTTCCCGGCGCGCTCTACAAGTACGCCATCTTGTCCTGGAGCCATGACTATCGCGTCCTCAAGGCTGATCCTTTCGCCTTCGCCGCGGAAGTGCGGCCTGGCACGGCCTCGCGCGTGTGGGATCTCGGCGGCTATACCTGGGGCGATGACGAATGGCTGCGCCAGCGGCTGCAACGCAACGCGCCCGACGCCCCGATGAGCGTCTACGAAATCCATCCAGGCTCATGGAAACCGGCATCCAGTTCCGGCGCGCACAATGTAACGTATCGTGACCTCGCCCACCAGCTCGTCCCATACGTCAGGGATCTCGGCTACACCCACATCGAGCTTATGCCCATTGCCGAGCATCCATTCGACGGCTCCTGGGGTTACCAGGTCACGGGATACTTCGCCCCTACCAGTCGTTTTGGGACGCCGCAGGACTTCATGTATTTCGTGGACTTCTGTCACCAACATGATATCGGCGTCCTGCTGGATTGGGTACCCGCCCATTTCCCGAAAGACCAGCATGGCCTGGCTTTCTTCGATGGCACCCACCTCTACGAGCACGAGGATCCACGCCGCGGCGAACAGCGTGATTGGGGCACGCTCGTCTTCAACTTCGGCCGCAACGAAGTGCGTAACTTCCTCATTTCCAACGCTGTCTTCTGGTTGGAGCAGTATCACATTGACGGCTTGCGCGTAGACGCCGTCGCCTCCATGCTGTACCTCGACTACTCGCGTAAATCAGGCGAATGGTTGCCCAATCGCTATGGTGGTCGCGAAAACCTCGACGCGGTGAGTTTTCTGCGCGAGTGCAATGCCATTATCCACGAGCGCGACGCGCATGCCGTCATGATCGCTGAAGAATCCACCGCCTGGCCCTATGTCACAGCGCCTGTCTCAGAAGGCGGTTTGGGCTTTTCGCTCAAATGGAATATGGGCTGGATGCATGACATCCTGGAGTACATGAAGTACGAGCCAATTCACCGCAGTTTTCACCACAGTGAGCTGACGTTCTCGTTCGTGTACGCCTTTTCTGAGAAGTTTATTCTCCCCTTCTCGCATGACGAAGTCGTTCACATCAAAGGATCGCTGCTCAACAAGATGCCCGGCGATGTGTGGCAGAAGTTCGCCAACCTGCGGGCGCTCTACACCTTCATGTACGCCCATCCTGGCAAGAAGCTGCTCTTCATGGGTGGTGAGTTTGGCCAGTGGTCCGAGTGGAACTTTGCCGGATTCCTTGACTGGTATCTCCTCGATCCGTCTACGCCCGATTCGACCCGCCACGAGCAGCTGCGCAGTCTCATCCGCGACTTGAACAGCCTGATGCGCGCGCATCCAGCGCTCTACGAGGGCGATTTCAGCGCCGAAGGATTCGCGTGGATTGACGGCTCCGATACCGCCAATAGCGTCATTGCGTTTATGCGCTTTGGCAAGGAGCGGCGCGACCCGCTCGTGATCGTCTGCAACTTCACGCCGGTGCCGCGCTACGAATATCGCGTCGGTGTGCCAAGTCTCAGCCGCTATGAGGAGATTTTGAACTCAGATGCCGGCGTATATGGTGGCGGCAATCTCGGCAACCTCGGCGGTGTGGACGCCAGCCCCGTACCAATGCACGGACACGAGCAGTCCATCGCGCTCACACTTCCTCCGCTTTCGACGGTGATCTTCCAGGCCGGTAAGCCACTTTCCATTCGATCCAGGCCGCACTCGAAAGCGGCCACGGGAGCCACGAAACGCCCGCCACGTCGCGGCAAAGTAGCACCGCCGAAGCAGGATGCATAATGGCAGCTCGCCCGCTTTAAGCCGGTGCGCGAGTGGCGGGCTAGCCGGCTCCATGTGGGACCAGCAGATGCTCCGAGAACGCCCTCACCGTCGTTGCGCCCGTCGCGAGATTGACAATCTCCTGCGAGGCCGCGAGCATTCGGCTGCCCAACGTAGCGATGGAGGTCTCAATCCGCACGCCATCGCCAGGTAGTGTTGGCCGCGCGTACTCGATGGTGTAGCGGCGCGGCAGGGCGACTCGCCCTGCCGCGAGCTCCGAAGCGGTCGCCAGCGCAGCGTGCAGCTCTTCATACAGCCAGTCCACGTAGGTGCAGTTGTTCACATGTTGCTGTGTGTCCGCTTCATACTCTCGCGCGACCAGCTCAGTCTGCCGCCCGGGTTCATCCTGCTTCAGCCTACTGCCTGGTCTAGTAGTGAAGTTTCGCATCGCATGTCCCAGTAACGGGAAGCGCGCGAGCAGCTCATCGTGTATTCGCATCGGTGTGGCCCGATAGCGATCAATATACGCCCACCGCGCTCGCGCCCGTGCCACATGCTTGCCCGTCCGCCTGTTCCACACGGCGTATTCTCGGACCGCCTGCACACGTTTGTAGTCCGAGAGCCACGTCGCCAGCATCAGCTCGTCGTCTATGCCAGGTAGTTGCGCCAGCGAAAAGCTCATCTCGCGCACAACCCAGGCGGAGCCGTGCATCTCATACCATGTGTGGTCAAACCCCAGGTGCGCGGACGCCTCTGTTGCCACATACTCCAGGTAGCGCAAGAGCGTCGCGGGCGCAATTTTGCCACTGCGTAGCACCTCATAGCTGCGTACCTGGAGCGCGAGCGTATAGGCTCCCGCTGGCGCATCTCCCACCTGCTCCGCCAACGTACTGCTGCCTACCATGCATTTCTGCCTCCACCCACCTATGCCCGCGACGCCTGCGTGCTTCCGCCTTGCTTTGCTTCGAGGTACCGTGCCAGAATGAATACGACATCAGAGAGCCGGTTGAGATAGCGAACCGTGTCGGCGTTCGTGGTGATGCCCTCATGCAGCAGTTTCGCCGTCATACGCTCTGCTCGGCGGATGATCGTGCGCGCCAGATCAAGGGCCGCACCGTCTAGAGAGTCCCCTGGAATGACGAACTTATTGGGAATCTCGACCTCGGTTTTGAGCTCGTCTTCGGTAGTTTCCAGCCATTTGACGTGTTCGCTGGTCATGCGCATTCCCACCGCGTCAAGGTTTTCTGGCGGCGTGGCTAGCTCTGCCATCAGCACGTAGAGATCCTTCTGCATATGCAGGATGACATCGCGAACGCGCACATCGGCGCATTCTGCTCTAGCAAGGCCGAGTGCGGAAGTCGCTTCATCTATAGTTCCGAAGGTATCTGGCCGGGCATCATATTTGGGAACGCGCTGGTCGCCCAGCAATCCGGTGTATCCGGCGTCGCCGGTGCCAGTGGTGACTTTAGCCATATGGATAGCGGACCTCTCTTGGCAAAAGTGAAAGTCACGAGCTCGTGATCAGTCCCATCAGGTTTAGGGTGCTGCACGAGCCCCGTAAGAAGTATAACGCGCGCTGAAACTTCGTATAGCCGAAGACTACGCACAAACGCAGCCAGCGTTGAAAAAGCCGGTCAAAA
The DNA here is from genome assembly GCA_035310125.1 of Ktedonobacterales bacterium. Classification (GTDB taxonomy): domain Bacteria; phylum Chloroflexota; class Ktedonobacteria; order Ktedonobacterales; family JADMIN01; genus DATGEP01. The sequence continues at coordinate 21,508 of DATGEP010000325.1, forward strand.
GAACTGGCTACCCAGTAACGCCATTCTGTGCTAGCATGATCTCACGACGAGACAGGAGGAGCTTTCTAGCATGGTCTACCTGGAACCCATCCTGGCTGTAGACGATAGCGCCCCGATCCGCGACATGATCGTGACCATGCTGGCGCCTCGCGGCTATCGCATCGCCACTGCGGCCAACGGCCGCGAGGCGCTACGCCGCTTGCGGGCAGCCACTGGCCCATATATTCTCCTATTGGATATTGTCATGCCGGTGCTGGGCGGATTGGGTCTGTGTGAGGAAATTGAGCGTGATGAGCGCCTCCGAGCAGCAGGCCATAAGATCATTCTCATGTCCTCAACCGCCCGGCTCTCGGCTCCAGAAATGCCCGTTACCGCTGGGCGTCTCGCGAAACCATTCACACGGCAGCAGTTGATCGCCGCCATCGAGGCACTGCGCCAGTGGCAACCATAAAACGCTGCATGCTAAACGAGTGGTGGGTGCATGACCGATTATGAGCGGCCTTTTGAGCGGGATTCCGTACATTCAAGCCACAACCTGGCGCTGCCGGGTGCCGCATCATCGCAATCCGGCCCCGACTGGACATCTTCGGGAGACGCGACACAGTCGTGGCGCCATGACCTCGTACGCTGGCTGGTGTCGCTCAATCCTGGGCGCACACCGCGTGAATACGAGAAAGCCATCAGCTACTTCTTCGAGACGCCAGGCGTGCCGCAGCATCTCGATGAGCTCACGTTCGATCTCCTGCTGGCATATCGCGGTGCGCTGGCTCTGCGAGCGACGCCGCACGAGCAGCGGGCGTACACACCGTCATCGGGAGACAGTAGCCCGCGCTTGCCCGCACCTATAGCAGGCTCTCTTGAAGGCGACGGCTCAGAGCCACTTGACGACCAAGCCACGCAGTCAAGCGTGCCCCCACCACTAGCGCCGGCAACAGTGAATGTGCGACTGACCGCCCTTCGGCAATTTCTCGTGTACTGCTCGCTATCCGGCGCGCTGCCGCATCTATCGCCCGACCGCATCCGCGCCGCGCTCCGGCGCCTGTCTATCGAGCGGCGCAGGCCATATCAAATACTCGCCGAACAGGAGTGGGATCAGTTCCTCAAGGCCGCCGCGCTGCCGCGCCGAGCGCAACCCAGCACCACCGCACGCGACCTGGCGCAAGATGAGGATGCGTTGGGTGATGCCGTTCGCGCCGAACCCGACGGAGCGTTGCCTGCTCCACCCCCGGTCGTGCTCCCGAAATCGCGGTCCGGGCTCACGGGCGAGCGGACCGCTGAGCGCGACTATGCCCTGATCGCGCTTGCGCTTGCCACCGGCCTGCGGGCCATCGAGCTGGCGGGCCTGGACCTAGGCGACCTTGCTCGCGAGTGGAGCAACGGCGAGGAGGAATGGTGGCTCATCCTGCCGGATGCGAAGACGAAAGGCCAACGCGGCGGCCGGACACTTCCACTGGCGCCATCGCTGGTCGAAACGATCCTGGCATATGTCAAATCTACTGGGCGCCGCTGGGATGACGCGCGAGATCGGGCAACCCCGCTCTTTCTCTCGCAGACACGGCGCCTGGCGCTCCAGGCGAAGGGATCCTATCTCCGCCTCTCCGCTGCCCACATCCGCAGCATCGTGGATCGTGTGGAGACACAGTGGCTGGCGCTACGAACTGAACGAACCGACGGCGAGCGGAGCGGCCCCAACTCTCTGCTCGCAGGCGAGACCCGCCAGATCTCGCCGCATGCGCTGCGTCACAGCACTGCCATCGCGCTGCTGGAGGGCAGCAACATCGCCGGTAGGCCACCGGCGTCAGTGGAGCATGTACGCGGCTGGCTTGGGCACTTCGACATCCGAACAACGCAAGGCTACCTTGCGCATCTCGATGCGCGCCGCCACCGCCGCCCATTCGCACTTACCCCCGGTGCGCCACCAAACGCTCAATCCGCCCACACAGCACCTACATCTCAATCTGACAGTGCGGCGTCACCTCATGGCGAGGAGGATGAGCGCGGCATGTAACGGCCCAGCCAGCGGCGCAGCCGAGGTGTTGCCGTCTGGCGCCGAGGAAAATGACCTCCTGCCGGCAGGAGCGTCGCGCCAATAATGATAACGCCGCCGATGAGTGTGCGGCTCGCCGGAATCTCACCCAGTAGCACGAAGGCGAACAAGATACCCCAGACTGGTTCGAGCGCGGCAAACAGGCTCGCCAGTTGGGCAGTCACCCCACGCATCGCCTCGATGAAGAGCGTGTGAGCGAGCGCGGTACAGACCACGCCCAGCGCAAGGAGAATCGCCAGGTCACGGAGCGTGAAGAGGCCACGGAGCGGCACGATGAGGAGCGTTGGCAGCAGCACCAGCGCCGCGACGCCATCCTGATAGAGACTGATGACGAGGCTCGGATAGCTGCGCCCAAGCCACCGATTTGTTACCGAGAGCAGCGCGAAGCTCGCACCAGCCAGGATCCCCCAGCACACGCCCGCGGTCGTGGAGTTGGCAAGAGAGAGAGATGGGACGAGCAAGACGACGCCGGGCAGCACGAGCAGCGCCGCGAGCACTTGAAGCGCGTTCGCATGCCGCTTGAGCACCAGCGGTTCCAGAGTCGCTGTGAAGAGGGGAAACGTCGAAAACGACAGCAATCCAATGGCAACACTCGAAACGGCGATAGACTGAAAGAATGCCGTCCAGTGGACCGCCAGCAAAACACCCTGGGCCAGCAGCACTCTCAAATGGTGGGCGCTCCGGCTGCGTAGCGGCAATCGGAGCACACGCACGGCGACGAGGAGCGCAACCCCTGCGAAGACAACCCTGCCCAGGACGATCAGTGGAGCGGGAAGCCCAGAGAGCTTCCCCAGTACGCCTGCCAGCCCAAAGAAGAGGACCGCGAGATTGGCTAACACTCCCCCTCGCCGGCTTGATGACGTGTTCTTCGCGGATGTCACCAGACGCGCCCCCCCCGACATGTCAGTGCTTTCGAGCACCAAAGGCTGTTACATCGCCTCGAAGAGGATATCTTGCGCGCCCTCCCAAAGCACCGTGCGGCCCAGCTCGCGAAGATGCTCGCGACCCTCGATCACCGTTAGAAAGTGATTCCCCGCCAGTTGACCGAGCTTACTGGAAAAGCTCGCGGCGCCGTACGGGAACAGAATTTCGGTTTCACTAAAGCCGCCCGGATAAAAGAGGATCTCGCCCGGAGCGGGGTGACTGGTATGGTTCTCATAACTGACGCCCAGGTTGAAATCTCCCAGCGGTATCCAGCACGCTTCGCCACTCCAACGAGCATGAATGATCTTCTGACGGTAGGGCAGCAGCTTCGTAAACGCGGCGCACGTCGCTGGTGCGTCGGTATCCTCCAGGCGTGCCGTGAAGGTAAATGGTCCCGCTGTAATTCGGAGCTGACTCACGCGTACTCCTCCATTTGCTGTGGCCGCCTTGGGCGTCCTCACACTATGGACCCTAAGCCGTGGTGTCCGGCTTTGACTCTAGCGCCGCGAGCACCCGCTCGGCGGTCATCGGTAACTGGGTCAGCCAGACGCCGGTCGCATCATGTATGGCGGCGGCGACCGCGGGCGCGAACGGCACCAGCGGCATTTCGGCGACGCCGCGCGCGCCAAATGGACCGATCGGATCAGCCAGCTCCAACACGATGGGTACGATGTCGGGTGGCATGTCGATCACCGTCGGCAGCAAATACGTGCTGAAGTGAGGCGTCAGCACGCGGCCATCGCGCACCTGGAAGTTTTCCAGCAGCGTGTAGCCCAGCGCTTGCGCGATGCAGCCTTCGATTTGTCCCTCCACCTGTTGCAGGTTGATCGCCCGGCCCACGTCGTGAACGCTGACGACAGATAGAACCCGCACTTGCCCAGTGAGCGTGTTTACCTCTACCTCCACGGCCTGAGCCGCGTACCCGTAGCAGTAATTTGGACGTCCGGCGCCAGTGTCCGGATCAAGCACGGTTGTGGTCGGCGGCCGGTACTGAACAGTCGCTTCAGCGAACTCCCGCTCCTGCTCACTCCACTTCGCCCGTGCCTCTAGCGCCGCATCGTGTACAGCGCGACCGCCCATGAACGTCATGCGTGAAGCGGAGGCGCTCCCCGCGTTTGGCGCTTCCGCGCTGCTCTCCGCAATGAGACTCACCTGTTCCAACGCGATACCCAACGTCTCGGCGGCGATCTGGCGCAGCGCGAGATGCGCTCCCTGGCCCACATCTGCCGCGCCAATGCGCAGCACTGCCCGCTCCAGCTCGGACCGGCCATAGATTTCGACCGTCGCAGTGGACTGCTCCGGGTAGCCAAACGAATAGCCAACGTTCTTGATGCCGCAAGCGATGGCAACGCCGCGCCGCAAGTATTCCGCCCCGCGTGATCGCTCCTGGTTGCCGCCCAGGCGCTCTCGCATTTCGCGCGCACAGCGTTCCAGCACTGGCAGAGCGCTGACCCCTTCCGGCAGCGCCGAACCGGTTGGCTCGATATCGCCCTCGCGGTAGATATTGCGGCGACGCAGCTCGGTCGGGTCCATGTGGAGCGCATGTGCCAGCCGCGTCACCATGATCTCCGCCGCGAATTGCGCCTGCGGCGCGCCAAACCCCCGGAAGGCACCGCATGGGATGTTGTTGGTATAGACGGCGTACCCATCAACCGAAACATTGGGAATCTCGTAGCAGCCGGTTGCGAAGAGGGTTGCGACCTTGGTGACTTCCACGCTCGTCGAGGCGTAGGCGCCGCCGTCGGCGAGCACTTCGGCTTCAACGGCGGTTATCTTGCCATCGCGGGTCGCTCCCCACCTGCACTGAATGGTCATCGGGTGGCGTTTGTGATGCGCGATCATGGACTCCTCACGGGTCCACTGCATCGCAACGGGCCTGCGTAGCTTCCATGCGGCCAGTGCGAGAAGATGCTGAATGGAGAGGTCTTCACGACCTCCGAAGGCGCCGCCGATGGCCGCATAGCGCACGACGACCTGATCCACCGGAAGCTGGAGCATTTCGGCGATCTGCCGCCGATCCTCATGGAGCCACTGGCCCGCGGTCTCAATCACCACCCGCCCGGCGTCGTCCAGGTAGGCAATGCCTGCCTCCGGCTGCAAGAACGCATGCTCCTGCCAGGACGTGCTGAACACGTCTTCCAGGACGACGTCAGCGGCGGCAAACGCGCCCGCTGCATTACCCCGCCGTATGGGAACGTGGAGAAGGATATTCGACGTAAGCTCACTGTGGACAAGCGGCGCACCGGGCGTGAGGGCCGCGCGCGGATCGGTGAGCGACGGCAGATCGTCATACTCAACGGCCACCAGCTTTGCACCCTGCTGGGCAGCTTCTTTTGTTTCCGCGACCACCAACGCAACTTTGTCGCCCTCAAACCGCACCTCATTCTCGCAGAGCGCTGGCTGATCGGCGTCAATCAAACCATAGGCGTTGTATGGCACATCGGCAGCAGTGAGGACCGCGACGACGCCGGGATGCGCCAGCGCCGCGCTCGTGTCGAGGGAAAGAATGCGGGCATGCGGGCGGTGCGCGAAAACGACCTGGAGCAGGAGCATGCCCGGCCTGATGAGATCGGCGGGATATTGCGCCGCGCCAGAGACTTTCGCGGGAGCATCGGGACGCGGCAACGAGGCGCCAAGGATCGTCGTCATTTCGCTCCTCCCGCTACGTGAACCGCATCGAGAATCTTGCGATAGCCAGTACAGCGACAGATATTGCCACTCAGCGCAGCCCGAATTTGGTCAGTGCTAGGATGCGACCGTTCGTCGAGCAGCTTCGCACCTGCCATGAGCATACCAGGAATGCAGAAGCCGCACTGTACCGCACCGCACTCGACAAATGCTTGCTGGAGAGGATGTAGCTGCATGTCAGACCCTAGCCCTTCGATGGTGGTGACGGTGCCGCCGTGAGCTTGCGCCGCAGGAACCAGGCATGACATGACAGCCTGCCCATTCAGCCAAACGGTGCACGCGCCACACTCGCCCTCCGCGCAGCCTTCCTTTGTGCCGGTCAGCTCGGCGTCCTCACGGAGCGCATCGAGCAGCGTCTTCCTGAGAACACCACGAAGCTGATAGGGTTTGCCGTTGATCGTGGTTCGGACGACATCTTTCAGTGGCTCATTGCGCAAAGCTGTGGCGGATGTCTCCAGCAAGATGGGCCGCTCAACCCACTGATCCGCCTGCGTGTTCGTGGCGATGCACTTCAGTCCATGGGCCACCAGCGCCCGCACCGTGGCGCGCCGGTAGGTCGCCGTGCCGCGCAAATCATCTATTGGGCTGGCGTCTCCGGCGGCAAGCTCCCCAGCGCTGCCGCATGTTCTCTCGTCGAGCCGGTTGCCGCGCAAGAACTGTTCGACGCTTCCCGCGCGAATGACCGTCGGCGCAACGCAGCCAAGCGCGACGCGCGCATCCGCCACGACATCGCCTTCCAGCGTTACCACCATCGCGACATTGATGACCGAGATCGCCTGTGCGCCGCGCAACCCAAGCTTGAGAAAGATACCGCGCTGATTTTCGCGCATGGCGGGAATGCGAATCTCACGCAGCAGCTCGTCCCGCAGCAGCGCGGTGCGACGGAGGCCGGTGTAAAATGCGCTGAGTGGCAGCACGCGCTCGCCCCTCACACTGCGCAGGACAAGCTCGGCATCCAACGCGAGCAGTGGAGCGATCGTATCGTTGGCGGGAGACGCAGTCACGAGGTTGCCGGCTACCGTCGCGCGCGTGCGAATTTGCGGCGCTCCGACCTCCTGGCAGGCTTGCGCCAGCGGCAGCGCATGCTCGACACAGCTACGGGAAGCGATGATATCGTTATGCGTCGCCAGTGCGCCAATGTAAACAATGCCGTCAGCTTCGCGTACATACTTCAAATTTGGTATAGCCGTCACGTCGAGCAGCGTCGTGGTCGGCTTGATGCCCCGTTGCAGCTCTACCAACACATCGGTGCCTCCCGCGACGAGGCGAGCGTCACCGCCATGCACACTCAACTGGTCGAGCAGCTCGTCCAGGCCGTCAGGACGCAGATATATTTGCCACATAGCGACTACCTTCCTCGCTCGCGTTCGGTGTACCCTGGCCGCAGCAACCGCCCTCGCGCAGGGGACACGATGACGCCGTCACGGAAGATTGTGGCGCCGCGTAGCAGCGTGCGGACGATCTGGCCGCGCAACCGGCGGCCGACGAATGGGCTATGCTGATGGCGGTAGAGCAGGTCCGAGGAGTGTAGCACGTCGCTGCGGCTGAGGTCAACGAGCGCCAGATCGGCATCAACGCCCGGCGCAATCGTCCCTTTCATCGAGGCGAACCCGTACCGAAGTGCGGGGTTGGCGCTCGTTACCGCGGCGAGCGCGGTAAGTGGTGCCTGCCGTTGCTCCCATCCCGCCGTCAGCAGCACCCGCAAAAGTGTCTGGCAGCCGGAGATGCCGCCCCAGACCGCGAAGAAATCCGGCTCCACTTTCATCTCTGGCGGCGAAGGCGAGTGATCTGAGGCCACAATCGGGATATCGCCCGCCATAAGGCACTCCCACAGCGCCGTTTGCTCCGTGGCGGAGCGGATGGGTGGCGCACACTTCGCGATGGCCCCGATTTGCTCTACGTCCTCGTCCGTCAGTGCGAGATAGTGTGGGCACGTTTCGCAGGTTACATCTATGCCACGCTGCCTTGCCGCTGTCACAAGGGCCACGCCGCGCCCCGTACTGACATGGACAATGTGTAGCGCACATCTCGTCTCCTCAGCGAGCAAAATAGAACGCGAGATGGCCTCCACCTCAGCTATGGCTGGTCGCGAGGCGAGATAATCACGCACGCCGGTGCGACCCTCACGGCGCGCCCGCAGCGCCAGCGCCGACGTGATACCATCGTTTTCGGCGTGAACGGCGACGATGCGCCCAAGTGTCGCCGCTCGCCGCATGCCCTCGTAGAGCGTCAGGTCATCCACCGCCGGGAAATCCTCGATGCCGCTATTCGAGAGAAACGCTTTGAAACCCACGACACCACGCTCCGCCAGTTCGTCCATCTGCTCGATGCCTCCGGGAACCAGCCCGCCCCAGAAGGCGAAATCTACCTGTGAGGAGGTCTTCGCGGCGTCCAGTTTGAGATCGAAGCTGGCCGCGTCTACGGTTGGCGGGTGTGCGTTGAGCGGCATCTCGACGTAGGCGGTCGCACCACCTGCGGCCAGCGCGCGCGTTCCCGTCGCGAACCCCTCCCATTCGCT
>DATGEP010000326.1:0-2006 GCA_035310125.1 Ktedonobacterales bacterium
TCACTGCAAGCAGGGCTGGTTCGTAGCCAGCTCGCAGAAATGCGGACACAACATGTCCGATTTGCGAGTTACAATGGGATCATGGAGATCACGGAAACACACGATCAGCAACTGCAAGACCTTCAATGCTGGGAGTAGGTAGCGATGGCTAGTGAACTTCGGGTGACGCTCGAAATCGGACCGAAAGGCAAGAAGGTGGCGGCAGTGGCGCCGGATTGGCCCGGCCTCGAGCGTGGTGCGAAGACCGGGGAAGCCGCGATTGCACGGTTACAAGCCTACCTTCCCCGCTATGCACCGGTGGCAAGTCTTGCGGGGATGGAGACAGAATTCGCGGCCATCACCACCGACGCCGCCACCACCGCCGTGGTCGAGCAGTATCCAGGCACAGGCTCAACCGACTTCTGGGGCATCTCGTTCGCGTTCTCGGACATCGACCAGCAAGGCCTATCGCTCGACGAATTGGAACGTGAGCTAACTCTGATGCAGGCGTGCTGGGCGTTTTTCGATGGCGTGCGTGCGCGCGTGTCGGCGGAGCTGCAGAAAGGTCCGCGCGGAGGCGGGCGAGATCGGGACCGAATCGTCCGGCATGTATTGGGCACGGAGCAGGGCCTGTTCGCTGTGAAGCTCGGGATGCACTCTTCTGAAGGCGCGCTGCTGACCGACGCGGGCCTGAGCGCGTATCGCGACGCATATCGCAGTGCCATTCGGGCATTCCATGCCCAGGGCAAACCGCCCCGCACCTGGCCGCTCCGATATCTGATTCGGCACACCGCGTATCACACGCTGGATCATGCGTGGGAAATGGAAGACAAGGACCTGACTGCCACCCGCGCGTAAGAGACTGTCTGAAGACGCCTACGAGCGGTCGAGTCGTCTAACCATGGCCGTGGATCATGGTCATGGCGATGGAGATCCACGCTTCGCTCGTGGAGCAGATCCGCTCGCCGTCTATGCTCAGCCGCCGGTTGCGCTCGGCATCATCCCCCGGCGGCCTTTACGACTTCGCCACGCAGGCCGCGACGGTAACCCTCCAATAGCTGATGTTCCTTACGTTCGCTGACGGCTTCCGAGATCGAACGCTTGTGCTAGAATAGCCAAGAGGAAAATCAAGCTCTCCCGCTGTGAAAGCTTATCGTAGTCTGGAGGCCTGACCGATCTCCAGAGCCATCCCATTCTGGATCGCGGACAGCTCATTGGCTTGTGGGAGTATGACGCGGGGGCGGCGAAGATCGCGTGGGCAACGTTTGGCTCGCCAGCGCCCCAGGTGGGGGAAGCGGTCGCGCGACTGGAGTCGCGTATTCGTGGCGAGCTGGGCGAGTGCCAGTCGTTGGGGATGGACTGGCCGCGGGGGCGCATGCAGCGTATTGCGGCGCTGCACGAAATGGCGGCAGTGCATGCGTGATTTCGGTATGGGCGGAGCGCCTGCCCACGCACGCGCTCTCCCCTACTGCTTCTCAAGGTATTCCAGCACCTTGCGGGCGTGCCCTTCCGGCTTGACCTGCTGCCAGACGTGGCCGACGAGGCCATCGGGGCGGATGTAGAAGGTGGTTCGGGCTGTGGACATGTACTTTTTGCCGTACATGGACTTCTCGACCCAAACACTGTAGTGCTGGGCAACGGAGCCGCCCTCGTCGGAGAGCAGCGTGAACGGTAGACCATACTTGGCGGCGAATTTCTTGTGCGACTTGACCGTGTCGCGGCTGATGCCAAGCACGATCACGCCCGCCTCACGCAGCTCCTGCCAGGCGTCGCGGAAGCCACAGGCTTCGACGGTGCAGCCGGGGGTGTCGTCTTTGGGATAGAAGTAGAGGACGACACGTTTGCCGCGCAGGTCGGCAAGATGGATGTCGCCGCCCTCGCCGCTCGGCAGGGTGAAATCGGGTGCAGGCGTGCCGGGCTGCGGGATGTCATTGCCCTGCGGTGTGTCTGTGGTCATTGGCGCTTCTCCAATACGAATTGCATACGTGGGACCTCTGGCGAAGGAGCGATACTTTCATCGGAAAAGG
>DATGEP010000327.1:0-7915 GCA_035310125.1 Ktedonobacterales bacterium
AAACCCCGCGGCTTCCTGCGCCCTTTTCTGTGAGGAGGTGGGAGCGATGCAGCCAGGACACACAAACAGGCAAGAAAACCAACGAGACCAACAACTGAGACAGCCACCACAGCCGCCCGCAAACCAGCAGCGGTCCGCCACATCCGACGGACCCTCGATGGGCTTGCCCGCGCTTCCCGGCATGCCGCCCGGCTACTCTGGCATCCAACCCAACCAATCGCCCACCGCGCCCGCTCGTGGGCCGGCCATGCCAATGCCCGCACGTCCAGATCCCGCGCCCGCGCGCATGCCGGCGCAGCCTCGGATGCCCGCCGGCAACGCTCCCGCCGCCAGGCCCGCTCCTATTCCTGGCGGTGCCTATCCCGCCGAGATGCCCGCTCCGATTACTCCAGCCGTCGCCGCCAGCCTGGGTCGCGTCTCCGGTCTCCCCGCGCAGCCGCCCACCCGACCCAGCCAGTCAGCAGCGGGGGTATCTTCGGAATCTGCCAATGCTGCCGGGCAACGTACGCCCACCCTCACCCAGCAGATGCGCTCCATCCAGCCGCCCGATGTCGCACGCCAAGCGATGAGCGAGCTTGGCGTCCTGGCCCGCGAGCTTGCGACCCTGCCCGAAGAGCTCGCCGCCGCCGGACTTTCTCGCACCAGCGCCACCAGCTACTTCGAAGCCGCCCAGATATATTTGGGCCTGGCGCGCCAGGCGTGGGAATCCGTCGCCGAAGAGCGGCTGGAACAAAGCGGCGCCGAGCCGGAATATCGCCAGCGCGCGATTGCCGTTGCCCGCCGCGTCACCCAGCTCCAGCAGGAATGCCGGGCCATCAACGCCAACACGGAATTCCCGCTTCCCCGCAGAACCCCCCTCTTCTGGGATCGCCGCGTCGGCCTCGTTCGCAAAGGGCTGCTCGCCTTTCAAGATCGCCTCGCGCCCACACCCGACCCACAAGAGATGGGACGCGGCCTCTTCCGTTTGCGCGGCCACATCGGTCTCGCCGGAGCCGCTGGCCTGGAGCTGGGCCTCCTCAGCGTATTGACCACCGGCGTGCTGTTGCTCCTCTCGCTCCTGGGCATCGGCGTGCTGGCGCAGCTTCTTGGCACAGGTGTCTCCGGCGGCGCGGCGCTACTCTGCATCGTCCTCCTCACCGTCTTGGTCGCCGCCCTCCTCGTCCGTGGACCTCATCCGCTGGCGCTGCTGCTCGGCGCGTCGGTCTTCTCACCCGCCCACACCACCCGTAACGGCCGCTCCGGCGCTCCGCTCATCGCCGCGCTGCTCCGCTCCTGGTGGGTGCTCATCGGCATGGTTGCGGTCCTTGGTATTCTCAGTGGTCTCGTCTATGGGGGCATCTCCGCCACCGCGCAGGCGCAGGGCCAGGCGCCCGCCGATCTGGCAGGCAGCCTCGCGCTAGTTGGTGGCATCGTGAGCATGACCATACTTCCGGCGGCGGCTGCCGGTCTCGCGTGTCTCCTGCTGCTCGCCATCCCAACCCTGATTATCGCGCTCATCCGCTTCGGCGGCGAGGTCGCCGGCAGCCACGGCTGGGTGCCCACCGCCCGCCGCTACGCCCTCGAACCCGCGCTGGCCGTCCTCGCCACCGCTACATCGCTGCTCGTCGTAGGCGTCTGGCTTGCCGCCAACGCCGCCGGTCTCGAAGGAGTAACGCTCGCCTCCTTCGACTTCGGCACGCTGCCCGCCAGTGTGTCGCTGCGCGGCATCCTGCTCGTCCTCGCGCTCGCACTCCCCTACCTGCTCGTGCTGGACCTTCCCTACCGATTGGGCATGCGTCGCTGGCGTCACGCCTGGATGACTGACCTCACCGCTCGCCGCGCCGATGTCGAATCCCACGTCCGCCGCCTCTCCGTCAGCGATCCCCAGAGCGGCGCGCAAGACACCAGCGAAGAAAACCTCCGCGCCATGCAGTACGACCTCGTCCTGCTCCAGTTCTACCGCGACAAAATCACCGAAGCCGACCGCACCTCCAGTGAGCCGTTCCGCCTCAGCAGCTACCTCGCCGCATTGCTCATCACCCTCATAGCCGCCTTCCTCCTCGACGGACTCGGCGCCTCCCTCGCCCACCTCCTGCTGAAATAAGCTGTGCGGGAGCTGGAGGGCACGGCGCATCACGACATGGCGAGCTACACCCAGTTGAGCGAACGCGAGCGGGAGGTGTTGCGCCTGATCGCCAAGGGGTTGAGCAATGCCGATATCGCCGCACGGCTCGTCCTCAGCGAAAAGACGGTGAAGAGCCACGTCCGCAATATCCTTGGCAAGCTGCATCTCGCCGACCGCACGCAGGCCGCCATCTTTGCCTGGCGCCAGGGATTGATGGAAAGCTAGACTGGTATGCGCTTGTCACCAGCCGCGCGGCGATCCATGTCATTGAGCCTGACACGCCAGCGAGACCGACCGGCGCCCGTACGGCTGCCGAATAGCCCGCCGGAACCGCCGGAACACCACGCGGCTACGTCCATTGCGCCCGATCTCGGAACGTCCGGATCGGGCGCTTCTCACATACCCTCCGTCATTCTCCCCGCTGCGGTGTAGAGGGCACCCACTGGACGCCCGTCCCGCTAGACACCTCATGTACCCTCTTGCCCTATGCCGCCCGCACTGTTACACTCGGCGCAGGCGATGGGGCCGCGTTCGCGTGAAGTTCGGCATTGGAGCACCACATGGCAGCACCGGCGGGGTATGTGACAAGAAGACCCGGCGACGAGAAGCCGCGCCCGAAGCGCACCCCACTGCGGCGGCTGGCCCGCGCGCTCGTATTCCTGCTGGTGGCCGTTGTCATCCTCACCGGCGCGCTCTCCGCGGGCGCTTTCATCTACGTCCTGCGCACGCTGCCGCAAACCAGCGGCACCATCACCGTCGCCGGGCTGGACCATCCCGCCTCCGTCCTGCGCGATCAGTGGGGCGTCCCCCATATCACCGCCGCCACCCTGCACGACGTCGCCTTCACCCAGGGCTACGTCACCGCGCAGGATCGCCTCTTCCAGATGGAGTTCAACCGCCGCGTCGCACAGGGGCGGCTCGCGGAAATGTTCGGCCCCGGCCCCCACAACAGCCTCATTCAGGATGACGAGTTCCTGCGCACCCTCGGCCTTTACCGGTCCGCGACCAATGAGCGCGCCGGCCTCGCCCTCAGCGACACCCGCACGCTCGGCGAGCTACAAGCCTACGCCGACGGCGTCAACGCCTTCCTCAATTCTCACAAGAGCAGCCTACCCCCAGAATTCACCATCCTCGGCATCACCCTCGCCCCATGGACCGTCATGGATAGTCTGGCCTACGGTCGCGTCGTCGCCCTCTCGCTCGATAACCAGTGGTACACCAAGTACGCCCGCGCCATGGTGCTCGCCAAGGTTGGTCCCGCCCTCACCAACACGCTCTTCCCCACCTACCCCACGACGAACCCCACGCTCTTCACCTCCACGCTTCAAGCCAACGACGTCACCTCCACCTCCAACCAGAGCGCCAGCCTGCAACGCGCCACGCCCACCCTCAGCGCCGCCGCGCTCACCAACCCTGCCTTCGCGCGACTCGCGCCCAGCGTGCTACAGAACGCCTCCGCCATTCACAGTCTGCTCGGCAGCATCACCGACGCGCTCGGCAGCAACGACTGGGTCGTGGACGGTACCCGGACTGCGACCGGCAAGCCCCTGCTCGCCAACGACCCGCACCTCGGCATCAACATGCCATCCATCTGGTATGAGATCGGTTTGCGCGGCCCCGCCGGGATGGACGCTATCGGCTTCTCCTTCCCCGGCGTCCCTGGCATCGTCATCGGCCACAACGCCTTCATCGCCTGGGGCGTCACCAATGTCGGCGCCGACGACACCGACCTCTATCTCGAAACGCTCGATCCCGCCAACCACCCCGGCCAGTACGAGGACGGCGGCCAGTGGCTCGCGCTCACGACGCGGCAGGAGACCATCAACGTGCGCGGCGCCTCGCCCATCACGATCACCGTCCAGGCCACCCGCCACGGTCCACTGCTCAACAGCGTCGTTGACGACCTCAAGCATACCCAGCCCGTCGCCCTCAAATGGACGGCGCTGCAAGAGGGCTACACCTTCTCCGGCTTCTTCCAGCTCGATTTCGCCACCAGCTGGGACGAATTCAACGCCGCCATTGACAACATCTCCATCAGCCAAAACTTCGTCTATGCCGACACCGCCGGCAACATCGGCTACCGCATGTCGGGCTTGCTCCCGCTGCGCCCCGCCGCCAACGATTTCGTGCCAGTGGACGGCGCCACCGCCGCGAACGACTGGACAGGCTATGTGCCCCAGAACCAGATGCCGCGCCTCTTCGACCCGCCCACGCACATCATTGCCACCGCCAACAACCAGATCACCCCAACCGATGCCCCCGTCTACGTCACATGGAACTGGGACCAGGGCTACCGCGCCCGCCGCATCGTAGACGACCTGCTCGCCACGCCGCAGCTCACCATCGCCGGCTACGAGCGCATCCAGGCCGACGCCTACAATGTGCCGGCAGCCACCCTCGCGCCAATCTTCGTCGCGGCGGGCAGCAACGCTGGCGGCGACGCAGCGCAGGCGGCACATCTGCTCCAGGGCTGGAACGACGAGATGTCCACCAGCAGCGCCGCCGCCGCCGTCTACGAAGTGACCGTCGGCATGCTGATCCGTGAGACGTTGGAGCCGCTGCTGGGCAAGTCCCTCTATGGCATCTATCGCGACAACTACTCCTCCAGCGGCCTCTACACGGTGCTGCTCAACCTGCTCGCGGTTCCCACGCCCCCGTTCTTCGGCATGTCGTTCACGGACCTGGGCACCACGCCCAAACGCGACGCCGCCATCGCCCACGCCCTCACGGATGCGATGAGCCAGCTCCGCGCCCAGCTTGGCCCCGACACCTCCACGTGGCGCTGGGGCGCGCTCCACCAGGCGCACTTCAACCACCCGCTTGCCTCCGTGCGGCCGCTCGATCGTGTCTTCGGCACCACTCCCGTCGCGACCTCCGGTGACACCGTTACCGTCAGCGTCGGCGGCGACGGTGGCTTCACCAGTGACCCGCCCAGCTACGACCAACACACCGTCTCATCCATGCGCGAGATCATTGACCTCAGCAATCTCGACAACTCGCTCTGGATCACCACCACCGGCGAGTCCGGCGAACCGTTCTCCGCCCACTACAGCGACCTCATCCCGCTCTGGGCCGCCCATCAGTACCAGCGCATGGACTACAGCCCCGAAGCCGAGGCCCACGCCAGCACCGATCTGCTGGTGCTCAAGCCATAGTTTACGGCTGGCGGCCGTCTCTTGCGATCCTATATCCACCAAGTCGTGATCGTGATTGACCCACACGTGCTGGACCGGCTCGGTATCGCTCTGGCCGGTGGTGGAGTTGTGGGCGAGGACATCACGTACTTAGCTAGACTTTCCCCATTCATGCGGCGTAGCAGAGCCGATCATGTAAGTGATCAACCAACGAGGTGGGGAGTTTAACGAGATCGGCATCTGCAAGGGATGTCGGGAAAGTCGTCATGGCCCAAAGTCGTCGACGGACGAGGGCCAAAGCATCCACGAAGGTCGGCACCGCTTTGGCATACCAGGCGGATGGGCGACACGGGAGCGCCGACTCGGCGCGCAGTTGGTCATGGGCGAGCAGGGTCACGAGGGAGAAGAGGCCCAGGAGTGTCGGCGTGGTGCGGGCAATGGCACGGTCGGACCATTGGCGCTGGGTCTCGACGCCGAGATGGGCGCGGACCTCGCGGAAGGTGACCTCGAGCTGCCAGCGCAAGAGGAACCAGGAAACGATCTGCAGCGGGTCGGCGGTGAGGTCGGTGCAGAGCAGGGCTTGGGTGGCGAACCGTCCCCGCGGGTCGCGAATGAGCACCCAGCGGATGGGGACCGGCGGCAAGCCCGTGTGGTACCAGATGGCCGTGGCGCTGAGGAGCTGGATCGGCCGGGTGTGTTCACCGTACCAGCGGGCGACGGGGTGCATGGTCCAAGCGGCGGCGGGGTCCTGGGCATAGACCGCCAGATTAGGCAACCGCGCCCCGACGAGACGAGGTCGTCCGGTCTGTTGGGGCCGTCGTGGTGGGGCGGGCAGGCACAGGTGTGCGTCCAGCCGCACACGGGCGACGACCGTCGCCACGGGGCGCACGGCGGCCAGCAACTCGAGCGCCGCGTAGGCCCGGTCACCGACAACGACCAGCCGCCGGTCGGGGTGCCAGCGATGCACCAGCCGGATGAGCTGGCGCGCCCAGAGGGTGAGTGGCTGGTAGCGCCGCTGCCGCTGCTGGGCGTAGCGCTCGGACGGCGCCAGGGCAGTGAGGAAGGGCAACGCCCAGACGTGCTTGGCCCACGGAATGGGCACGAGCAGCTGCAAGCAGATCCAGCGCAGCCCGCTGACCTTGACGAAGTGGCTGTGGCTGGAGCGCACCGGGTCGCGGTAGATACCGGTGGCGGCAATCTTGGGGCCGCGCCTGCGCTCAATCGTCTCGTCGATACCGACGACCAGCGGTCCTGTGGGGGCGAACGTTGCCACAAGCAGGCCAAGCAGAATGCGGCTGGCGTCGAGGCTCGACCAGACGGCTCGATTGAGGACCCAATGATAGCGCTGGAATCCGGGCAGATGCGCCAGGCCAACGGCGCGCAAAGCGCACGTGACCATCCGTCGTCCGGGCGCGAGGATGGCGCCTACCAGCAGCACCTGAGCGTGCCACCAAACCGGCCGCGAGAACAGCGGCGCGAACGAACTCAGGAGTGCGACAATCTCTGGGGGGAGGAGGAGCATGGGACCACCTCTTGGCTGAAGTGGTCCTCAGCGTACTCCTACCCGCTCCCTTCCGCAAAATGGGGAAAGTCTAGCTTAGGGCGTGTCGGCAAAATGGGCTGGCAGCTGCACGCGGGTAGCACGGGCATCAACCACGGGTGCTGAAAACACGCGTCGCGCCTGCGGGCAGCGTCACACGGAAGTGGGTCTCGTCGAGGAACTCGGGGAGTTCGCCCCACCGCGCCGCAGTGCCGTGTAGTTTGGCTGGGACCGCATCGTCGACGAGGATCTCGTGGAACGATCGGGCGTGCAGATCCATGACAACGACCCGACCGACCTCAAAGCGACCGTGCTGGCGCGGGACCGGATGCCGCCCGTTGCTGGTGGTCATATGGAGCGGCTGGTAGCCGCTCACGGCGGAGCGCCCGCTGGGGCTTAGGACCGGGTGCGTGTCCACGGCCACTTCGCTGTCCAGTTCGAAACCCGCGCCCGCCAGGTGCGTGTCACCTGCCTCTGAGAGGACGATCGATTCCCAGCCGGACAGACCCTCGTCGAGCCAGCGCACCGCAGCCAGCTGTGCGCTAGGTGCTACCCAGAGGTCGTGCGGCCACGGCGTCCAAGGCAGCGCGAAGGTGCAGGATCCCAGGAGCGCGTCGGCGGGCCAGCTGCGCCGCTCAAAGCGTCCTGGGGTCCCAGCGTCAGTATCGGGCGAGGCCACCACCCATAGCAGCATCTGAGTTCCATCGACCGTCCACGCCAGCGCTGCCGCCCCCTCGTAGGTCCATACCAGCGCACCCGTCGCCTCCTCCCAGATCCCCACCGCTTCGCCCAGCGCTTGTAGCGCGAGAAGGTCGCCGTCTGGATGGCGCGCGACGATCCGATACGGCCGGGAGCCGGCGAGCGGCTCGAAACGGTTAAAATCCAGCGTCACTGGCGTGGCCTTCCCTTCTCGGCCTCCGCCGGGTGCGGAGACCAACTACAGCCAGAGCATGATCGCCGCGAGCGTGACCATCGCGATGTAATTCGCGGCCAGCTCCGCGTAGCGGGTGGCGACGCGGAGAAACTGCTTGAGCCGATTGATGCACCGTTCGACGCGGTTGCGCTCGCGGTAGACAGCAGGGTCCACTGGCCGCCTGCAGCGCTCGGTTCGCCGATATAGGATCGCCACGGCGACGC
>DATGEP010000328.1:0-9881 GCA_035310125.1 Ktedonobacterales bacterium
GCAATGATGACCCACTCGACGGTGCCACTCAGCGGCACGCTGAAAAAGTGCGCGATGGCGGGTAGACTGATATTCACGATGGAGGAGTCCAGCGTGGACATGAAAACGCCAATGGCGACAATGGCCAGCACTGCCCATTTACCCGCGCGCTCGCCGCTATCAAAATGCGGTGGGGTCGTGTCCGTAGCTGGCGCGTCTGTGACATCGCGACGCTGGGGTGTCTGGTTCGTCGGTGTATCATCCTGTTTGGATAGTTCCGGATTCCGTTTCACGTGCGCTCGCTCTCCACCCGCCATGACAATTTGGTACTTGCCAACCCCCAGAATATAGTGTAGGTACAGGACTCTATGTTATTGTACGTTGGTACAGAACCCTCTAGCTGAGAGAGCGGCAGGTGCGCGGAAGCGTCGAGAGGAGTGCGCGGTTATGGCAAAACGCCAGCGACAATATGAAGAGTGGGATGCGCGGGACGGCTACAGTGACGCCCCAGCGGATGAGGCGTACGATGCTGCATACGATGACGACGAGCAGTACGCCGGGGCGGCCGCTGGCGACTACCAGGGCGACCTTTATCCGGAGGATGAAGATCGCGGCTTGATGCTCCAGCAGGAACAGTCGCTCGTCGGTGTGTCCAATACGATTACGACGCATGGCGTACCGCTGCTCTCCTACACAGGCACGATGAGCCGCTTCTACACGACACGGAAACAGCGTCTAAGCCTGGGCCGGTTCACATGCGAGGTTTGTGGCGAGCGTATTCGCTTCTGGGCGTGGGAGACGAATAACCACCAGCGCACGCATGATGGCTGCTATGAACGCCTGGCCTGGACCTGGACGAATCTTTACGCGCACCAGCAGGCGCTCGCCGCGCGCGGACAATTTGAGTAGAATTCGCAAGTACCCGCCTATCGAGCGTTCGTGGTACAATGTGTGCCGTCCACGCGAACGGGCCGCATGTTCGCGCGCGAGAATGGCATACTATGAGGCGCCACACGCATGTTCAACAAGGTTTTGATTGCCAATCGGGGTGAGATTGCGCTACGAGTGCTGCGCGCTTGCCGCGAGCTGGGAGTGCGCACCGTGATGGCGTACTCCGAAGCCGACCGCGACTCGCTCCCTGTGAAGGTGGCCGACGAACGTATCTGTATTGGCCCCGCATCAGGCAGTAAGAGTTACCTCAATATCCCCAATATCATCAGCGCGGCGCTGCTCACCGAGTGCGAAGCGATTCACCCTGGCTACGGTTTCCTCTCGGAGAATCCCAGTTTCGCTGAAGTCTGCGCGGATTGTGGGCTGGTCTTTATCGGGCCACCGGCGCACGCGATGGTGCAAATGGGCGACAAAGTGCAGGCCCGCATCGCGATGTCGCGCGCGGGGCTGCCAATGCTTCCTGGCACGGATGTGCTGCGGACCGTCGGCGAGGGCGAGGCGGCGGCTGAGCGCATCGGCTTCCCGCTGATGCTGAAGGCGGCCGCCGGTGGTGGTGGTCGCGGCATTCGTTTGGTGCGCCGCTCGGAGGAGTTCACGAGCGTCTTCACGACGGCCCAGAGTGAGGTGCGCGAAGCGTTCCACGACGACGGCCTCTATGTCGAAAAGTATCTGGGCCGGGCCAAGCATGTCGAGGTGCAGGTGCTCTGCGACAACTTCGGCCACGGTGTCTACCTGGGTGAGCGCAACTGCTCCACGCAGCGCCGCCACCAGAAGCTGCTCGAAGAGTCGCCCAGTCCTGGCTTGCCCGACTCCGTGCGGCGCGAGATGGGTCAGCGCGCGGTAGATGCCGTGCTGGCCATCGGCTATCGCGGCGTGGGCACCCTCGAGTTCCTGGTGGACGAAGACAACAACTACTATTTCATGGAAATGAACACGCGCCTTCAGGTCGAGCATCCTGTCACGGAATGGGTGACGGGGCTGGATCTCGTGCAGGCGCAGCTACGAGTCGCAGCCGGCGAGCCACTGCGCATCCGCCAGCAGGATGTCGTTCCGGCCGGTCATGCTATCGAATTTCGTATTACGTCGGAGGATCCCGACAAGGACTTCCGCCCACAGACCGGCACCATCGAAGAATATCTGCCGCCGAGTGGCCCCGGCGTGCGCGTGGACTCACATCTCTACCGGGGATACACCGTGCCTCCCCACTATGACTCGCTGCTGGCAAAGCTGATCGTGTGGGCGCCGACACGGGAAGAAGCTATCGCGCGCGGGCGGCGGGCGCTGAATGAATTCGTGCTCGAAGGGGTGCCGACGACGATCCCTTTCCATCTGCTGCTGTTAGAGCATCCAACATTCCGGCGCGGCGAAATCTACACGAATTTCCTCGCCGAGCATGGCAAGGAGCTTGCGCTGAAGGCGGTCTAACGGGAAGAGCGACGGACGACGAGACATGAGCCGGGCGGCTATTCGCCTGGACGCCGAGCGCGGCGACGAACGCGCCGAACCAAACATACGGGGGACGAGGATGACAAAGCGTGTTGTGGTGACTGGCATTGGCCTTGTCACCGCTGTCGGCAACGATACACCGACCACCTGGCAGGCGCTCTGCGAGGGCCGCTCCGGCGTCGGTCCCATTACGATGTTTGACGCTTCCGACCAGGAGGTGCGCATCGCCGCCGAGGTCAAAGGCTTCGATCCAACGCTCTATATGGATCGCAAAGAGATCCGGCGCAACGATCGCTTCGTGCATTTCGCCACCGGCGCGGCGAAACAGGCGCTGAGCGATGCCGGCTTTACGGTGAGCGATGATATCGCCGACGACGTGGGCGTCATCATCGGGTCGGGCATCGGCGGTCTGGAATCCTGCCATGACCAGTTCCGCGTGCTCTTCGAGCGCGGCCCGGACCGTATCAGCCCGTTCTTTATCACTGAATTCATCACGGACATCGCCGCGGGCTATGTCTCGATTCAGATCGGCGCGCGCGGGCCGAACTTCGCGACGGTCTCCGCCTGCGCGACGGGCGCGAACGCGATTGGCGAAGCGTCCGAGATGATACGCCGGGGCGACGCGATTGCGATGATCGCGGGCGGTGCGGAGAGCGCCATCACGCCCATCGGCATGGCGGCGTTCGCTCAGATGCACGCGCTCTCCCGTCGCAACGACGATCCCGCAACCGCGAGCCGCCCGTTCGACGCGACGCGCGATGGCTTTGTGATGGGCTCTGGCGCTGGCATTTTGCTGCTGGAGGATGAGGAGTACGCCCGCAAGCGTGGCGCACACATCTACTGTGAGCTGGTGGGCTACGCCGCGACTGCCGACGCGTACCACATCACCGAGCCGGCGCCGCAGGGAGCGGGACTCGCCCGCGCGATGCGTCGCGCCATCGAGAAAGCCGGCATCTCTGCCAGCGCCGTAGACTACATCAATGCGCATGGCACCGCGACCGTATACAATGACCGCAACGAAACGGCGGCCATCAAAACGGTGTTTGGCGAGCATGCGTATAAGCTCGCGGTCAGCTCCACCAAGTCTATGGTTGGGCATACGCTGGGCGCGGCTGGCGGCATCGAGGCGGGTATCGCGGCGCTCAGCATCACGCATAACGTCATGCCGCCGACCATCAATCTGCACCATCCCGACCCTGAGTGCGATCTGGACTACGTGCCCAACCAGGCGCGCGAGGCGAAAGTAAACGTGGCGCTGTCAAATTCAATGGGCTTCGGCGGCCACAACGCTGTGCTGGCGTTCCGCCGGTACAACGGGTAAGAGAAGGGGGGCGGCGTACGGAACGGCAACATCTTGTCAGCCGCGTGAAGGCGCTGGCAGAGGCTCTGGAGGGCAGCGAGGTCAGCGAGCTAGATCTGACCGAAGGCGGCACACGGATTCTTATTCGACGGCGGCTCGAAGGAGAAGTCGTGACGCTGGAGGCGCCCACGCACCCGGTTTCCGCGCCACGCCGTCCGGCAGCGCGCCGTCCGCGCGCGGCGGACGGTGGCAACGCGCCAGCAGCCAGTGCGCCCGATCCCAGTATCGCTATCGTCGCGCCGCTCACGGGCGTCTACTACTCCGCGCCCTCGCCCACCTCAGCCCTATTTACACAGGTGGGCGACCCGGTGAACGTTGGCCAGGTGGTCTGCATCATCGAAGCGATGAAGGTCTTCAACGAGATCAAGTCCGAGGTCAGCGGCATTGTCACGGCGCTCGTGCCCAAGAACGGGCAGCTCGTGCAGAAAGGCGACGCCCTCATCCGTGTCAAGCCCGTCTGACGCCCGCGAGCCGGCTAATCCTGGCTCTCCCGCGCCGGGTGGCGCGCGTCCTGATGCGAACGTGCGTGCAGGGACACCCGATGGCCGCCCTTCGTTCATGGGAACGCTGGCCGCTTCCCGCCTGTGGGCTTATCTGCGCAGCCCGGCGGGACAGCTTCGCGTGGCCTGGACGCTGACGCTGCTCGGTATCGCGCTGTATGTGCTTGTCGTTGGCCGCCATGCGCTGGTGCGCTATCAGGCATACCGCGCGGACGCCTTCGACCTCGGCAATATGGATCAGGCCCTGTGGAACACACTGCACGGCCACCCCTTTCGCTTCACCAATCAGGGGCTCGATTGGTATGGACCCCCAACTCGCCTCGGCGTTCACGTCGAGCCGATTCTGTTGCTCATCGCGCCGCTCTATCTGATCCACACGGGCCCGGAGACCCTGCTGATTCTGCAAACCGTGGCGCTGGCGCTTGGTGGCATACCTCTCTTTTTGCTCTGTCTGCGCCGGCTGCCAGAAGCGCCGCTGGTGGGCGTCGCATTCGTCGTGGCCTACCTGCTCGCGCCGGAGCTGTTTGGCGAGGCGCTCTGGGATTTCCATGCTGTCGCCCTGGCCACGCCGCTGCTGCTGCTCGCGCTTTGGGCGCTGGATGCGCGGCGCTACGGCTGGTTCGTCGTGGCCGGCGCACTCGCCGCGCTCACCAAGGAGGATGTGGCGCTCGCACTGATTCCGCTGGGCGTATACCTGGCGACCTGGCGTGGCAAGCCGCGGCTGGGGTGGGGAGTCGTGGCGCTCTCGGTCGCGTGGGTGGGCTGCTGTTTCGGCTTCATCCTACCCCACTTCAGCGGCGGAGCGTCCGGCGGCAACAATTTTTGGTATCGCTACTCCTGGCTGGGCGCATCGCCTGGGGCAGCCGTCAGCAACGTGCTAACCCATCCGTGGCTGCCGTTCGTGGGCGTGCTCGGCGATGGCGTCAAGCGCGGCTATCTGGTGGAGCTGCTGCGCACGGGCGGTGGGTTGGGCATCTTCGCGCCGGTGGCCTGGATATGCGGTCTACCCGAGCTGGCGGTGAATATTCTCAGCACACATGAGGAACAGTACAGCGGCTTCTTCCAGTACAACGCGGTGATGCTGGTCTTCTTGCTTGGCGCGGCAGTCTATGGAACCGAGGCGCTGTATTGGGCGCGGCACCTCACCTCCTACCCCCGCCGCTCCCACGGGGAGCGGGGTAGTATAGCGGAGAAATCGCTGACATCCCGGCGTGAGACGAGCCATGCAGGCTCATTGAGTGCGCGCATTATCGCGGGCAGCGCGCTGGTTAGTCAGGCATGGAGGCGGCTGCTGGCGCGCATACCGATCCCGTCGCAGTGGGTGTTGCCGCTCGTCGTGGTCTGGCTGGTCTTCGCGAGTGTCTGGAATCTCTCCGCGAGCGGTCCGCGTCTGGCCGCCTTCTGGCATGCGGGCGATAGCTCGTTCACGCAGCAAACTGCCGTGGATGCTCTATTGGCGCGTGTGCCGGCGAATGCGGTGGTGGCCGCCACGGATTCGCTCGATCCGCATCTCAGCGACCGCTACACCATCTACCTGATGCCCGATCCGCGCTCGTATCAGGCGGACTATGTCGCGATCAATATCCGCGACGCCGTTTTCCTCGTGCGCGATGCCGACGCGAAGATGGAAGCGGCGATGCTGGCCTCCGGCCACTATGTTATCGTTGGCACGGCTGGCGACGTGACGCTGCTGCACCGTATCGGCCCACCGATTGATTAGACATTGGCGGCGAACACCAGCAACCCGCTACGCCGCGTGCATCCCGCATCCGCTATACTGTTTGTGTCCCCTTTTCTGATCGCACCGGCGCTCATCATCTATGAAGGCACGGCTCTATGCTCGGCGACATCGCCCAATCACTGCTCGACCTGCTCTTTCCGCCGCGCTGCGTTGCGTGTGGCACGGCTGGCGCGATGCTGTGCGCGTCATGTCTGGCACGGACGCGCACACCAGAGCCGCCGCTCTGCGCACGCTGCGGTCAGGTGCTACTCGTCGGTGAAAGGGGGTTGTGTCTGGCATGTGGAGCGGGACGTGGGCCAGTGGCGCTGGAGATCATCCGTGCCGCCGCCATGCACGAGGGACCCGTGCGCGAGGCGGTGCTCGCCCTCAAATACCGGGGACAGCGCCGGCTTGCCCAGCCGTTGGGTGACGTGCTGGCCGGGGCGGTGACACGGCTGGATATGCGGCCCGATGTTATCGTGCCGGTGCCGCTGCACGCTACCCGCAAGCGCCAGCGCGGCTACAATCAGGCCGAGCTGCTGGCGCGACGCTGCGCGCGGAGGCTGCGCCTGCCATTCGAGCCGGCGCTCCTGGTACGCACGCGCGCCACCCCGCCGCAGGTGGGCCTCTCCGGAGCTGAGCGGCACGCGAATGTGGCGGGCGCCTTTGCCGTCACGTCGCCCGCGCGCGTCGCCGCGCTCCTAACCGGCAAGCGTGTGCTCCTGCTCGACGACGTGACGACCACCGGCAGCACACTCGACGCCGCCGCTGCCGCACTCGCCCCGTTCGCGCCCGCCGCCTTGCTCGGCCTTGCCGTCACTCGACCTGACCTCTCCGACGATGCACGCGACGCCATGTTCGGAGCGCAATCCGCACGGGCGCGGCGCGGGAGCCGGACATGAGCGCACATAGCGTCGCACTCGGGGATGTGGCCGGCGTTGTCTTTCTCGTCATCGTGGCGCTGGCGGTCGCCCTCATCGCCGGGCGGCTGCGCTTCCCGTACACGCTCGCGCTGGTGCTGGTGGGGCTGGCGCTGGGCTTCTTCCGCGTGCTTCCCAATTTTCAGTTTAATCCGGAGCTGGTGCTTTTCATCTTCCTGCCGGCGCTGCTCTTCGAGGGCGCCTGGAACCTCAACGTCAAAGCGCTGCTCGCGGACTGGCGTGTGATTCTGCTCCTGGCCGTACCTGGCCTCCTATTGTCGCTGTTCGTCATTGCCGTGGTGGTGCATTGGGGCGCCGGCCTCCCGTTTCTCGTGGCGCTGCTGCTCGGCACGATCATCTCGCCAACGGATCCAATCGCGGTATTGAGTCTGCTCAAACAGCTTGGTATGCCAGCCCGCCTGCGTACCATCATTGACGGCGAGAGTCTGTTCAATGATGGCGTCGGCGCCGCCGCGTTCGCGGTTGTGCTGGGACTACTGCTGCTCTCCATCGGTGCGGGTGGCGCGCTCGCGGGCCTTTCCAGCGCCGCGATTGTGCTCAAGGCGCTGTGGCTCTTTCTGGGTGGCCCGCTCGTTGGCTTCATCGTTGGCTTCATCGTCAGCCGCGCCGTCCGCCGCGTGGACGATCACCTCATCGAGACGGCGGTTACTTTCAGCGTCGCGTATGGCGTGTACGTGCTGGGGGAGGTGCTTGGGACGTCCGGGCTGCTAGCTGTTGTCTGCGCCGCGCTGGTCCTCGGCAACTATGGCCGCGAGATTGGCATGTCGCGCCGCACACGTTACGCGGTGGATGATGTCTGGGAGTTCACTGGCTATCTCGCCAACTCGCTGCTCTTTCTACTGCTGGGACATCAGATCGGCGCGACCAACCTGGCCAGCCAGCTACCGCTGATCGCCTGGGCGGTTGTTGCGGTATTCGCGGGCCGCGCGCTGATGATCTATCTCTTCATCCCGCTGCACAATCTGGCCGCCCGCCTGCGCACGCCCTCCGGCGGGCATGCGGAGCGCGGCCAGGGGCGTTTCGCGCCCATTCCTCATGTGTGGCGCGCACTCATCCTCTTCTCTGGCCTGCGTGGCGCCCTCTCGCTGGCGCTGGCGCTTTCGCTGCCCGACACGGTACCCCAGCGCACCACCATCGAGCTGGCAGTCTTCGGGGTCGTGCTGGTCACACTTTTGGGCCAGGGTATCGGATTGCGCTTCCTGCTGCCGCGCTGGCCGCGCACGGCTCCCCCGTCCGCGTGAGTCGCGCGCTCTACAACACCGCCCTCGAACAGCGCAAGGCCTGGTGGGCACGCGGCCAAGGCATCAATGTGGTATACTAGGAGGCGATCCAGCCCGCGAACCTCAGCCGTCGTCCCGCGCCCATTCCAGATGGGAACGGCAACTATCTGCCTAATGGGGCCGCCCGCAAGGTCGGCCTCAACAAGTCCATGTTAGACGCTGGCTGGGGGTGCTTCCTCACCATCCTCGCTTTCAAGGCTGCATGCGCCGGCAAGCGAGCGGAAGCGGTTTCTCCGGCGTACACCACCCAGGATTGCTCCGATGTCCGCCCGGATGGTACGCTCTGCGGCGAGCGGATGGAGCAGACGCTCTCGGTGCGCACACACATGTGCCCGAAATGCGGTTGCATCCTGGACCGTGATGAGAACGCGGCCAGAAACATCCAATGGTGCGGACAGCGCCTTCGGGGAGTCGCGGGGATGCCTGCGGCGCTAAACCGAGAAGCCCCTTGTCTTTCAGGCGTGGGGAGCATGTCACAATCTCACGCATCTGGCCGTCGCGTATCCGTAAGCCAGCCGCACATATCAAACACCTGATCTTGCTCCGTTCATTCCCTTCGGAGGCCTCCTCGTCATGGCGAAATCCCTGCGGTCGCGCAACGGCCTGGTGCTGCTGATAGTCGGCGCATTAGTGATTCTGCTTGTCATCTATGGCGTTCAGCAACGCAACCAGCCGAAAGATGTCAACCTCACGCAGATACTTGCCGACCTGAAGACCGATATCAACAATCATCAGGTGGATACACTGACGGCGGGATCGTCCAACCTCACGCTGCAACGCCCCGGCCAGCAGTCTGAGCAGGCGGCGGTAGACGCGAACTTCTCGCTAACTGACGCACTGCGCGACAACAAGATAGACTATGCCAATCCGGGTATCGTGAAGGTGCAGTTTCCGCAGTCGAGTCCGCTGGCTTTCTGGGGCAATCTCGCTCTCACGTTCTTCTTTCCACTCCTGCTGATCGTGGTGTTCTTCATGTTCATCATGCGCCAGGCGCAGGGGTCGAATAATCAGGCGCTCTCCTTCGGCAAGAGCCGGGCGCGTATGTTCCTGAGCAACAAGCCGGCCATCTCTTTCGCGGATGTGGCCGGAGTGGACGAAGCCAAGCAGGAGCTGCAAGAGATCGTCGAGTTCCTGAAATTTCCCGATAAGTTCAATGCTCTGGGCGCCCGCATCCCGAAGGGAGTGTTGCTCATTGGGCCGCCAGGCACGGGCAAAACGCTGGTGGCGCGGGCCGTCGCGGGCGAGGCCGGCGTGCCATTCTTTAGCATCAGCGGCTCCGAGTTCGTGGAGATGTTCGTCGGCGTCGGCGCCTCGCGCGTGAGAGACATCTTCGACCAGGCCAAGAAGAACAGCCCCTGCATCGTCTTCGTGGACGAGATCGACGCCGTCGGCCGCCAGCGCGGAGCTGGTCTCGGCGGGAGCCACGACGAGCGCGAGCAGACGTTGAACCAGATCCTCGTGGAGATGGACGGCTTCGATACCAACACCAACGTGATCGTCATCGCTGCCACGAACAGGCCCGACATCCTCGATCCGGCGCTCCTGCGCCCCGGCCGCTTTGATCGTCAGGTGGTGCTCGACAGCCCCGACGTTCGTGGCCGCCGCGCTATTCTCGACGTTCACAGCAAGGGCAAGCCGCTCGACAAGGACGCCAGCCTCGAGACGCTGGCGCGCCGCACACCGGGCTTCTCAGGCGCCGATCTC
>DATGEP010000329.1:0-5413 GCA_035310125.1 Ktedonobacterales bacterium
TTGGCGCTGGGCTCAACATTGTCGTGAGCGTGCAGCACGCACCCCAGTTCTATCGCTCGCCAGCAAGCGGACTCATGCCGTCCGACCCGAGCACATACCAGCGGCTGATGCAGGCCATGGCCAGTCGTTACGCCGGCAAGATCAAGTTGTACGAGTTGTGGAATGAAGAGAACCTCGCCCGCGAAGCGGGGCAAGGCAATGTCGATCCATCCACCTACTTGCCCCTGCTCAAGGCCGGCTATGCGGGCACCAAGGCAGGCGACCCCACCGCGCAGGTTATTCTCGGCGCCTTGAGCCCGACCGGCGCGAACCAGCCCGGCATTTCAATGGACGACCTGCAGTACCTGAAGGGCTTGTATGCGCTCAATAACGGCGAGGTAAAGAATTACTTCGACGTGCTTGGCGCGCACCTGAGCGGGTTCTCCAACCCACCCGACTGCACACCAGCCACACCCCAATGCAGCCTCTCAGGTGGGTGGAACAATGATCCCAGCTTCTTTGCGTTTTACCGGCTGGGCCAGTACCACGATGCGCTGACCCAGGCCGGCGATGACAAGAAGATCTGGCTCACGGAGTTCGGCTACGACTCGAGCCCGGTCGCCGTACCCGGTTATGAGTACTCCACGTTCATCTCCGAGGACGCGCAGGCGCGCTTCCTGGTGCAGGCGTTCGGCATCGCCCGTCAGACCGCCTATATCGGTGGCGTCATGGTCTGGAATCTGAATTATCAGATCGCGGTGCCACAGACCGACGAGAAGTGGGGCTTTGCCGTACTCCACGCAGACTGGAGCCCGCGGCCTGCCTTTCTGGCGCTCGCCTCGATGCCCAAGAGCTAAACCAGCCTAGAATCGAGGACATGCCTTTTGTCCTGGACGACCTCGAGCACATTCGGGTGCGGGTGGGCATGGGTACCAAATCGTTGCGCGAGATGACCGACACCCAGTTCATGGCCTGGCTGCGCGGGCAGGGCGCGCGTGGGGACATCGGCGTGGTCAAAACTGGACCCGGCGAGCTGATGATCCCCATCGAGGAGCGGGTGCGCGTGCTCAATGACCTGGAGCAATCCGGCTTCTACATTCGCGACGTCATGGGCACGGCATCCCAGTTCGTCGGACCTGACCGGGCGGTGCTGGCGCGAACGCTGAGCCACCTGGAGGCCACCCGCGAACACCTCCAGGATGTGGAGGCGGCGATCTCAGAATTGGGGGAATTCGACCCGCGCGTTAATATGCGCGCCAGCATCCACGGCGCACTGGAACTGGTTGAACAATTACGCGGCGCGTTCGAGTTCGCGCTGCACTGAGGTGTAACACCGCACCAGCTCATCCTCCAGCTTGGCCCAGTCCGCCTCAGGGTCGCTCGAGCGCCCGCCGGTGATCAGGTCGACCGTGTTGTTGGCCTTGATGCGCCACTCAGCGGACTCACGCATCCGCTCCGGCGGCAGACCGAAAAGGTGGCTGTGGAGCGCGGTCATTGCCTCGATGAAGGTTTCCTTGTCCGGGTTGCCGACGAGTTTGCGGTGCTCGATCCAATAGCCCACCTCCAACTCGGCGGCGCGCCCGGGCACGAAAGACATGCCCGACCAGCGACGGGCAATCCGATAGAAGCGGGTGAAGTGACGGCGCACGATCTCCGGGTCATGGTCCACCGGCACCCACGCCACTGAGCCGCGGGCGACGTGATAGGCCGCCACCACTGACAACGGGAAGGGGATGTGGAATTGTTCCTGGTTGAGCTGAACCATCAGACCGATCAGCTTCAGCCATTTATGGTCGTAGTAGGCGCGCCAGCCGGCGGCCTCGAGATGGGCCAACCGCTCAGGCTGGAGGCGGATGGTCGCCACGGCCCAGGTTCAATTGCGATGCGCGCGCGCCAGCCATGCGAGCGCCGCGTCGGTGGTCGTGCTCGGTCGATACTCGAGGCCTACCGCGCCGGTGTAGCCGAGGTCGTCGAGATCGCGCAGAAACTCGCGGATGGGCTGCTGGCCAGTACCCGGCTCGTGGCGCCCGGGTACGTCGGCGATCTGAACGTGCTCGATCAACGCCCGATGCTCCTTGAACGCAGCGCGCGCATCGCCCCCCATCATCCCGACGTGGTACTGGTCGAGTTGCAGGCGCACATTGGGCCGATCGACCGCGCGGACCAGGTCGGCGGCGCGTTCGGCAGTGTCGGCGAAGTAGCCAGGCATATCCACGGTATTGATGTTCTCGACCAGGATCCGGACCCCGGCCGCCTCGGCCAGTGGCGCCGCGCGACGCAAGTTCTCGATGGCGGTGG
This sequence comes from Ktedonobacterales bacterium, assembly GCA_035310125.1. Lineage (GTDB taxonomy): Bacteria > Chloroflexota > Ktedonobacteria > Ktedonobacterales > JADMIN01 > DATGEP01. Next base: position 2,278 of record DATGEP010000329.1, read on the forward strand.
TTTCAGCCGCCGCGCGAATCACATCCGGCGGGAGCACGCCGGCGATCGCGTTCAATCGGACCGTGCCAAAACGCCGGGCGGCCACGAGCGCGTCGCGGATGCTCTGGAGGAACTCGTCCTCGCGGCCTGGCAAACTGAGGAGTCCACGCTCGCCCGCGTCCCAGTTGCCGGGATAGGGATCGAACAGGACCAACTCCAGCCCGTGCGATTGCAACAGATCGGCGACGCGATCGTGGTCGAGCGCGTGGACGAACAGAATCTCCACGCGCGAAAATCCAGCTTCGGCGGCAGCGGAGAACCGATCGTAGACGTCCAGCTCCGGCCAGAGCATGGACAGGTTGGCTGCGAAATGAGGCATCGCTTTACTTCTTGGCCACCGTGACGCCAGCGGGCTCTTCCCAGAGTTTGACCAGGGCGGCCATGTCCTCGTCGCCCATGCCCCGCGCGCGAGCTTCGGAGAAGCGTTGCTCCGCCAGCGCGCCGAGCAGGAGCGGAATGCCACCCGCTTTCGCTTCGTCGTGGATCAGGCCAAGGTCCTTCAGAATAAGGCCGACCGGTGTGGCCGGGCTGAAGTCACGCGACATGAAGCGCGGGAGGTTGCGGGTCATCATGGTCGATCCGCCAAAGGAGGTGCCGATGAGGTCGAGCACGACCTGCGGGTCCGCGCCGAAAGCCGCCCCGAACACCGCTGCTTCGGCAATCGCCGAGGTGTGAATACCAACCAGGAGCTGGTTGATGAGCTTGACGACCTGGCCGGCCCCCACCGGGCCACACAGCCGAATGTTCTTGCCGAACGCCTGGAGTACCGGCAACGCCCTGTCGAACACGGTCTGCTCGCCGCCGACCATGACGGTCAAGGTGCCGCCCTGGGCGCCCGCCGGACCGCCTGAAACGGGTGCATCGAGGAAGTCGGCTCGACGGCCCGTGAGCTGCTCCGCGCACCAGCGATTCAGGCCCGGGCTAACCGTCGAATGATCGATATAGATCTGGCCCGCGCGGGCATTGGCCGCGAGCTCCGAGTAAACCGACTGCACCGACTCGGGCGTCGGTAACGCGGTCATGATGACGTCCGCGCGCTGCGCGACTTGCGCCGCCGATTCGGCCGCGGTGGCGCCCTCGGCAGCCAGCGCATCGACCGCGGCCCGGGAGCGATTGAACACGTGCACGGTATGCCCGCCGGCCACAAGCCGCTGGGTCATCGGGCGGCCCATCTTGCCCAGGCCGATAAAACCTGCCTGCATAGCGCTCCAGGGTACTAGTACGTCCGGGCGGAAGTGTGCCGCTGACATTGCGGAGGATCCAAAGGGGTGTGCCCCTTTGAAACCCCTTCGCAAACGTACGGCAGACCAACGCATAGCGAGCAACCTCATACCGCCGAGGTAGGCCGTTGAAGAGAGGGGACCTCAAGTGAGGTCCCCTGGTGATGTAGCCTCCGAGTGTTGTTGTTGTTGCAAACCAGGAGGGCTACACCGTGGCCGATTATGCCACCCTGCTGCGGGACCATGTCACGCTGACCTGTCGTTCGATTGATCGTCTGTTTCTGCAGGCGTACATGCCCAAGCTCCAGTCGGTCGGGCAGGTGTGCCGGTTTCTCATTCATCAACGCGGGTTCAAGATCCCGTCATCGGCCGCCTTTGGGCAAATCGGCGAGGCGTATGTGGCCGCTGTTCACCGCTGGGCCGAAGAGGAGGGCATCCCGATTCGGTACTTCGCCAAAGGCGACGACAAAGAGGCGATCGCCGAGCCGCTGCTGCGCGCGGCGGCCAGCGCGGGCGGTGACGGCAAGGTGGTGCTGATCGGCATCGCTCAAGAGAAAGCGTCCGCCTGGCGCTCGTGGAAGGCAAAAGGCCAGCAGGCATCGGCCCATCCGCGCATGGAGTGGGGCCGCCAGATGGTCTTCGTCAACCACTTTTACATATATCTGTGGGATCCCGAATGGGGTCCGGCCTTCTGGAAAACCAACGCCTACGCCCCATATCCAATCTGGCTTTGGCTCAATGGCCATTCGTGGGCAAAGCGCCAGTTGGACAAAGCTGGCATCGCGTATGAGGCACTCGACAATGGCTTTCGCAGCTGTGCTGATCCGGCAGCGCTACAGCGGATCTGCAACTGTCTGGGCCCGAATGACGTGCAGGCCTTCTTCTGGCGTTGGTTCCACCGCCTGCCTTCGCCGTTGACCCTCACTGACCTGCAGGCGGGCTATGACTATGCGCTCGCCTTCCGCCAGTTCGAGGTGTCCGACACGCGGGTGTTCGACCGCCCGCAGGCCGGCCGCGCGTTCTTCGAAGGCGTGATCCGCGACAACCTGGATCTGGGTCGACCGAACAAGGTGGTGCTGCTCTTTGATCGGAAGCTGCGCTCAAACACACCCGGACGGTTCATGACCAGGATCGTCACCCGTGGCGTGGATCCGCAACTCACCTGTACCTATAAGTCCTGCCGCCTCAAACAGTACTGGAAACTCGGGCGGGCACTCCGCACCGAGACCGTCATCTGCGACACCCGCGATTTTGACATCGGTCGTCTGGTCTGCATGAAGAACTGGATAGCCCTACGGGCAGTTGGCGACTCAGCCAACCGGCGTCTGTGCGACGCCGAAGCGCAGACCGCACGACCGGCTCCCGACGTAGTCACGCTTGCTCACGTGACTCGGCCGTCGACGACCACGGACGGCCTCCACGCCCCAGCCCTGTGCTTCGGCGATCCGCGGGTCATGGCCTTGCTGGCGGCACTGATGCATTTCAGTTATCTGCTCGCCGGCTTCACCAACCGCCAGTTGGTCGAACTGGTGGCCAGTCTGTTGGCCCAGCCCTACTCCACCCGCCAGGCCACCTACGATCTACGACGGCTCCGTCGCAAACGCTTGATTACCCGCGTGCCCGGCACGCACCGCTACTACCCAACCGGCTTGGGCCTCCAAGCCGCCGTTCTCTTCACCAAGGCCCACACACGGGTGCTCGCTCCGGGCCTCGCTCTCCTCAACCCCACCCTGCCGCCCGACCTTGTCCAGCGAAGCCCGCTAACGCGTGCCTGGCAACAACTCGACCATGCCCTCGACGACTTCGTTGACCGCCAACTCCGCGCTGCATAAAACTTGACCAGTCCGTGAATTTCACGCTCGGCTAGGCGAGCCTAG
>DATGEP010000330.1:0-10281 GCA_035310125.1 Ktedonobacterales bacterium
CGGCGTACTTCGCGGCGGAGCATCGGTGAGCGACGTGTACGAATTCATCGATGCGGAGTACGCCACCCGCGAGACCGCTCCGGGCATCACACAGATGTGCGCATGGCTGGAGGTATCGAAATCCGGGTTCTACGACTGGAGATCCCGCCCGGAATCCGCCACGGCGAAACGGCAGGAGAAGCTCAAGCTGCTGATCAAGCAGATCTTCGACGATTCCGATGGCACCTACGGGTACCGGCGCATCACCGAACAGCTGGCTCGGTGGCGTGTGCACGCGGGCGCCGAGCTGGTGCGCAAGCTGATGCGGGCGCTCGGCCTGGTGGCCTGCCAGCCGCGGCCGTGGCGGCCGTCCACCACGAAGCAGGGCCAGGCCGGGCCGATCCCGGACCTGGTGAACCGCGACTTCACCGCCCAGGTGCCGGGCGGGAAAATGGTGGGCGACATCACCTATATCCCGACCTGGCATGGCTGGGCGTTTTTGGCGACGGTGATTGACTGCGCCACCCGCAAGGTGATCGGCTGGGCGGTAGACGATAACTACCGGACACCGCTGATCACCAGCGCAATTCAGATGGCCGCGCGCAACGTGGACCTTCCCGCTGATGCCGTCTTCCATTCAGACCGCGGCAGCAATTACACGTCGGCCGAGTTCGCCGCTGTCCTGGATGTGCTGGGAATCCGCCAGTCGGTTGGGCGCACCGGGTCGTGTTTCGACAATGCTCTCGCAGAATCCTTCAATGCCGTGGTGAAAGTCGAGCGAGTTCACAGAACCGTGTACCCGACGGTCCGGAAAGCACGGGAAGACATTGCACGCTACATCGAGCTCCGGTATAATCGGACTCGTCTCCATTCGGGCCTCGGGTACCGGACTCCGCAAGAAGTCCACGATGAGTACCTGAACCGGCAGCGTGCAGCATGAAATAGCTCCAATTCCGCTGTCCGGAAAGTTCGGGGCGGCCCACTCCGAGGGCCGTGGAGGTGCGAACATCTCCAGCAACTCCTGCGTCCGCGCCGCATCAGCCGCCACCCGTGACTGCCTCTCCAGTACAACCGTCACCACGGCCGAACCGACCAGACCCACCAGGGCGACTATGACCCCCGCCGCGACCCCGGCTGTGCGCCCCGCCAGGGCACCCAGCGCGATCGTCACCAGCAGGCCGGCAGCTGCCACGGCCACAGTCCTTGAATCGACCCTCATCTTCACCGGCTCCGGGCAAAGGATCGCGGAGACAACGAAGAGCGATAGTCACTCACTTAGTCACTCACCAGGCGTTTCATTATCGCGTGAGCGTTCGAAAAGCACTTACTACCTGGTCGGGGTGGCCGGATTTGAACCGGCGGCCTCTTCGTCCCGAAGCAAGACCACTGTGCCTAATCGACGCGGAACCTGCCTGGGCAGCTTACCCGCCAAGTATGGGGGTCGCGGTCGGCGACGCCCGAATATCATGTTGATCATGGACGTGGTGACGATCCGGTCAGCGGGGACGGCGCAAGAACAAATCGGTGCTGCCCGCCGTTGGTTACAGTCGGCGTGTGCCGCGCGCTGATCGTCTGAGCCTGACCCCCGCAGGATTGAACATGCCGAGCGTGGATGACATGTTCAATAGGAACATTCTGAACGTAATCCTCGATCGGGCGCTTTCCGTGCAATCAGGGATACCGACCGCGGTGTGGTCGCTTCTGGGTATCTGGATGAACTTTGTCCGCCTGACCGATAAAGCACTTCGCGAGTACGATGCAGCACGGGCCGAACTGATCGCCTATGTTGAGCAAGAAGGCCCATGGAGGCTAAGCCGCTACCATCGCGCAATGGACCATCTAGAAAATTGCGTCAACGCAACTCACCGAGCCGTTCTGAACGCGAAAGCACTTCAGCGCCATGGCATCGGTCGTAGCGCGCCACGGCTAACCGAACGGCAAGAGCGTCGGCTACGGCTCATGCGGCATGCGATCGAACATGCAGATGAACGACTGGACCCGCCGTCTGGATCGAGCTGGCCGACTTTCCAGACAGGAGAACCCTATGCCCTGCGGCTGGCCAACCGCGCGATGGTGATCGGAGGCAACGACCTTACCTACCGAGAGCTTGTATCGGCGATGAACAAGATGTACCGCACGATTGAAGCCATCCGAGGGCCTTCAGTGCGGCCAGGGGATGTGTGGACCAATGCCTCGCTCCGCACCGACCCCGGGCCACCACCTCACACCAGCCAAGGAAACGTGCTGACACTGCAGCCTAGTGAGTACATGAGGGCTCTGACGCGCCTGATGAGCAGCCATTAACGGGGCCAGCAACAGGTGCGGGCCGGTTCTCCATGAAACCCGATGGTTGCGGCCCGCCAGGTCCGCCCATAGCCGGGGGAGGCGGGCCGCGGGGGGAGGGCCAGATGCCCCAGTGATGAGCGGGTACAGCTCAGCGCGACGGGTGACTAAATGGGTGACAATCAGCACGCATGTCTACGGACGCTGGTGGACGACTGTGCATCAGCTGACCTGCGTAACGGCCGTGTTTCACCAGGTCGGAACTCGCCTGAAAAGCGGAAGGGCGGCCGTTCGATCGCCCTGCCATCCGACCGCGGTTCCAGCCCAGCGGCCGAGGTAGGAGCCAGGCAGTGGAGCCCATGCAGTTGCCGGGCCACATCCCAGGGCAGGAGAGTCACGCATCGTTGAGCGCTGCCGCGATCCGGGCGCCCTGCAAAAGGGTGAGAGAGGATCTTTCTGCTCAACGGGCGCCATAGCATGGGCCATGGTCAAACGCCTCGGCGCAGTCACAGGCGCCTTGATCGCGGCCCTTGTGCTCATGGCCTGCGGCGCATCTGTGCATGGGGAGAGCCGCCCCTGGGCTTTGGGCTGTGCGCACGCAGAGGCAGACATCCGGCTCGCCGTGCTCTCGGTTGGACCTTACGCTGGCGTTACGACCCCACGCGACATGGTCAGCGCCGGAAAGAAGCTGTACGCCCTCGGCCCGAAGAGGGCGGCTGCGGTGAAGGCCTTGAGACGGACCATCGTGTACGGGCCCGGGAGAACTATCAAAGTTGTGCGGCTCCCGCCGCCGCTGGCCGCCCAGATGCGCCAGGTCTACGCCGACATGAGCGCCTTCCAAGCCGCGCTCGGCGGGTATCACCACGACGACGCAACGGCACAGGCCATCGGGGGCGCGGCACAGAAGATGATGCCGGACCTCCAGGCACTCCGGGCAACCTGCGCCCAGAATCATTAAAAGCCGAGCGAGCTGATCGTGCCCGCAGCGGAGAGTCGTACAGCACGCCAGGACAGCAACCGGTTCGTACAACAGAGGGCTACCGGGCACGCCCAGGCACACCGCTCACGCGTGTGACCTGGCAAAAGCCGAGGTCGCGGCCCGATACCTACCTATTCACACCGAGGCGTTCGGTCGGCCGGGCTGGTTACTTCTGCGCTTAGCCAGATGTCAGGCCGCCATGACGCCAAGCACCTAGCCGATCTGCCCAGTGGGTCCGTAGCATCTCCACGTGCTGCGGCTGCTGATCGACACCTCCGCTTGGCTGGACCTGGCCCAGCGCCGGGATGGCCAGAACTGGATCGTGCCGCTCCGGGTGTTCATGCATCAGGACAAGCTGGAGCTGCTGGTACCGGGCCTCGTCATCGAGGAGTTCGAGCGTAACCGGCCTCGCCTGGAGGCTGCAGTCACTAGAAGCGTTGTGGACCGGCTGCGGCAGTTGCGCAAGGACCTGCATGAGTTCGCCGGGGATCAGCACGCGCGTATCTGGCTTGCCGAAACTCGACAGCACATTCCGCTGGTCAACACGATGGCCCCTCAGAACTTCCGGGAGATCGCAGAGCTGCTGGCCAGGGGCAAGACGGTGAGGCCAACGAACGCCGAACGAGCCCGCGTGGTCCGCCGAGGCCTGGAGAAGAGAGCACCGTTCACTTCGGACAAGAACAGTGTGGCCGACGCCCTGCTGATCGAGATGTACGCTACCCAGCTCAAGTACGCTGGCCCGGAAGACGTGTACTGTTTCGTCACCTCCAACTACCGCGATTTTTCCGCGCCAGATGGAGACCACAGGCAGCCACACCCGGACCTGGCCGACCTGTTCTCCACCTCGCAATCCCAGTTCTTGTACCAGGTGGATGGCCTCCATACCGCGCTGCTCGATTACTTCGGTGATGAGTTCATACAGGAATACGAGGAACTCCAATTCATCGTTGACGCGGAGGAGCCCCGGACGTTGGCCGAGATCGCGGAAGCAGAGGCTGAGTTCTTCGACAAGGTGGCATACGTGCGCTTTGTAGTCCGGGCGGACAGAGAAAGCGGAAAGTATCCCGAGGAAATCCGTGAAGAGAAATTCCAGGAGATGCTGGCGTCTCGCGCAGATGTAGAAGCCAAGTACGGCCGTGAGGAACTCTGGAAACCGATCGGCCCGGGGCGCGATGAGGCATGGCGGTACGGCTACATCAGCGGCAAGCTCGCAACATTGCGGTGGGTCCTCGGCAGCGAGTGGGATTTCCTGGACACGTAGCCCGGTCGGTTAGCCTCGGTTGAGGTACGACATCAGGAGTGCCACTGGGCACCCTGGCCGTGGCCAGCTCGCGCGCTCTGTTGCTCTTGGCTGGCCTGGTCGCCTTGGTAGTCCTCGGTCTGCTCCTCGTGGTCGTCTTCCCAGTCATTTGGTCGCGGAAGAGGCAGCGCCGCGAGTCCGCGCGAGCTGTGCTCGACCGGATTTTCAGGCGGGAGGTTACCGGCCCGAGACGAGGCCAAGGAGGCCAGGGTTCCACGGAGCAGAAGCTGACTTGAGATGGGATACGGCGCGCCCACCAACACCCGCCCGGAGCCAGACAGTTCTAGCCGCCGTTTCACCGCATGCGGGTGATCGACTTGATCCACTCGACAATCTGCTTCACAAATTCCAGCAGGGCTTTCGGCCGTGACAGTGCTCGGCAGGGCGACGAGTTGGCGACCTGGCTGACGCTCCAGGCACTGAGGTCCGAAAAGGTCTAGACCAGTACAGCAGCAGAGTACAGCCACCGCTCCGTACGGCGGCGGACTAGCAGGAACGTCCAGGGACACCGCCACGCCCGTGACCAGGCCAGGAGCAGGTGCGATGCGCGGTTGTCCTGTTACTACGGATCAGAAGGCTAGGCGGCCTCTGAACTTAGCCGCTGTGACGGAACGTCGCTCGGGTGGCCGGCTGTAGAGTTGCTGGAATAGCAATCAGTCGCTCGTGTAGCAAGTCGCGCCGCCTACCGTCACCGTGATCTCGGCACCGGGCGGTGGGCCGTTCAGCCAGATTACCGTGTAACCGGAAGCGTTTGTCTCGCGGCTCCATGAGGTGCCCTCGGCGCTGGCGGTCGCGTCGCGGTATGGCTGATTGGAATGCACATAGACGTCGTTCTCGTCGTACTGCGCGTTATAAACGCTGGCGGTGGCCCAGCACCAGGCCGCCGGTGGTGGCGCTGGTGATGGCGTTTGGGAGCGCGACGGGGACGGTGACTGCGTGGGCTTGCGGGTTTGTGAAGGCGATGGCGACGGCCGCGGCGACGGGGTGAGCCCAAGCCGCGCCTCGGCGGTCAGCCAGTCTGAGGCGATGGCCCGCTGGGCTGCGGTCAGGCTTACTCGCCCCTCACAGACCGCGTGGTTGAGCGCGTTTTCGACTTTGTCTTTGGCGTTCGGGATCGGGCCGAGCTCGGGCCAAAGGTTGGTGATGTCGTTGCTGCCGCCGAGTTCCAACGGGACGAGGTGGTCAAGCTCGCTCTGCGCGCTGCCCCGGATGTGGTAGGCGGGGTAGGCGATCTGGTATTTCGCGTGTTCGGTTTGCCATTCGGGAGGGCGTACCTTGTCGGTCCATCCGGCCCGGCAGATCGTGGAGCGGATGTCAGTCTGAGTGACGCTCGGATCAACGCTGCCGGGGGTGCAGGAGCGGCTGGGGAGTTGGCCGCGGTGCCGGGTGCGGCACGACTTGATGCGGATCGAGTAGGTGACGTGTCGAGGATCGTGAATGCGCTTCAGTCCGGGGGCAGACCTCGATGCTGACGCCTGTGTTACGCCAAAGACAGCAACTACGGCGAGTGCCACAATCGACCCAAACACATATACCCGGTTCACAAGAAGGCCTTTCGCTTCACCTAGCATCGCCGACAATTCCCGGCACTAGCGTATGCCTGCGGGAACATATGCCGTTGATTTCCAATATTTCGGCCAGTGGTGACACACCGGCCTGCGGAAAAGATACCAGGCTAGCTACCTGGCCAAGCTGCGGAACGAACGCGTCCCAAGTAAGAATCTGAATTAGTAAACAAGAGAACAAAGGGCAGATGGCAGACTAATTGCGCGGTGCCGGGTTCAGCCCGTCGCTGGCCCAGGCCCCCGCCGACTGGGTCGAGGATTGCAGCCTCTAGGTCATCGTGACTGGCCAGTTCTTCGATGCACTGCCTGGTGCCGCCGATGTAGGTGCTCACCATGTCTCCTCGGCCGCGACGCACCAAGATGGTTCGAACCCTTGCGAAGATGACGAGCCGTCGGGGAGCCAAACGGGGAGCCAACAGTGGCAGACACTGGGCTACGCGGAGCCACCGTCAGCTGCAATCGGCGGGGCAAAACAGCACGTCAGGCCACGTGTAGCAGCATCGCGCGACCTGCCAGGAGTGCCTCCTAAGCAGTAGGTCGCGCGTTCGAATCGCGCTCGGGGCGCAAAAAGGGTCTCTGACCTGCGGTTTCGCAAGGTCAGAGGCCACTGCTGAAGTAGGAGTTTCTGCTGAGTTTCTCCAGGCAGTAGGTCATCGGCTGGGCCGCTCTTGATGCGTGATGTGCCGTCTGACCTGCTCCTTCTTAGCGCTGGCCCTCTCCGGAGGTGTTAGCTACAGCGTCATTAGCGGATAGACCAAATAACTCTGACTCGCTCGGACTGCTGCCGCCGCACGCGACTTGATCATCTGCAGGAGCGGTAGCCACTCCCGGGCCGGAAGCCGGCTTACTATCAACCGGCGCTCTGCCGCCTGCTTGTGCGTGCGCAAGCAGGCTCTCTCGCTGTCCGTGGCCATGAGAAAGTGGCTCTGGCCCACTTTCCGGGCTCTGGCGCGGATTCCGGAAAGTGGGCCAGAGCCACCGCAACCTGACCATTGACACTCGCCGTCGTCGCGGAGCGCGTCTAGCCTGTGGCGAACTCGCGACTCTGCCCGGTCACCCGCCCAGGCCGATACAAAACGCCGATTCCGCGCTGCCTAGAGTCGGCCGTTTCGTGCAGCCAGCCGCGTGCAGATCCGCCGGTTCTGTGCGTGAGCGTGGCAGACGCTCGTCGGCGGCATGTCCGGATTGCCGACCGCAGGGGGCGGGCACCTGATTATCCAGGCACTACTGCTCGCAGCGCCGACGCGCGAGATGGACGGTGATGTCGGCGGCTACCTCGACCGTCTCAGGCAGGACCTGCATGATCTGGCTATATACCTGCTCTTGCTCTGAGGCCGGCAATTCGAGATAAGCCGAGATGGTCGATAGATGGCCAACGTAGTCGCGAGCACTCGTCGTCCAGCGCCGCTCGATCACGAACTGGTGAACGTCGGCGAACCATTCAGACCGCTGGAGTTCGGTCCCCGGCCACTGCAGGTCATGTCCCGGTGGCGTCCCATCTGGAGACCGAACCTCGTCGCTCTCCAGGAACCGCGCCCGGGCCGCGCGAACCGCTTCCTGCACAGCCGGGTCAGCCAGCTGGGCTGGCCCGCCGAACGAGGCAAACACGCCACCCGGCTCCAGCAGCGCAGCCATGCGCGGCCACCGGCCCTCTGGGTTGGTCCAATGCAGCGCCGCTGCCGCATAGACCAGCCCATAGCTCTCGCCCGGCCGCAAGTCCTCGAACGCGGCTTGCACGGTCTTGACGTTTGCTGGCACGTGCTTACGCAGCACGGCGAGCATGGCCCCGTCAGGCTCGGTCGCGGTGACCGTGACCCCCCGCTGAGCGAACAGACGGGTTGCTTTGCCTGTCCCGGCACCAATCTCCAGCGCAGTCCGAACCGGCCGACCCGCGTACGTCATCACCATGTCGAAAAGCTCCACGGGATACCCCGGCCGGAACCGTTCGTATGCTTCCGCCATCACTCCGAAGCTCAGCGCGCGACCAGACATGCCGAGCATCCTGACACGATCCGCGCCGGCAATGCCCGGTCTTTCCGCGCGGCCCAACAGCCCGGCCACGGGCAGCGGAACTCTGAGCAACGATGATCGCTCATCGGCGTGAGCACCGGACCGAGAATGGCAACATAGCGCCAGATCGGCCCGTTCCCCGCGCCCAAACTGGCGAGCGCCAAGGCTCCCAGGGCGCGCATATCGGCGGGGATGGCCTGCGCCTGGACAGCGCTTGTTCATCACGGAGCGCCCAAGCCCGGATTGATGTGCCTTGATTCAATTGGGGGGAGGAGAAGGGCCACGCCACTGACCTTCCCCGGCGGTGGTAGGCATAGCGGTGGTGTCAGCCCGCGTGGCCATCATTGGCTCGCAGCTGGGTGGTGTGGTGTGATCGTCAGCCACAACTCGATCTGAACCCCGTCGGGGTCTTCCAAAGACACGAAACAAGCGTGGCCCAGTTCCCTTACCGGGAATGAGCGGCGCCGAGCTCATCGAGGGGGGGCCATCCAGGAGCCGAGTTCAGCGCGGTCTGCCACCTCGAAGGCGATGTGATCAAGGCCGGTGCGCCGGGGATCGAAGGCATCGCCGGTGCGGCCGGGGTGGCCGCACAAGCTGAGAAGCAGGCCGCTGGCCTGGTAAAGCAGCAGGATCCGGGGCACCCCGGCATCACCGGGTGCGACGTGGAATTCCGTGACGAAGCCGAAGCCCAGCACACGCTCGTACCAGTCGGCGCTGACCCGCATGTCCCGGACCGTGAGCGCTATGTGCGATACACCATTGAAGCAGGGCATCATCGCCTCCATGGAGACCAGACTTCACGCATGTTGATTGTTCTGCACGGCTTCCGGGTCAGGGTGCACGATCTGCGGACCGTGCAGGACCGTGGTCGCGCGCATCAAGTGACGCGTTGGCTTCGAGCCGACCGGATACGGCGAGCGGATATTCGTCACCCGCCCGGACCCTGATCCGGCATGGGGCCTGGGTCAGTTCAGGCAGCGGATGATCGACACCACGAGCTCGGCGGCCTCGGACGGGGGTAGCCCGTGGCGGCGGACGAGCAGCCGCCAGGTGTGGAAGTCGGTCGCGAGCCCGAGCGCGGCCACCAAGCGGGGCGAGCTGCCGTTGTGTTGGAGGCCTTCGGCGAGGGCCTCGCGCAGCTCCGCGAGTGCTGCCATCCGCAGTTCCGCGATCTCGCGGGTGACCGGGTCGGTCTCGGCGTCACGGATCACGTTGGCGAGCATCGGCTCGTTGGCGGCGTAGTAGGCGTAGAGCTCACCGAGCCCGGTGCGCAGCCGCTGGTAGGGATCGGTGATCGCGCGCCAGGCCCGCGGGTCGGGCGGCGGGTTGCGCTCCAGGTGCAGCCCCGAGCACGCCAGCTGCAGCGACCGCAGGTCGGGGAAGTGGCGGTAGTAGGTCTGGCGCTGGACGCCGGCGCGGTCGGCGATCGCGCTGACGCTGGTGCGCGCCGGGCCGAGTTCTTGGTGCAGCTCGATCGCCGCCTCGACGATCCGCCGGCGGGTGTCGGCCATCTGCTCGGCGCGGCGCTTCAGCTCGTACTCGCGGGTCATGGGCCAAAGATTAGACAGCGGTGTCTCGCGGAACTTGACGGGGCCGGTCCGGCCTGTAATCATCATACATGCTTGTATGGCAGACACTCATTAATGTGTGACGGAATCTTGGAGGGGTGGTGACGGCGATGGAGACGGTGACCGCGAAGGTCGTGGGACCGCGGGACGGCAAGTCCGGATTCCTGTTCCAGGGAACCGTCGGGGTCCGGTTCATGATCGGCGGCGAGGAGAGCGGGGGCGGGTTCTCGCTGGTCGAGCATCCGATGGCCGCCCGCGCGCTGGCCGCGCCGCTGCACCGGCACACCCGCGAGGACGAGTACAGCTACGTGCTGGAAGGGACGGTGGGCGCGCTGCTCGGAGATGAGGTGGTCATCGGTCACACCGGCGATCTGATCTTCAAGCCCCGAGGGCAGTGGCACACATTCTGGAACGCCGGGGATGAGCCCGCGCGAATCCTCGAGATCATCTCTCCGGCGGGCTTTGAGCGGTTCTTCGCCGAGCTCGTGGAGCTCGGAGGAGTCAGTGCGGTCGAACCGGAGCGGTTCGGTGAGCTGTGCGCTCGGTACGAACTCGACATGGATCCTGACAGCATTCCGGGGCTGGTCGAGCGATTCG
>DATGEP010000331.1:0-1363 GCA_035310125.1 Ktedonobacterales bacterium
TGGAGAACGGATTGAGGAAGCCCATCACAAAGGGGCGCGGCATCTTGTCCATGTTGAAGAGCAGCTGCCACTTCTTGTAGGCGTCTATGCGGGCTATCCGCGCCTGGGGGATTTCAGCGGGCAGGCCAATGTAGAACTCGACATTCAGCGGGCGAGCGACCTCATCCTGAAAGAAGCGACCGATGGTGCGATGCTGGGGATCTGTACGCCGCACCAGCTCGCTCTCGTACCAGCCGAGCGATATGCCGTGGTAGCCATGACGGGCGCCGGGTTCCCAGACGGGTTTTTGCCGGGCCATGGCCGCGGCGACCAGATCGGGGTCGGCCAGCTTTTTCAGGTCTAGCGGCTCGTCAATGGCGCAGACGCCGGCCTGATGGCTCAATAGCTGGCGCACGGTGATGGTCGTTTTGCCAGCCTGGGCGAATTCGGGCCAGTAGGTGGACACGCGCTCGTCGTAGTCGAAGAGACCTTGTGAATGGGCGACGGCGACGCCCATCGAGGCCATACCTTTGGTGGAGGAGAAGACGGGCACCATCGTATCTTCTTCCCAGAGGTCGCCGGTGTCTTTGTTGCGGACACCGCCCCAAAGATCAACGACGGGTTTGCCGCGATAGTAGACGGCGCAGGCGGCGCCGAGCTCGCCGCGCTCAGCGAAGTTGCGCTGGAACTCCTCGCGGACGGTTTCGAATCCGGGCGCGACCATTCCCTGTATCCGCGTTTGTTGAGCGACAGCCATCTTCCGGCCCTCCCAATCTCTCGAACACGTGCCAGCCGCCGCGCCTGCCTGGCGATGGTGGGGCGATGCTGTTGATGAGCGCCGAGACCAGGCCAGCGAGCCAGGCGTTCAGATGCCTGCCAGCATATCACATGTGTCCTGGCGTCCGTGTATTGGGGAGGGAGCCACACCCCGGCGCCACGGGCGCAGCAGGCAGCGCCCCGACACGATATGCCACGGCAGGCGCAGCAGGCAGCGCCCCTACGGCGTGCGAGGGGAGGCAGAGGCGGTTGCCGATTCTGCCGGAATTTGAGATTTTGTCACGGGGGTCATGGAGGGAGCCATGCAGAGGCTGTTGGGCAAGGGAGAGGAGTTGCCGATTCTGCCGGAATTTGAGATTCGGTGGCAGGGGCGGTTGCCGATTCTGCCGGAATTTCAAAATTGATGGCGGAGGCGGTTGCCGATTCTGCCGGAATCTCAGTTTGGGAGGTGAGGAGGTCGAGGAAGCGCGAGGCGGGTGAGCTGGCGGGCAGATACGGCGCATGGGTGCGAGCGGTGGCGGCGGTGGGCGGCATAGCAGCGGTGGGCGGCATAGCGGTGGAGATGGCGGACATGGGGATGCTCCTTTCGGGTGGAGGATGGCGGCGC
>DATGEP010000332.1:0-4998 GCA_035310125.1 Ktedonobacterales bacterium
CTGAAAGACACGATCGGCGGAATCGTCGCCGAACCACAGGGCGTAGCACGGCGCGGTGGTGCCATAGGTCCACAGCGTACGCAGGGATGTTCGAGGGATGCTGCGCGTGGCGGCCAGTTGGGCCAGCATCTGGTCGGTTGCCTGGTCGTCGCGCCGTAGTTGATCGGCGACCGCCAGGTGCGATGTCGCCGCCGAGACGAGCTGCGCTCCGAAACCGGCCAGCACACCTAGCGATAGAACAGTCAGGGCCCAGCGGATCACAGCCCGCCGCGGGTCCAGGCCGTCGAGTGCCGTCGCGAAGATGACCGGCAGGGTCGCGGCGATCGGCAGCAAGTAGCGCACGCCGGGATGCTTGGCCACCAGGAGCAGCAGGACGAGCAACTGCGCCACGAAGCCCAGCCCCGCGGCCGGGACCCCGGCCTGGCGGTTGCGCACTAACAAGAGCCGTAGCGCGAGGACGAGGACTGCCGCGCCGCTCGCATAGAACAGCGCCGGCGCCTCCTGGACCAGATTGCTGAGGTTCGCGGACAGCACGTCCGCGCTCGGCGCCCCCAGCGGGCCAGCACCATAGGTCCCCTGATGCGAGATCAGCAGCCAGATCCAACCGGCCAGCTGGTGGTAGCGCGTCAGGATCGGCAGCGTTGCAACGAAGAATCCGAGCCCGGCCATGACCACGACCACCGCGCCTCGCACTGCGGATTGCCGCCAACCGGCGCCGCTCAGTCGCGTTGCCACCGAGAGCGCCACCGCGGCGCCGACCACCCAGGCCGCGAAATACAGCTGAACGCTGGTCAGCACGCCGCTCGCGAAACCCAGTCCAACCAGCGTGGTTCGCGATGGCCGGCCGGCGCGACGAACCGCCAACAGGACCAGCAGCGAGAGCAACGTACCGGCTGGAAAGCAGAACGACTCGTGCGACCAGAGCGCCAGCGATGGCAACGCATCTGGCAGGAGTGCAAAGAACAGGGCCGCCAGCGCGGTTCCAACCAGCGCCTGGCTCCAGTGCGCGATACAAATCGACCGCCCCGCTACGAATACGCAGGCGGTCACGCTCGCGACGACAAGCAGGGTCTGAGCCAAGCTCAAGAACTGCTGCACATGCGTCAGGTGATAGGCGATAAAGCCTTCAGAGCTGAATCCCGCCAGCGGATAGCTCAGCGCCAGCAGCACCGTTCCGAGCACTTCGACAGGGGTGCCAGGATGATCGATGTAGTCGTAGGTCGCACCGCGAAACCACGCGAGTGACGAGAGCATGTACTGCAGCGACGGATCGTAGTGAAGTCGCGCGCTGACCGGCGTGATCATCGCCGTGAGCACTCCATAGGCGGCGATTGCCAGACACACCAGACCCAGGCTGATCCGGTGGGTCAGCTGAACGGCACGCGTCGGCTTCACGATCCGTCCGGTAGCAGGACGGTGACGGTATCCAGCTGCCACCGTGCGGCGTACCGCCGACCGCGGAAGTCGATCGGTTGTGGGTTGGCAGGTTGGTCGGCCGCCAGCAGCGCGCACGGTTGGAAAGCAGCGCCGGGGCCGCCTGGCAGCGCGGCGGTCGCGTTGTCGACGACGACGTCCTCGACGTCGACCGGGCCGGGCGCGGCCTCCCAGAGCAGCGCCCAGAGGGGATACTCCCACCAGTCACCCAGCAACACGCCGATCCGCCCGCAGCCGCGTGCGCTGAGGAACTCGACCGCGCCCAGATACGACGGCCGCAACCAGGGTTGGTTGGTGAAGTACTGGGCCTCGCGGCTCACCCACACGATGCTACGTGGCCCGATCAACGGGCGCGCCTGGTTGTAGACGATCCACGGCAGCATGCTCGCCAGCAGGACAACCGACAGCGGCACGCTGAGCCGCGGCACCAAACGCTCGACGACCACGCCGACCACGGGTGCACCCAGGACGAACAGCGGCAGCTCGAGTCGCGAGTGCCACGGCTGCCAGCGCAGCACGGCGCTGAACAGCCCAAACCCGACGGTGAGCGCCAACGCGTACCAGCCAAGCGCCGCGGGCAGGCGCCGGCGCTGCAGCCAGACCATACCCAGGGCGCCGACCAGTAGGACGAGGTGAGCGGGGTTGCTGGCGAAGTTTTCGTCGAAGGCCAACCCAACGGCTCGGGCGGAAAACGTCTCCGACAACCAGGTCGTACGCGGATCAGCAGGATCGACACCGAGCCAACCGTGCAGGGTGGTGGATGCCCGCTCGGTGGCCTGGTTGAGCGGCAGTAGCGGCGTGGCGATCAGGTTGACACCCAGGTCGCGGATGATGTTGGACGCCAGTAGTGAGGGGCTGAGCGCGTCGTTCCAGTAGTACGTGTAGTAGACGTTCGGGTTGCCGTCGTCGGCCGCAGCGAAGATCGTCCGGCTGCGGGCGTAGAAGCCGACGTTCAGCGCGAGCGCGAGCGCGGCCGCCAGCGCAAGCGGACCGATCGCGCGCAGGCGCTGGGTGCGCAGCACATGGACGGCCACCCACACGCCGATGGGCAGCAGAAACAAGTAAGCGGTCGCTTTCGTCAGCAGCGCCAGCCCGCTGCTGGCGCCGAATGCAGCCGCCAGTGTCCACCCCATGGGGGCGCTCGACGAAGTCCGGGTGATGCGCAGGCCAAACACCGCCGCGCACACCAGCCAGAAGGCGACCACGTAGTCGTCCTGCGTGCTGGTCGACTGCAGAATGCCGATCGGCAGCGAGGCGGCGAAGATGCTCGCGCCGAGCTGACCGAGCCGCTTGGCACCGAACCCGTGGGCGATGAGCGAGGTACCGACGAGCGCACCCACCATGCTCGCCCACTGCACCAGCGCCGCGAGGTGGTCGCCGCCGCTGAGCAGCTGCAGATGAAGGATGGCGATTTCGGCTCCCGGCTGCAGGTAGAGTTGGCGCGGCTCGTGCGTGGGATAGTTTTCCAGACTTGCGTTCTGCATCCAGTGGGCGACACGTGCCATGTGGTACGTCATCGCGTCCCAGGTGTTCGGGGGCGCCCAGACTGCGATCGCGGCCAACGCCACGACCATGGCGCCGAGCGCGACGAGCATCGCCGCAAACGCACGTGGCGCCACACACGGCCACTGGATCGATCGGCCGGCCGCGGAGAGGCCGAGATGAGCTCGCCGCGACATGACGACCGCACTCGCCCCCAACAACGCGAGCGACCAGCTGGCAATGAGAACGGGTGCGGTCAGCAGGTACACGCTGCTCAGTAGTTCGGTTTGGCCAACCAGGAGCACGCCCCAGACAACTGCGCCAGCAAGCGCTGCCCTCCGCCAGCAATGAAGGCGTGTTTTGAGCGCCAGGATGCACATGCCCAGCGTCAGGATCGGTAGCAGGACGAACAACGCTGGCTAGTGTAGGGAGCGACTGAAGGTAGCGCGATTGAAACCGATCGATCGCGGCGTCCGACGCCGCGCGAATTCGACGCCCGCGGCGATCGCGAAGGCCGCCAACAGGGCAATGAATCCATCCAGCGGGATGTGAAAGCGGTCCTTCGCGTGAAAAAACAGATGAAAGAACGTCAGCAACAATGGGAGCGCCAGAATTGCCCAGATCCACTCGTTGCGCGGCCAGCGCAGCAGGCTGATCACGATGCCCAACCCGCCAAGCGCCAGCAGTACCTCGTAGTAGCGAAATGTGAACGCTTCCACCAGGCGTTGGTGCGCATCGATCCAATTGGCCAGCGGACTCGGAGCTTGCATCGGCGCATAGACCGCACCCTCGTAAAAACCGCTGGTATCGGTATGATAAAGCCAGAAGAGCTTGGTCGGGAGCATGGTAATAAGATGCGTTGGATTGGCCCGCAAATAGGCCAACGCGTAGCGATAACCTTCTCGGTTCTTGGTGAACTCATCACCGTACCACATCGTGTGGTATTCAGGATCGTCCATCGGCACGAACGGCCAGTACGTATCGTTACCATCGGCGTAGCGGTGGTTGGTTTGCCAGAAGTTGTAGCCACCGTTTGTGGCGATGGTGATCACTTCGCCAAACTGCCGATAGTTGCGCACGGTCCAGGCGCCCACGATCAGTCCGACGATCAGCACCACCGGCGCCAGGCGGGCTACAGCCCTGACGAAGGAGCGGGTACCGATCCACCACCAGAGACCCAGGCTGGGCAGCAGGATGAGGCTGACAGGCCGTACCAGCACGGTCCAGCCGATGACCAGGCCCAACACCAGCACTTGCGCCCAGGCCGGCCCGCGCTTGCGGTCCTGGCGGGTGCCAAGCCACATCGCGGCCACGAATCCGCACGCCGCGAGTAAGTCCGAGCCGAGGATGCCGGTGGAGAAAACCAGGTTCGGCCACACGGCGATCAGCGCCGCGCCGAGCAGTCCCACCGTTTCGCCCCACACTCGGCGCCCCAGGAGAAACGTGAAACCGGTCAACGCGACACCGATGGCGACGTTGCCTAGCTTGCCCGCGAACTCGGAGTAGCCGACCACTTTGTAAATCGCGGCCAGGAAAAACGGATAGCCGGGCGGGAACCAGGCGCTCGGACTATCGAAGCCGTACCAGCCTTGAAAAGCGACGTTGGCCGCGGCACGGGTGTACCAGACGCTGTCTGAGTATTGCGCGTTGGGGATCAGCACGATCCAGGCGAGCCGCAGCACCGCGGCCAGCGCCAGGATCGCGAGCAGCCATCCACCATGGGTAATGGACGTCGTTCGGGCTGAGCCTGGCTCGCGATCCAACGCTGGTGATGCTAGATGAATGCGAAATCTACTTGCTGTTTAACCCAGACGGCGCGCGCTCGGCGGGAACGTAGACCTCCACATCCGGCGTTCTGGCTGATTTCCAGATATTGAATTCATCGTGCTCCTTGAACAAGGAGCCGATGTTGACGTAATTGGCGTTCGTGATCATGTTTTTGAGCAGAAACGCGTCCGATTGTGGATCCCACAGCACGTAATCGTACTTGCGTGCCTGGAGCGCCCCCGCGAGTTCCGATCGCCATTGATCGCCTGCAGGAGTGCTGGAAGTGGCGAACGCGCCCGAAATCTCCAGTAGTGC
>DATGEP010000333.1:0-46932 GCA_035310125.1 Ktedonobacterales bacterium
CCCCACAAGAGAATCCGCCTCGTCGAGCTCAGTGACGAGATCCCCAAGTCGGCCTCCGGCAAAATCCTGCGCCGCGTCCTCATCGCGCGCGAGCGGGCAAAGTAAGAAACGGTGACATATCACAATCCCACCGGCGCCTCCACCGGCGCACGCACCAGATCTCGGGTCTGTCTGACGAATGTACTGTAACCACACCACCGCGGTAGCAACGCGGTCGGCCCCGGCCATCGCTGAGTTCTCCACTGGAACCGCTGACATTGACACCGCGTTCGTTATCATGGTACACAGGTCTATTGTAGAGTAATTGAGGTTTCGAAACTAAGAGCCGAGACATGGCAGCTACCCAATGGAACACGACTGGACGTACAGGAACGGATCTCACGTGCGAAGTCAACGTCGTTCCCGTCCGGATGTGGATGGCGCCAAGGCATTTTTCGAGGGCACACGGCATTAGGCGGCGCGGCGGAGTGCGTTCTCACGAGATCTCTTGCGCGCCTCGCACTGCTCTTAGCAGATGGATGCAGTGACTTTCTGCTTGCTGTGCGCCGCGGCCGCAGATGCGCACCAAGCGCTTGCAGGCAAGGAAGGATAGCGGCAATGGCGACTTTGCCAAACATTGTGTTGGTTCACGGCACGTGAGCCGATGGCTCCAGTTGGAGCGCTAGTGTGGAGCGCTTGCAGGCAGGCGGCTACGCCGTGACCGCTCCATATCTTCTTTTACACTCGCTGACGGATAATGTCGCTCGGCTGCGCGAGGTCCTGGCGCACAGCTATCCAGCACCAGCGGTGGTGACCTTCGGGGAGGTCGAGGTCTTCAAGCCGAAAGGGGGCACGTAAATGAAAGCGGTTCGCCTGCATGGGCGTGGTGGTCCAGATCAGCTGATCTACGAGGAGGCTCCACAGCCACAGCCTGGCCCCGGTGAAGCACTGGCGCGCGTCGGCGCGTCAGGCGTCATCGCCAACGAACTCAAGTGGAATGAAACCTACCAGACGGCCACAGGCGCGCCGCGCTCCTTTCCTATTCCTGGGCATGACCTGTCTGGAGTGGTCGTGGCGGTTGGCGCGGACGTCACTGGTGTTACCACAGGCGACGCCGTTTATGCCCTGATCGCGTTCGATCGCGACGGCGCCGACGCCGACTATGTCATTGCCCTGCCGAGCGAGCTCGCTCCCCGGCCACGCACGCTCGACGACATCCAGGCGGCGGCGGTTCCGCTCTCGGCGCTCACTGCCTGGCAGGCGCTCTTTGTTCATGGGGCGCTGGCGGCAGGACAGACGGCGCTGATTCATGGCGCCGCGGGGGGCGTGGGTGTGTTTGCAACGCAGTTGGCGCGCTGGAAGGGTGCGCGTGTCATCGTGACCTCCTCCGCCCGCGATGCAGACTTCGTGCGTAAGTTAGGCGCGGATGAGGTCTTCGATTACGCAACGACTCGTTTTGAGGAGGTGGTCCACGACGTGGACATCGTCTTAGATACTGTAGGCGGGGAGACCCTGGCGCGCTCCTGGCGGGTGGTAAAGCCGGGCGGCTTATTGGTCTCCGTCGTCAGCCCGCTCACCGGTCAGCCCGTGCGGGAGGACATCCGCTACGTCTACTTCATCGTCGAGCCGAGTGGCGCGCAGCTGCGCGAGATTGGCGCGCTCATTGACGCGGGGCAGATACATCCCGTCGTCGACCAGGTGTTTCCTCTGGCACAGGCGCGTCAGGCGTTTGAGACGGCAGCGAGTGGGCATCCGCGCGGCAAGACCGTCATTACCGTGGGGTGACCTTAGGTGGCGGGGGGCGATTTAGGTGGATGCCTTCTGGGCAACCTACGCGACGCCCGGCCAAATGCCCGTTGTCGCCGATTCCTTTCTATTGCTGGCGACGCGAGGGACTGTGGGGTCGCCTCTATCGTCAACTGGCTTGACTCGTGATTCGTCAGACAGACCCTAGTCCCGCCGCGCGCCGAAGCAGGGCGGGCAGATCGTTGGCGTCACCCACGAAACGCCGCGACGCGATATGGCGGTCCGGGCGTATCACATAGAGTGTAGATGGCCCTGCTCCGTACGCCGCCGCACACTTCCCATCGCCGTCGAGCAAGCAGGTGATATTCCTCGGTGCGGGCGCCGTAGCCATCCTGGGCGCGATCACATATAGGCTGACCGGAACATCCGCGGGTAGGCGCCCGCGCACTGCATCAAGCGCAGCGATGCCAGCGTCGGGATCGGCACAGAAAGAGAAAACGACAAAGCCCGCACCGAAGCAATCGAGCAGGGAGACGGACTCGCCCGCGCCGCCGGTCAGCACCAGCTCCGGCGCCAGCGACCCGGCCGCCGGACCTCGCAGGAAGCGTGCGCTCGTCTCGGAAGGACGAGTACCAGCGCGCGGCTCGCTATCCTCGGAAATAAGTGGCGAATCGCGATAGGTGAACGGATTCGACATATGCCCCGCGTTAACGCGCTGGCGCATCGCGGCAAACGGCAGACTGAGGCGGAGAATCGCGTCGCGCCGCCAGCGCGCCGTTCCGCGCTTTGGCACGAGAAAGCGCATCGTATCCGCCGTGAGCCGTAGATTTTCCCGCGCCGCCTGCTGCCGCTCGTCGTTATATGTCTCCAGCAGCGCTCGTGGAGCCGCACCCGCACGCACCAGCGCCAGCTTCCATACCAGATTCCATGCGTCCTGAATACCGCTGTTTAATCCGCGCCCGCCGAACGGTGACATCAGATGCGCCGCGTCGCCAAGGAACATTACCCGCCCGTGAGTGAAACGCTCCAGCGCTCGCTGTTGATACGTATAAACGCTCTTCCAGACCACCTCATATGGCCGCTTACCCACCGTCGCCACGATACGCTTGTTGATAGCCTCCGGTGACTGCACTGTCTCCAGGTCTTCGTCGGGCGCTAATTGATAGTCCAGGCGGTAGATACTCTCCGGCTGGGGATGCAGCAGCGCCGTGCGGCCGGGATTGAATGGCGGATCGAACCAGAACCAACGCTCGCGCGGCGTCTCTAGCTCCATTCGTACGTCCAAAATGAGGAAATGGTGTCCACGCGACTCGCCGGGGAACGACAACCCCAGCAGATGCCGCACCGTGCTGCGCGGCCCGTCGCACGCCAGCACAAACGGCGCTCGGAAGTACTCCGTGCCATTCGGTGTCTCTGCCTGCACGGTCACGCCAGTGTCATCCTGCACGAGGCCGAATACTTTGTGGCGCCAGCGTACCGCGCAACACGGCAGCTCGCACAGCGCCTCGTATTCCAGCCGCTCCAGCACGTTCTGCGGGAAGTTGACGAAGCGTGGATAGCGGATATCTGGATCAGGCGGCGTAGTGAATGTCTTATAGAGCTCGGTGGAGCGAAAGAATACTCGCCCGGCTAGCAATGTCATGCCCTGCTCCGCCACCTGGCGGCCGACCGGACTCCACGCGCCCAGAATCTCCATCGCGTGCCGCTCCATGAAAATCGCACGTGACCCCTCGATGGCCGTACCCTCGCCCTCGTCCAGCACCACCGATGGGATGCCGTAGTGTGCTAAACCGAGCGCGGCGCTCATGCCAACCGGACCAGCGCCCACGATAACGACGGGATCCTGCCATGCCGGGTCGGGCCGCAAATCTGCAAGCGTGCGTGGAGCCATGTGACGCGCCTCCGAGAAGAAACAGCTACGATACCAGCGCCTGCCACAGTGCAGTGTCTCGGCTTTCGGTCCAGATGCGCGGGCGCACGCCAGCGATATCGTCGTACATACGCTGGACGTTGAACGGCAGGCAATGCTTGAAGATCGCCCATTCCCCGAACTGGGGCGAAAGCGCCGCATCCGCCGCACGGTACGCCGTCGCTACATCGGCATCGTGGTCAACCGCTTCGCGCACGGTATCACGCAGAATCGTCAGGTACGTTTGTGTCTCCGCAATCGCACGGCTCACCGCCTCGCCACGTACCGCCGGTCCTCTGCCTGGAACAAGCGCTTCGGCGCCCAGCGAGCGCACGTTGACGAGCGTCGCCGGCCAATCGAGGATGTAGGCATCACCACAGTACGGCGCCGCGCTGGCTTCCACCAGATCACCCGCGAACAATACTCGCTCCCTTGGCAGCCACACCGCCGTATCGCCTTCGGTGTGCGCGCGCCCCAGCCAGCGCAGCTCCACCTCGCGATTACCCAGATCCAGCGTTAACGCGTCGTCGTACACGATATCGGGATGTGTCAGCCCCGGAATAGACCTGATGTCGAGAAACAGCCGCGGAAACCGTCGCGCCTCCGACTCGAAATCCGCCTGTCCCCGCTCACGAATCAGCGCTTGCGTACCGCGATGCGCGACGATATGGTGCGCACCGATGCCTGACGCGCCCATCACCCGCACAGCATGATAGTGCGTAAGCACGAGATATTCGATTGGCTTGTCGGTCACATTGCGCACCGCCGCCACCGTTTCACCAGCCAGCGCGGGTGTCGCCCGGGCGTCCACTACCATCACCGATCGCTCACCGACGATGAAGCCAGTATTGGGATCGCCACCTGTGATCAGCGCATACACGCCTTCAGCCAGTGGCTCTACGGTCGCGGGTGTTGGCGGCGTAACCGGCGTATCGGGATGCTCCAACCCAGAATCAGCCATATCTTCTATCCTCTTTCTTCGACGCATATCACCACGGCACTCCAGGCAAGCTCCGCAACTCAGTGTAGGTCGCTCGCGCAGATGGGTCAAGTGCTTTCCCGCTTGACAACAAACCGGCATCGCCCGTACCATGTGTTCCATGGTAGGCGCGATGACGCGCGCCCGCTCGATCTCCGGGCGGCTCCAGGCAACGGCTCAATGAAGTCCGGTCCTGGACCAGATCGCCGTAGGGCATCGGGGTGGCGCACGTCCGCGCCCACAAATGGTGGGCCACTCTCCCCGTTAGTGCGGAGAGTGGCCCTGTTGTTTCTCCATGACACCTGGAGGCTGAATCCATGTCTCGAACGGGAGGAGGAGCGTCGTGATCGTCGTGAAATTCGGCGGCACGTCGCTCGCCGGAACGGAACGCATGCGGGCCGCGGCCCGCATCGTCGCGGTCAACCGCCGCGACTCGTCAGTCGTTTGTGTCGTCTCCGCTATGGTTGGAGTCACCGACACCCTGCTGCGGATTACCGAGCAGCTGACAACCGGGATGATTACCGGCACTACAACCGGAATTATCACCGGCGCCGATCAGCTCACAGATCTGCGCACCCGGCACCAGCATGTGCTGACTGCTCTGACGACTACGGCGTCCACTCCGGAGATTACCTCAATTACTTCCCGCTTCGAGACTCTCTGGTCCGCACTGGAAGCCGATCTTGATCGCCTTCGTGCGTTGCCCGCTAGCCCGGCGGACGTGCGCGCCCACGCCATCGCCGCCTTCTCGGGATGGGGAGAGCGGCTATCTGTGTTGCTCTTCAGCGCCGCGCTGATCGCCGAGGGCGTGCCCGCGTCAGGTTTCGAGGGCGAGCCAATCACGCTAGTGTCGCGGACGGCTTCTGGTCAGGAATCCATCGGTCCAGCCCACACACGCCCGTGGGAGCGCTTCGCCCCATCTGTGGCTGCTACCCGCGAAGACATCGCCCCGTGGGTCCACACGCGGCTCGGCGCGGGCAAAGTGCCTGTACTGCCGGGCTACCTTTGTCGGACGCGTGACGGACTGGTAACGATTCTCGGTCGTAACGGCTCTGACTATTCCGCCGCCATCCTGGCCGCCGCAATATGCGCTCAATCTCTCACTATCTACAGCGATGTCGCCGGACTGCATCGCGCCGATCCGCGCATCGTGCCCGAGGCTGATCTGCTGCCCGTCCTTACCTATGCCGATGCCGCTGAGATTGCCGCTCTGGGTGCGCGCGTGCTCCATCCCGCCACATTGCGACCCCTCGCCGCCGCCGGCATTCCGTTACATCTGCGCAGCGCGTTCACACCCGACGCGCGTGGCACCGAAATTGGCACTGCCGCGTTCGTCCGCGACCGCGCACGCGGCCGCGAAGCCTGGGTGGTTGCGGCGCGCCCGCTATCCACGGAGCAACCGCTATTTGGCTCGCCCGCCGAGTGGGCGCCGGGGCTCGTCGAAGTCGCCGGCGTATTTCTCGCGCACGCCGACCTCACTGGGCGGGAAGACGATCACCTATCGCTGCCGGCGCTGCCGCCCTCCGATGCCGCGCTTCGCTGGGCAAGCGATGGCCCATTCACAGGCGCGCTCGATCTCCTGGCAGCAGCACCACGCCCGGTCGGTCTTGCCCTCTCTGGCAGGCGCCTCAGTCTCGCCGTCGCCGCCGCCGAATCCGCCGCGACACAGTGCCGGCTCTATGCCGCGCTCTGGCGCGCCACCGCCCATACTCGACCTGAATACCTCTCCGACACTGAACAGCTCGATCTGGCGGAGAGGAGGCGCACGTCATGACACGTCACATCTCTCTTCTCCAACTCGGTGTCGGTCGCATCGGTGCTGAAGTGGCTGACATCATCGTCCGACAGGCCCCGCACTGGCAGCAAGAATACAACATCGCGGTCCGGTACGCCGCTATCGCCGACTCTACCGCGTTCCTACCAATGCGTAGCGCCGAGAGCTCCGTCGCTGGCATCGAGACGCCTTTCGGAATGCCGCTGGATGTGTCAGCGCACCGCGCGGCGCGCGCTGAAGGCCAGCGGTTCGCCGGCATGTCCGCCGCTATTCCCCTCGATGAGTGGCGGACTGTCCTCGCGGGCGCGCTCGAATCTGCCAGAGATCCACACAATCTTGTCGTGTTGGATTGCGCTTCGGGCCTGGGTACAACGCCAATACTGCTCGCCACACGCGCGGCGGGCGGGCATGCCGTACTTGCCAACAAAGACCCACTCGCCGGCTCGCAATCCCAATACGCCGCACTCCAGCGCTCCTCACATGGCGGCACGCTTCGTGCCAGCGCCACTGTCGGCGCTGGTCTGCCAATTCTCGCCGCCATTGAGCGTGTCGTCGTCGGCGGTGACAGACTCCGTAGCCTCGATGCGCTCACTAGTGGCTCCCTCGGTTTCCTCTGCGATCAACTCTCCAGCGGCACGCCTTTCGATGTCGCTGTGCGCACCGCCGAGGAGCGTGGATATACTGAGCCTGATCCACGTCAGGACCTCTCCGGATACGACGTTGCGCGCAAGCTGCTGATTCTCGCGCGCACCGCTGGCTGGCAGGCGGAGCTCACCCACGTGCAGAATGAAAGCCTCGTGCCGCCCGGCGCCGAAATGCTTTCCCCAGACACCTTCCGCTCCACGATATCCGACTATGGTAGTTTCCTGGCGGATCGTGTACGGCAGGTGCGGGCTGCTGGTCGCGTGCTGCGCTATGTTGGCCGCATCGCCGGGAACGGCGCCCTCAGCGCCAGACTGATAGACTTGCCACCGGAAGATCCTCTGGCGCGCGGCTCTGGGCCGGAAAACGTCTTTGTCTTACGCACGGACCGCTACGATACCTATCCGCTAACGATTGCCGGCCCCGGCGCTGGGGTCGCGGTCACGGCAGGCGCCGTCGTTGCCGATCTGCTACGCGCGCTGGAGGTGCTGTGATGCTGGGCGAACCTCTTCCGGCATCGGTACCTTCCGGCATGCCACTCTCTACAGCTCCCGCGCACAGGCAATTTTCCGGGGATTCCGCGTTCATTGCGCGTCAGGTTGCCGTCACTGTGCCCGCCACCTGCGCCAATCTCGGTCCCGGATTCGACTGCCTCGCGCTTGCCCTCTCACTGCGCAACCGCTTCGAGGTTACGCTACAGGCAGCGAGTGGAGATGGTCCACCCGCGTCACGCATCGAAGTGCTGGGCACTCCGGAAGACGTTGGACATCTCGCATCAGCGCGCGACAACCTCTTCCTCACCGCATTTCGATGTCTCTGCGAGCAACAACACGTTTCGATGCCGCCTGTCTCCGCGCGCATACACGTCAATCTCCCGCCGGGCCGCGGCCTTGGCAGCAGCGCCACCGCCGTCGTCGCTGGTCTCCTTGCCGCCAATACCTTGCTGGGCAAACCCCTGGAGGATTCGGCCCTGCTCGATCTTGCCATCGCCTGCGAGCCAGGCCACCACGCCGACAATGTCGCGGCGGCACTCTATGGCGGCATGGTCGTCACCGGCGTGCGCGGCGCCGATGGTCGCCTGGTTACGCTCACCTGTCCCGTGCCGCCAAGTCTGCGCGCCGTGCTGTTCATCCCAGACATGCCCATGTCAACAGTACGGGGACGCTCCCTGTTGCCGGATACCTACACGCGCGCCGACGTCACATTCAACCTGGGCCGTGTAGCGCTGCTCCTTGGGGCATTCTCAACAGGAAAACTCAATCTGCTCGCATCAGCAATGGACGACCGCATCCACCAGCCCTACCGCGAGCGACTGTTCCCCGCGTCGCGCCCGCTTATCGCGGCGGCTTGCGAGGCAGGAGCACACGGCGCCTGCCTCTCTGGTGGCGGCTCCTCTATTCTTGCTCTCGTGACCGATAACGCCGAAGCGGTCCGCGCGGCAATGGAAGCCACAGCGCGCGACCACGGTGTTGCCGGTCAAGGCCGCGTCGCCGAGATTTCCCCAGTGGGTGCCCGCGCCACCCTCCACGAGATGTGCGCATCGTATGAGTGCGAGGAAGGAGGCAACGATGTCTGACAAAGACTCAACACATCCCGCCAGCTTAACGCTTGTCTGTGCCTCGTGCGGCGCGACCGCTCCCGGCGCCACCACCCGTTTCCGCTGCGAGTGTGGTGTTCCACTGGACCTACCCGCGGAGACGTTTCCCATCCAGCACGTGACTCCGCAGCAGCTGCGCTTTCAGTTCGCAGGGCGACTCTCAGCACCGCCGGGTGATCTCTCCGCCAGCGGAGTCTGGCGTTACCGAGAGCTGGTGCTGCCGCTGACCGGGGAGCATGTCGTCACTCGTCAGGAGGGTAATACCCCACTCTACCATGTCGGCGCCGCGGAGCGCGGTGGCTGGCGACGAATTGGCGAGTACGCAGGCATCGAGCGGCTGTTTCTCAAGCATGAAGGCGCCAATCCTACCGGCAGTTTCAAAGACCGGGGTATGACGGTGGGAATAAGCGTTGCCCGTGCGCTTGGTGCGCGGGCTGTTGCTTGCGCCTCAACTGGCAATACCTCCGCTTCGCTCGCCGCCTATGCGGCCCAGGCCGGACTACCCGCGCTCGTGTTCCTTCCCGCCGGCAAAGTCGCTGGCGGGAAGCTCGCACAGACGCTAGCCTTCGGTGCGCGGCTAGTGGAAGTAGATGGCGACTTCGACGAGGCCATGTGCCAGGTGGAAAGAGTTGCTAGCGAACTGGGAATCTACCTGCTCAACTCCATTAATCCCTACCGTTTGGCCGGACAGCGCAGCATCGCCTACGAGCTGCTGCAACAATTCGACTGGCAGCCACCGGACTGGATTGTGCTGCCCGCCGGTAATCTCGGCAACACCTCCGCCATCGGTGCGGGGCTGCTTCATGCCCATGCCCTCGGCCTCATCGGGCGCGTGCCGCGTATCGCCGCCGTCCAGGCTGCCGGTGCCAACCCGTTCTACCGCAGCTTTGCCGCCAGTTGGCAGGAGCTTCAGCCGGTGCACGCCGCCACCCGCGCCACCGCTATCAATATCGGCGCACCAGTCAGTGTTCGCCGTGCGCGTGCCGTCGTCGAAGCAACCAATGGCGTCGTCACAGAAGCCTCCGACGAGGACATCTTTGCCGCCAAAGCCGCGATTGATCGTGCGGGCATCGGCTGCGAGCCAGCGTCCGCGGCGGCGCTTGCGGGTGCACACCGCCTCGTCCATGAGGGCGTCATCGCGCACGACAGCAGCGTCGTGCTTATCCTCACCGGCCACCTCCTCAAAGATCCTGAGCAGGCGACCGGGCCGCAGGCTGAAGATACTGGAGGCGCCACACCAGAGCTTGACACCTTGCTGCATGCTGTTCGCGAGGCTGTCAAGCGTTCAGAGCACAGGTGAACATGCAAGCAGTAAGCCAGGCTACGCGGTGGCATTTGTGCGCTTGTGTTCAGCATCTCCGTCTCGCGCGGACACGGCTTGTCGCGATTCTACAGCCTCGAAGGAGTATCACGACGCCGCCCGCTCCCGCAGGCGGTAGTACCCTTGGTACAGGACTTCCTGCCCGCGCCCATAACTCTTGCGGCGCCAATTCACGAGTGCTATACTGCGCGCACGAGTCCTGGAGGAACGAGCGATTTGATGAGTATGGACGAGCACGCGGCAACCTATGAGGCAGAGCGAGCGGCGCGCATGGCCCACGACCGCGAGATGGCCGTGGAGGTCGAAGCCGCCGATTTGAGCGGCCTTGCGCAAAGTGACAGTTTACGCCTATATCTTCGTGAGATTTCACGGATTCCGTTGTTGTCGGCGCAAAGCGAGCTGGAGTGCGCCCGGCGCATCGAACGCGGCGACCGCGAAGCCCGTAATCACCTCATCGAGGCCAACCTCCGCCTCGTCGTCAGCATTGCCAAAAAATACGTCGGCCAGGGGCTTTCCCTCGAAGATCTCATCGGTGAGGGCAATATCGGCCTGATTCGTGCCGTCACGAAATTCGATCCCAGCAAAGGCTTTCGCTTCTCCACGTACGCGACGTGGTGGATCAAACAGGCAATCACCCGCTCCATTCTCGAAGGCACGCGCGCCGTTCGCCTGCCCGTCTACATCATGGAAGAGGTCATGCGTGTCAAACGCATGACCCGCCAGCTCTACCAGGAGCTTGGTTATGAGCCGACCACCGCACAGATTGGCGAACGCCTCGGTATTTCCGGTGATCGAGTGAGCGAGCTGCTGGTTTGGGCTGAAAAGGTCTTCTCGCTGGATGCGCCCCTCTCCGAAGAAGAAGAGAACTCCCTTGCCGATATCATCGAAGACCCTTCCGCGCAGGGGCCGCAAGAAATCACTGACCGCGCCCTTCTCCGCGACGAGGTGCGTCGCGTCTTGAGCAATCTCACACTGCGCGAGCGCCAGGTCATCGAGTTGCGCTTCGGCCTCGTGGACGACCACGACCATACCCTCGAAGAAGTCGGCAAAAAGCTCAAAGTCACCCGTGAACGCGTGCGCCAGATCGAGGAACGCGCCATTCGCAAGCTTCGCCACCCGCAGTCTAGCCGCGTCCTAAAGGATTACCTGGATTAAGCCTACGCTTGCGCAATCGGGAAGCCAGCCTGCACGGCAGGAAGCTCATCCCGTTCAAGCGGTAGCGTTTTCGCACCCGCACTCACTCGCCGAGAGCCGTATCGGTAGACTCTTCGGCCAGTTCGCGCCTCAAGATCGCATATGCCGCGAGCGACTTATCTCGCTGGGTACGCAGCTCGCGAAACTTCATCTGAGTAATGAATTGCTCGGTAGCCGTGATCATCACACATCCTCCTGGTTCCTAAGCGGCAGCATTCCTGCGCCATTGTAGCATTCCATCAAGCTATCAGACTGTCAGCCTGGCAGGCGCCAGCTACTCCGCAACAATCTCGCCTCCGTGCGGGATAGCAGGGTCGGGCACATACTCGGGGTATTCGATCTCCCAGATGTGGCCTGGCTCCTCGCGCTCCTCCCATCGTCGCAGCGCGTCTTGTAACACGTGGCGCTGCAAGGCGTTCTGATGTGGGCCGCCCAGGCAGTCACCCAGTAAGAAACCGACCGGTGCGATGGCACGCGGCGGCCCCATCTCGCGTGAGGCCCTGGGAACGAGCGTGATGAGCACCGTAGGCAGACCAAGCATTTCGATTTCACGCTGGATCGCGACGACCGTGCGATGACAGAGCGGTCAGCCCGCCGTCAGCAGCACGGCGTCTGCCCGCGAGCGCTCGATAACCTTCGCCATTTCTGGCGCGGCCCGCTCATAGAGGTCGCGCAGCTGCTGGCTGTAGCCCATGAAGCCAAGATGCTTGTCGCCCACGCCGCCGATAATCCCCTCCGTCGCCAGCTCGCGCAGCCGGTCAATCGGAAAGACACAATTGATGTCCTGGTCGGCGTGCCGGTGGTCATAGTAGGCGTGCGTCACCATCAGGTCGCTGGCTTCCACATCGCCAGGCAGCAGCCGCCAGGAGTTATCGCCGTCCATATTGAATGGCTCCTGCTCGCGCAGATGGACGCCCGCTGTACTGACCAGCGCGAAGACCGTCTCGCTCAGCTCGCGTCGGCGCGGCGTGTAGGGAATGCAGCGCCGGGACATCGGCATGACGACGCTCCTAGCTCAGCTTGCGTAGAATCTCAAATAGCTCTTCGTTGTCAGGTGCCTCGCCGGTTGGGCGGTGGACATGAATCCAGGCGATCTTGCCGCTCTTGTCAATCACGAAGAGCGCTCGCTCCGGCATGCCCGCTGCGTGCCGAACACCGTACGCATCGGTTACTTTGCCTTGTGGATAGAAGTCTGAGAGCAGCGGGTAGCTGATGCCGAGTTTCTGGCCAAACTCGCGCAGCGAGTGGGTGGCATCCATACTGACGCCAAGCACCTGGGTGTCATACGACTGGAAACGCTCAAGCTCAGCCTGATAGGACGGCATCTGCGCGGAGCATGTGCCGCTGAATGCAAATGGGAAGAAGGCCAGAACGACATTCTTCTGGCCGCGATACTGGCTCAGTGTGATCGTTTCGCCTGTGCCGGACTTCAGTATAAAATCGGGCGCATCGTCTCCAGTCTTCAGCGTCGGCGTCGCCGCCAAGCTCGCAGTGCTCACTGTACGTCTGCTCCTTCGCGCATCAGGTGCGCTTGCTGAATGTGTCCGGACTCAGCCGGCACAACCACAGGTTGATCGTAGCAGTGCGGAAACGAGTGCGTCAAACTGGCAGCCCGCACGTTCGGCTGTTGAACCCCGTCCGCCGTCTCGCATTTGACACCATGCTTTATCGCGGGATATGCTACCTGATACCAGTCATCGAGAGGACGCGCACGAGTGTCTTGTGAACTTCTCTCCCGATAGTATCGGCCCCGAACGGAATATCCGGGGGCCACGCCCGTAAGGAGCGTCGCATGTCCAATAAGTTCGACCCTTACGCGCTTGGCTGGCAGGCAGGGAGCAATTCGATTATGACGCCGCGCGATCTACTCGTGCCCAACGTCATCGAGCAGACGCCGCGTGGCGAGCGCGGCATGGATATTTACTCCCGCCTGCTGAAAGAGCGCATAATTTTCATCGGCACGCCAATTGACGACCATGTCGCCAATCTGGTCGTGGCGCAGCTGCTTTTCCTTCAGTCCGAGGATGCGAATAAGGATATCAGTATCTACATCAACAGCCCAGGCGGCAGCATCTACGCCGGTCTGGCGATCTACGACACCATGCAGTTCATCAAGCCCGACGTGGCTACGTACTGCATGGGTATGGCGATGAGTATGGGCGCCGTGCTGCTGGCGGCGGGAGCAAAAGGCAAGCGATTCGCGCTTCCCAACTCCACCATCCTCATTCACCAGCCGCTCGGCGGCGCGGAAGGCCAGGCGACCGACATCGAGATTACGGCCCGCGAGATTGTGCGTCTGCGCACCGCGCTTTATGATATCCTCGTCAAGCACACCGGCCAGACGATGGAGCGCATCAAGCTCGACTCGGACCGCAATTTCTACATGACACCGGCGATGGCCAAGGAGTACGGCATCGTAGATGACGTGCTAATGCCATCCGAAGAAGGCGAGCTCGCCCGCGCGTAGGCCGCGCCGCCAGAACCGAGTGGAATTGCCCTGAGGCACGCCCATCTGGGTTGCGCCTCAGGGTTATTCGTGTTTGCGAGAGGACGAGCATGGCCGCGACGAAGAGGGCAAGCCTGCACTGGCGCATCGTCCGTACGCTTTTCGAGATGCTCTATCGAAACCGTACGCTCTATTGGCTGGCAAGCACAATTCCCTTCGCTGGCCAGTGGCGGCGCTGGCAACGGCTCGTTCTACCGCGCATCGTGGGAAACGACGTGCTGGAGATTGGCTGCGGTATCGGCACCCTATTGGCGGACATGCTCGAAGCCGGCTACACCTGCACCGCCATCGAGCGCTCTCCCCAAATGATCGCCGCCACCCGCGCAGAGCTGCGCCGCCGGGGCTTTTCCGGCGCTCAGGATATCGTACGGCACGGCAGCGCACAGCGCCTGCCGTTCGCGGATGCCAGCTTCGATACCGTCGTAAGCACCTTCCCGACAGAGTACATCTACGACCGGGCGACGCTGGCAGAGATTGCCCGTGTGCTTCGGCCCGGCGGGCGGCTCGTCGTGGTACTGGGCGCCGCGCTGCTGCCGGCGAACACGCTTCTGCTGCCGTTCGTCGCGGTGCAAACACTTGTATATGGCCGGACGGCGCCATCTCGCGCGAGCGATAGCATCGGCAGCACGGCGCCGTCCGATCCACTCTCCCCGCTACTGGCGCGCGCCGGCCTCGTGCCGCGCGGCGAGCGTGTTCGTGGTCCCTTCTGGATAGCGCATCTCGTGGTCGCGGAGAAGCCGGTTTCTCCGCAAAATCCGACAGAAAACTGACCTATCAGGCTACCGAAAAGTAGTAAAATAGAATAGCGGGCATATGTGTGGCAGGGTCATCCAGCGCACGCCCTTGTGCATTGCGCCTGGCAAGTTCCCAAAGCGGCTCAGTGTCCCGCGTAGTTTGCGCTTTCGGGTACGTAATCACACATCCTGACACCACGGAAAGAATTTGAAACCTACAACACCTATGCATACGAAAAGTGTCGCCACGCTGGAATATCCCAAGATCATCGAACGCCTGGTCCGTGAGTGCGCATTCTCCGCTAGCAAAGAGCTTGCGCAACAGTTAACACCGAGCGCCGACGTGGACGAGGTGCGGCGGCGATTGTCCTACACCACTGAAGCGCTGCGTCTGATGGATTTGCGCCCAGATGCCGGCGTGCGCGGCGCCCGTGATGTGCGTCCCGATATCGTCGCCGCCGAGCTCGGCGCGATGCTCACACCCGGCGACCTTATAGACGTACTCGTCACCCTACGCGCCTCTGGCTACGTCGCCAAGATCATCACGCGGCTGGACGATTCTTTCCCGCTGCTCAAGGCGTTGGCAGTGGATATGCCTTCGCGGCCAGCGTTGGAAAGCCATATCGAGGAGAGCATTAGCGAGGATGGCGAGGTGCTGGATTCCGCCTCACCGGATCTGCGACGGCTCCGGTCAGAGATTCGCGGCGCGCAGCAACGCTTGCAGGAGCGGCTCGGCACACTCGTGAATGAGTTTCGCAGCGCGCTGCAAGAACCGATCATCACCATGCGCTCGGATCGCTATGTGTTGCCGGTGCGTGCTGAGGCACGCGGCCAGGTAAAAGGCATCGTCCACGATCAATCGGGTAGTGGTGCCACGGTCTTCGTCGAGCCGCTGGTGGTGGTCGAGATGAACAACCGACTGCGTCAGCTTCATATCGCCGAGCGGCAAGAGGTTGAGCGCATCCTCACCGAGCTGTCCGCCGAGGTCGCCAAGGATGGCCCATATGTGCGACTGGCGGTAGAGCTGCTGGCCGAGCTAGATCTACACCTCGCCAAAGCGCGCTATGCCAGCCTGATCAATGCCAGCGAGCCGAAGATGAACACCCAGGGGCGGCTCAAGCTCGTCGCCGCGCGGCACCCGCTGCTGACCGGCAAAGTGGTACCGATAGACTTCCGACTGGGCGAAGAGTTCACGATGGTCGTCATTACGGGTCCGAACACCGGCGGCAAAACCGTCGCGCTGAAGACGGTAGGGCTGCTCTGCCTGATGGCGCAGGCGGGTCTCCATATCCCCGCACGCGACGACTCGGAGCTACCCGTCTACCAGGACGTGTTCTCGGATATCGGCGACGAGCAGAGCATCGAGCAGAGCCTCAGCACGTTCTCGTCGCACCTGAGTCGCATCGTTGAGATTTTGCGCGATGCCACACCCGGTTGCCTGGTGCTGCTGGATGAATTGGGCGCGGGCACGGATCCCAGCGAAGGCTCTGCGCTCGCTCGCGCAATCCTAACACACCTGAGCGAGCGCGGCGTGGAGACCATCGCCACAACGCACTACTCCGAGCTAAAAGTCTTCGCGCACGAGCGACCGGGCATTGCCAATGCCTCCGTCGAATTCGACGTAGAGACGCTCTCGCCAACCTACCGCCTGAGCATTGGCTTACCGGGACGCAGCAATGCGCTGGCGATCGCTACGCGCCTTGGGCTGCCGCAGGAGATCGTCGGACACGCGCGCGAGTTCCTGGGCAGCGAAGGTGTGGCGATGGAGACGCTTTTACAGGACTTGCAGGCGGACCGTAGCGCCGCCGCTGACGAGCGCTACCACCTGAGCATGGAGCGCGCCGAGGCGGAGCACCAGCGCCGTGAGCTGGAGCGCCAGCGCGCCGAGCTGGAGGATGAGCGCGTGCGCATCCTGAACGACGCCCGCACGAGGGCGCGCCGCGAGCTGGAGTCCGTTCAGGCGGAGCTGGCACGCATCCGCACGCAGGTAGCGCGGCAGCAGATCGCCCCAGAGAAGCTGAGCGCGCTACGCTCCCAGACACAGCGGTTGGAAGAGAAGACAACGCCCGTTCCACCCCGCGTATCCAGGCGCCGCGTCGAAGAACCTGCCGAGACAGTGCTGGCCGGTCCGCTGGCAATCGGCGACACGGTACGTATACAAAGCATGGGGCAACGCGGTGAGCTTCTTTCCCTGCCGGACGCAAAGGGCGAAGTCGAGGTGCAGCTCGGCGCCCTCAAGATGCGTGTGCGCACCGGTGAGGTGGAACGCCTCAGTAAGCGGCAGGCGCGCGGAAGCGACAACCAGGCCGTCATTACCTTGCCGCCGCCGCGACCCGTGGAGACGCCCGATCTCCAGCTCGATCTGCGCGGCTGGCGAGTGGACGACTCGCTAGCCGCCGTAGACAAATATCTGAATGACGCCTACCTTGCCGGCATGCCGTTCGTCCGCATCCTGCATGGCAAAGGCACGGGCGCGCTACGCCAGGCCGTGCGCGAGCAGCTTGCGCACCATCCGCTGGTCCGCTCCTTCGAGCCAGCCCCCGCCAACGAAGGCGGTGAGGGCATTACTATCGTGAATATCGCTAGCTAAGGCTAGCCCACCGTAAAGGGTAAATCCCGCGCAATCGCCGTCACCCCTTTAATGGTCATCGTCACAACCACATCATATGTCCCCGAAGATAACCCATATGTGTAGTAGAAATACCCATGTTGCGGGGTCATATACTGGCCGGAGAGCATCGTATAGACGACCGCGCCACCGCGGCGGATGTTGATGGACACTGGCGCCGATACCATATTTCCCGATGTACACAGATCCACGTAGATAGATTGCCCTGACCTGAAGGAGGTCCTGGCGTTCCCCGCGCTGCATGCGAGATCACCGCCATATGACAGAATGACCGCGCGGAACGAGTTAGCGGCTTCGCGATTAGCGATCTGCTGGGGGCTGGTCGTGGCGGTCGCGGTGGGCGCGGGCAGTGGCGTATCTGTCGGGACGGACGTCGGCGCGACCGTATGCGTAGCCGTCGGCGCAACCTTCACCTGTTGTGTAAAGGCCAGCCCCGAACTGGTGAAGGCGACCCACCCAGCGACCACGAGAACTAACAGAGCAGCGACTGCCATGCCCACCCAAGTGGTGCGTCGCCTGCGCCTCATGGAAGGCTTGCGCAGGCGGTTGATTGACGCTGTGTTGGTCAGCTCTCCTGAGTCGGGCCGCCATACTGCCTGTGACCCAGGCGCGCCCTTGCCTGAGGACAACAACGCCCGGCGCAGCGCCGTTGCCGGCTCGCCATACTCATCGTTGAGCGAGTCGTGCCGCATGCGTGCTGGGCGCTCGGATTGCCCGCCCGGCGTATATTGACCTGGCTGCCCAAACTGATCCCGACCTCCCGGCGCTTGCGGCCAACCGCCGGCATCTCCCGTGAGGTCGGCTTCGCGGCTCCGCACATTCTCCTGCTCTATCCGGATGAGCCGATCCATATCGAGCAGCCCATCATTCGTGAGTGGTTGAGACAGTGGTCGCGTCTTTGCCGGGAGCCGAAAATTGGGCAAAGGGATAGGCGCGCTCAGCCTGCCGGTAGAGGTTGGCGCTCGCTCGATCGGAGGTATGGCGTCTGGTTGTGACCCAAGCGGTCCCCCCGCGGGCGGCGCGAGGGAACTCGTATCGTCGCCGGGAAAGAGCGCGTCTAGCCCCTCCTGACCCAGCCCACCTGTGGTTGTGTGTGGTAGCGGTGGGAACGCGGCGTGCGGCAGCTGGCCGAGCATCCACAAATCGCCAGACGTTGACTCCACTGGCGCCGCGGGTAACGCGGGCTTGTCAGCAGTGGGAAACAACGGCGTTCTAGGCGCAGATGGCGGCATTCCCGTCAGATATGCCGGTGATTCGAGCAGTCCATCGGTGAAAGGGAGCAACGCCTCGGCCAGAATATCCGCCGTGCCGAAACGCTCTTCCGGGCGCTTGGCGAGGGCCCGCTCCACCACACGCGCCAGCTCACGCGGTACATCCGGATTGAAACCGCGAATATAAGCTGGTCGCGAATGCACCTGTTGGTAGAGTACAGAGACGGGCGTGGACCCCACGAACGGCGGCCTGCCGGAGAGGGTCTCGTAGAGCACGCAACCGAGAGCGTACACATCGGCGCGGGGATCAATCTCTTTGCCTTCCGCCTGTTCCGGCGCCATGTATTCCGGTGTGCCGATAGTCGTGCCAGACTTGGTGAGCCCCCGCGCACCCTGGAGCTTCGCAATGCCGAAATCGGTCAACAAGAGGTGGTGCGTGTCGCTCATATCCACGAGCATGTTGGATGGCTTGACATCACGGTGAACGATGCCACGCTGGTGCGCGTGGTGAAGCGCCCGCGCCATCTGCACAATCGCGTTTGCCGCTTCAGGCGTGGGCAGCGGGCGTCCCATGCGCTGTTTGAGCGTGCCTCCCAGCACGCATTCCATGATGAGAAAAACGAGATCGTCCGTCTCGCCCCGATCATAGACGGAGACGATGTTAGGATGATTGAGCTGTGCTACCGCCTGCACTTCGCGCTCAAAACGCCGGACGAAACCGACGCGGTCTTCGGCGTCGTTGGGAATGACCTTGATCGCGACATCGCGGCTCGACGTGGTATCCGTGGCGCGATACACGCGTGATGAACCGCCTCGGCCGATCTCTTCGACGATCGTGTAGGAACCGAGCCGACGTCCGATCATGTCATTCCAGCTCATACGGTTGTTTAAGCCCTCGCTACCGGTGCGCCCCAATGGGCGCGGCGTGAGATGCGGGACACTTCCAGCCTATCTGCCAGCAGCCATTGTAACTCAAGACCACAGTGCTGGCTAGTATAAGACAACGCCTGGGGTTCTCTGGGCTAGGAGTATTGGGCGGAATCGGAAGGCGAAAACTCACCGCTTCCGTTCCCACATGCGATGGCATGCTAAAATAAGCGTGGATGCGCGTATCTCACGCGATAGGAGTGTTGGGCTGGTGTAGTTGGTGCGGAGACAGAT
This sequence comes from Ktedonobacterales bacterium, assembly GCA_035310125.1. Classification (GTDB taxonomy): domain Bacteria; phylum Chloroflexota; class Ktedonobacteria; order Ktedonobacterales; family JADMIN01; genus DATGEP01. Next base: position 19,383 of record DATGEP010000333.1, read on the forward strand.
ATGGCTGATACAGGCAACGAAATTCACGAGACGCCAGCGAACGATCGACCGCCCGTGTTCCCTTCGCCGTTTCCCGCTCCCACATATCCTCCCGCATATCCCTCATCCTCGTTTCCTTTTCCGTCCGCGCCGCCGCCCGCCCGCACGCTGGGTCTGCTTGAACGCTGGCGCACGCCACTCCTCGTCGCGCTAGTGACCGTATTTCTAGTCTTTGGGGTTCTTGACGTATCCAGCGTCTTCTTGCGCCCAGCCCAGAACTCCGGCACGACGCGCCCGCTGATCATCAATGCGCAGGTTATGAGCAATCCGACACCTCCCGCTCACCCAGATCTGGGCCTTGCTCCCGATGCACTTTCTATCGCTTGCGGCAAGTCCGGGAATGTCATCGTCACGAACCGGAGCGCGCGTCCCCTACAATGGTCCGCCACCCTCGAAAGCGACGCCCTCTCGTTTACTACCGATACGCCGCGTTCAGGTCTGCTGGCCCCCGGACACAGCATCGCACTGCATGTATTGGCATTCAGCCAGCCCGGCCCATATCTCCTGCATTTCACGGACGACCACGGCGAGCAAGCGGACGTGCCCGTGCAGATTTCCTGCTAGCCACCCACACGCTTGACTTTGTATCCCTGCTGGAGCAGCCACACTTCGACTTTGTCCCGATGATCACCCTGGATGAAGATGGTCAGGTCCTTGCATGTGCCCCCACTTCCACACAGCTTCCTAAGCTTTTGCGCCAGCTCTGCGAGATCGTCGTCGTTGCCGGGAATGTTCGAGAGAACCGTCATCGTTTTCCCCCCGCGACCTTTACGATCACGGGAAAGGCGAACGAACCCATCATGCTGTTCCCTTAGTGCCGGGTGATGAGCAGCCGTCTCTTGACAGCGGCACGAAGACTGCGGCAAGTGGCAGCGCCGGCATGTGGGGATGCGCGAGATGCCTGTTACATATACGGTCGGTCGTTGGTCTGAGAATGGCATGTGACTTCCACTACTTCCGGCAATGTCACTGTGATGGAGTGCGTTGAAGCTCTGGCTGGCCGTCCAGCGGAAAGCGTACCTCAAAGCGTAGTGTAGCACAGAGACTCCGATTCTCCACACACGACGCCGAATCGCTCATAGCACTCACATAAGCTGCGCACACAAGACACCCAACACGCAGTACTTCTAGCCATACCAAAATTGACTTATCGCCTCTCATTACGCCCGCATGGCATACTTTGTAACCAGCATAGGAGGCTGAAGCGCGTGCGATACATCCCCATTAGCGTGTAAGCATACTCGGTTTATGCCACTATCCACGCTGGCAAGAGCGATCTCTGAATGGTGATGGGATGATAGTACCACAGCACTCTCCGAAGGAGTGATTAGATGTCGTATTGGCCCGGCTCCGTATAATACGCGCTCCGCTGTCATGACAAGGGGCACCTTCCGGTACTGGAAAGTGGAATAAATCAGCGCAAAGCGCACGCGGGGACGTAATGAGTGGGCTTGCATGCATCTGCATTGATAGTATATACTTGTGTCGGTGAGCTTGTGGCTTTACCACAAGCGCGCGTAGTATGTAGCACTGCCTCCACACAACGTGATGTCACAACAACCACACGACCGGCGATGGCATGCCTCCGCTGACCAGCATGCGCCCAGGCAGCTGGCTGGGTTCGCATGCCGTCTTCCGTTTGTGGGGCGGTTGTTCCATTCGGTTAGCGCGAGGAGTACATCGTGTTGCGGATATCTGCCGGATCGCAACGGCGCCTGCTCGTAGGCTGAGATGTAGACTTTACGCGGAGCCGGTTGGGACTATGTGAAGCATGGGGAGGGGCAGGAGTCTTGTTCTTGGTCCGCCCCATATCATTGTCTGGAGCAGCGCTACACAAAGAGCAACCATGCTCCAGAGCCTGTCGGGTGATAGGCTGAACGGGATGGTTCGATGCCTAGTTCTATCTGATTGCGAAGTATTTTTCGCCTGTGGGTAGAATCAGCATTCGGGGCATGGCGTCGGCATAACGAGAGGTAAAGACCCGCCATGAACCAGCAAGAAGTCATGAGAGAAACCCCAACCGTTCGGTTGGGGCAACGGCTGCGCCGTGCCCGTTTAGCAAGGAACCTCACCCAGGGCGAGGTGGCCAAAAACCAATTCTCAGTGTCATATGTGTCAGCGGTTGAGCGTGGACAAATACGCCCATCGCTTGGTGCTCTAGAGAAACTCGCCGAACGCTTGCAAGTTCCAGTGACGGACCTGCTTGGTGACACGGATCTCGAAGCACGCTTCACCTCACCAGCCGAGGCACGCGAGGCGAGCATCGAGCGGTATCGCGACGATGTAGATAATCGGGTCCGCGAGGCACAGGTGCTGGCTTATCAGGGACATGTAGAAGACTCTATTGCGATGCTTCAGCGGCTCGCCGGGCAACAGTTGTCTTCGCGTGAGTCCGCTACCGTCCACTGGCAGTTGGCTCGTTCGTACGCCGCTGGTGATCATGCTGACGAGGCCCGTCGAGAAGCCGCCATCGCACTGCCTTTCGCCGAGCGACTCAACGATCGTAATTTGACGGAGCGCATCCGCAGCCAGCTCGCTGATGCGTATTCTCAAATGGGCAACTCCGCGCTCGCGCTCGACAACTATCGCAACTGCCTGCGGGCAATAGATGATGGGGCCATCACTGATCCCGCATTCGAGCTGACGGTGCTTTTCAACATCGGCAGCCAGCATGCGCAGATGGGCGACTTCGAGCGCGCGATCGAGAACCTGCGTAAGGCAGCCGATTTGACCGCAGAAGTCGCCAGCCCTGAGCGAATGGGCGCCGTCTATTGGGGCCTCAGTCTGGCTTACAGCGGCAAGGGTGACGCCGCGCAGGCCCGCTCCTATGCGCTGCGTGCCATCGTCACTTATGAGAATGCGGAGAACCGCCGCCTCATTGGCCAGATATACAACCGGCTCGGTCGCGCATATGCGCAAGCTGGCGAGGTAGACCAGGCGCTGGCCCAGCTACGAGCGGCACATGAGCTGGCCACGGCTCAGCAAGACACGCACGGCGTCGCGGAAGCACAGCGCAGCCTCGCCCTGGTCTACTTGCAAGAGCAGCGGGTGGAAGAAGCAGCGCAAGCGGCGGCGAATGCGCTTGAGCATGCCGAAACCGCGGGAGACGCGCGACAGCGAGCGGACTCGCTGCTCGTGATTGCGCAGGTGCAGGAGCAACGGGGTGAACATGCCGCCGCTGAGCGCAGCTACAGCCAGGCTATTGACCTATTACAAGATGCTGATGCGACAGAACGGTTACGCGACGCATACGCCGCGTACAGCGAGTTTTTGGAGCGGCGCGGTGAGAGCAAGCGCGCCTATGAGATGCTGAAGCAGGCTTACCGCCCCTCTGGACGAGGAGCCGTCACCATCTAGCTGGTGCCACCTCTGCTGCTCGCTTTCGAGCCCAGGGCTACTGGCTAGAATGCAAAGGACCTCCACACGGCGCATGTGCCTGGGGAGGTCCTTTCGTCTGCTCAATGCACGTACATCAGCTCAGCTCAACTGTATGAATGTGGCGCATTGCCCGCGCGCTCCATAGATGATCCACGGGTCCTTCGCCCATTGCCCATTCGAGCACATTACCATGGTACGAGAGGTGGTATTCGAAGCTCCGCTTCCCATTCTGTGCCACAATAGCTGAGAGTGCTAAGTATGTGAGAATCGCGTCACATCCTACGCATACAACATTGGTATGCGGCGGTATGCGGCACAGTGCCACTATTGGACCGGCGCGTGGTTTTGGCTGGTGGGTATGTCTGTGGTAAGGAGAGTGGGATGCGGCTCGATGTGGCATCGCGCGGAAGCGCCGGCAGGCAGCCTGGGACAGGTGACGGATCCTCTAAGAGCAGGAATCGGCAGGTCTGGAAGAGACAGCGCGCCGGCATCTTCTCGTCATTGCGTCTCGCCGTCTCGCGCTTCGCCCGTGGATGGCACCTCCTTCTTGCGGTCGCGCTCGGCATGCTGGTGGCAGTCGTGCTCATTTGCACGGTGCCACTCTACGATGCGCTCGTCTCCGACCTCCAGCTTCAGCACACGATCAACGCCAATGGTCCCGTCGCACGCAATATTGAGATAACCGCGCAAAGCGGAGCGATCTCGCCCGACTTACGCACAAAGTCCACCGCGCTCGTGCAAGGACTGGCATCCCGGTATGCGTCCTCGTTCACCGGCTCGGAGTCTACCTACTATGCCGTCACAGACCATATGGCCCTGAAACAGGCGGGGCAGCATTCCTTTGACATTACCTCTATAGAATCCCCGCAGCTCGAGTTTCTCGCCACTGATTTTGCCGCCGTCGCGCCGCATCTGCGCTTTCTCGCGGGGGGGCTCGCGAGGGCGACCGGCTCCAGCGTGCCGGTAGATATCACGGAACAGATGGCAAAGGATAACGGACTGGCCGTCGGCAGTCATCTCGTCGTGACACAGTACGGCGGGACAGTATTCGGCGCCAAAGAAATAGATCTGACTTTGACAATTGCGGGCATCTTCACACCGAAGGATGCGAGCGATCCGTATTGGAACGGACTCACTTTCGATGCTGGAGGAACGCCAACTACTCCCAAGATATACCCTATTGTCATATCTCCCGACATTTTCTACAGTCAGCTCCCCACATTTACACAGGTGGGCATGACGCAACACTGGGTGTATTACACGCGCCCTGAGGCCATCAGTACCAGCAACATGTCTCGCGTCCGAGACGATATTGCCCAGATCCGCGCACACATCAATGGCGATCTGCTCTCCACACCGGGTATCGCCCGGGTCGGTGTAGAAAGCATGCTCGATTCAACGATCAACGACGTGCAGGCGCAGGCCGCGCTACTCACGTTGCCTCTTTATGTAGTGGTCGCCCAGATCGTGGGCCTGGCGCTGCTCTTCGTCGCGGCCATGGCCGGTCTACTGGTGGAGGCGCAGGCGCAGGATATCGCCACACTGAAGAGTCGGGGCGCCAGCGGCACACAGATTCTCGGTGCATTCACCGTGCAAGGGCTGTTCCTGGCATTAATCGCCGCCGTAGCTGGCCCGTTCCTCGCGGCGCTGCTCGCTGTGGCGTTGCTCAAGTGGTTTGTGGCAAGCGATATCTTGCTGACGTCAGGGGTGACTTCAAATTACTTCACAGCGGTCGCAAGTCCTGCCGCCGTGGCCATTCCAGCCATCGTCGGCGCGCTCCTGGGCGTCGGCGCAGTAAGTTTCGCGGCCTTCCAGTCCGCGCGGCTGGATGTGCTGGCATTCCGGCGGGAGCAAGGGCGCTCCGCCCGGCCGCCGTTCTGGCGCAGGTACTATCTGGATGTGGCGCTGGCGGTGCTCTGCGGTGTCGGGTATATCGAGCTTGGCCAGTTTGGCGGCGTCAACACACGGCAGCAGCTGGGGAACGCTTCTGCTAGCCCGCTGCTGCTCGTGACGCCCGCGCTGCTGCTGCTGGCCGGCGCGCTCTTGGTGCTGCGACTCTTTCCGCTGGGAGCCTCACTAGGCGCGCGGTTCGCATCGCGCGGACGTGGGCTCACCTCGCTACTCGCGTTTTCGCAGGTCGAGCGCAATCCACAGCGCTACAGTCGCATTACCCTATTGCTGGTCCTGGCGGTGGGACTTGGTCTCTTCGCCCTCACGTTCGATACATCGCTCCAGCGCAACGCACAGGATCGGGCGACGTACACCGTCGGATCGGACGTCCGGGTGCAGCAATCCTTCGGCGAGGGGAACGGGCGAGGCACGCAGCTTGCCGGCGAAATGGCAAAGCTGCCCGGTGTGCTGGGCGTCACGCCGGTCTATCGGACAACTGCCGCGACGACCTCCGATCAGGGTGACATCCAGGCGGATCTGCTCGGGATTGATCCTGCCACCTGGCAGCAAGATGCTGGAGTGATCTCCTGGCGTTCCGATTATGCCAGCCAGCCAATGAGCGCCCTTCTATCTGGCATGCAGGCGCACGCGGACACGCCCCAATCGGCTGGCACCGCCGCCGCGCCGATCTGGACGTTGGCAAGTGATACATTCGCCGCACAGTTCCACCTGAGCGCGGGCGATCAGTTCACGCTCCAGCTCAGCGAGCTGACGAGCGGTGCCACGGTCTTTGTGGTCGGCGCCGTGGTGCATGAGTTCCCAACGCTCTATCCTTCGCGCCTTCAAGGGGGCTTTCTGGTGGTGAATGAGAACGATCTCTTCACAGCGGTCAGGCTGCAGAGTCCCAACCAGGACACGTCGTTGGACGGTCCCAATGAGTTCTGGCTGCGCACAACACAGAATCCCACACAGCAGGCAGCGCTGCTAAATAATCTCGGACCAGATGCCGGCCTGGACGTGAACAAAGTCACCACGCTGAGCGATATGCTAACGCAAAATGCAGGCAACCCCGTCGGGGCAGGTATGCGCGGATTGCTGATTGTCGGCGCGGTAACAGCCGCGGTGCTCGCCGTGCTCGGCAGCATCATACAATCGCTATTGGCAACACGCAGGCGGGCAACGCAGTTCGCCGTCCTTCGCACGGTTGGCATGGCAGGGCGCCAGTTGACTGGGTTGCTGTTGGGCGAGCAGATCGTCGTCTACGTGTTCGGTTTGATTGGTGGCACCGTTCTGGGCCTGCTGCTGGCGAGCGCGACACTGCCGTTTTTGCAGTTTAGCGATACGACGATTGATCCGGCACGACTGGGCATTCCATCCTACGTGCTGGCATTCAACTTACGGGGAACCGCCATCTTCTACGCTGCCCTGCTCATCGCGTTCCTGCTGGCGCTGGCCATCGCGGCCCGCTTTGCTACTACGATCGGCCTGGGCAAAGCGCTGCGTCTGGGCGAGGACTGAGAATAGAAGGGACCACCTGACGTGGCTGATATCATGGTCGAGAGCCATAACCTGGTGAAGATCTACAAGGCGGCTGACCTGGAGGTCGTGGCGCTGCAAGGACTCGAGCTGCGGGTGCCGCGCGGAGAAATGCTGGCGCTGGTAGGTCCTTCAGGTGCGGGCAAAAGCACACTCCTTAATATTCTCGGCGGGCTCGATATGCCCAGCGCGGGCCGGTGCGAAGTGGCGGGGGTAGATCTCACTCGCTTGAGTGCCGGCGACCGTCTGCAATATCGCCGGCGCATCGTCGGTCATGTCTGGCAGCAGACAGGCCGCAACCTGTTGAGCAATCTCAGTCTGCTAGACAACGTTATGGTGCCGATGGAGTTGGCAGGATTTCCTGCTTCCAGGCGCCGTCGCCGCGCTACGGAGTTGCTGGACATGGTCGGACTGGGCCCACGCAAGCACGCTCGTCCAGACCGCCTCTCCGGCGGTGAGCAGCAGCGCGGCGCGCTCGCTGTCGCGCTGGCGAACAACCCACCGCTGTTGCTGGCCGACGAGCCAACGGGGGAGTTGGACAGCGTCACCGCCCATGATGTGTTGGGGCTGTTGCGCCACCTCAATGCGGAGCTTGGGTTGACTACCATCGTCGTAACGCACGACCAGATGGTCGCCGACGCGATGGATCGCTCCGTCGCCATCCGTGATGGTCGGACCAGCACAGAGGTCGTCAACGCCGAGGAGCAGAACGAGGAAACGGCCATCATTGACAGCGTGGGGCGGTTGCAGATTCCCAAGACTTTGCTCGAATCCGTCGCCTTCAATGGGCGAGCGCGAATTCACTTCGCCGGCGATCATCTGGAGCTTTGGCCCGCAAACACCAGCATGAACGGCAATAGATCTCATGGAGCGAGCGGCCCAGCACAAGGCGGTCCGGCCCACTAGCGAATAGTCCTCGCCGTGGTATAGTGCAGTGATGTGTTGTTGCCCAACCACTGCGGTACGTACCAGCGCGCCGGCGAGGAGTGTGCGCGATGTATGAAGACCAGCTGGCTCGCGTGCCTCTCTTTGCTGGCCTGAACAGGAGCGAGCTGTCGCGTATGGCCGGCGTCTGCCGCTGGCTAGAATACCAGCCTGCCACGCCGCTCGTGTGGCAGGGCACACCCGGTGCGGCGTTCTTTATCATCGAGAGCGGCAAGGTACGCATTCTGCAGCAGCGGCAGGACGGTGATGTGCGCGAGCTTGCCGTGCTAGGCCCAGGCGACACCTTCGGCGAGATGGCGCTGCTCGACGAGATGCCTCGCAGCGCGACGGCGCTAGCGATTGAGCTTACTTCCGCCCTCGCGCTGCCCGTGTGGGAGTTTCGGGCAATTCTCAAAGAGGAGCCCGACATCACCCTTAAGCTACTCGCTGTGTTAAGCGCGCGCCTGCGCAGTCACGCGCAGCAGACGCCGTCGTTTTTCATGTGACCGATCTAAGCCATATGGATGCCCGCGGTCTGTTGCAGCCCTAGCTCCTCGACAGACTGTTGCCGCATCTCAACCTTGCGAATCTTGCCCGTCACTGTCATCGGGAACTCGCCCACGAACTTCCAGTAGCGCGGAATCTTGAAGGTCGCGATCTGGCCCCGGCAGTAGTCTTGCAGCTCTTCTGGTGTCGCCGACTGCCCCTCTTTCAGCTTCACCCACGCCATCAGCTCTTCGCCGTACTTCGCATCCGGAACGCCGATCACCTGCACATCGCTAATCTTCGGGTGCGAGTAGAGGAACTCCTCGATCTCACGTGGGTAAACATTCTCGCCGCCGCGAATAACCATATCTTTGAGCCGGCCAACAATATTGACGTAGCCATCGACATCCATTGTGGCCAGGTCACCAGTATGCATCCAGCGGGCGCCGTCAATAGCCGCCACGGTAGCCTCCGCGTTGTTCCAGTAACCCAGCATCACTGAATAGCCACGCGTACAAAGCTCGCCGGGCGTGCCACGCGGCACTATCTGGCCGGTGCTGGCATCTACGAGCTTAACCTCGACGTGGGGATGTATTTGTCCCACGGTGGACACGCGCTTCTCCAGCGGATCATCCAGGTGCGTCTGAAAGGAGACGGGGCTGGTTTCAGTCATGCCATAGCAAATCTCCACCTCGCGCATATTCATGCGGCTGATGGTCTGGCGCATGATTTCCACGGGGCAGGGTGATCCAGCCATAACACCCGTGCGCAGTGACGTGAGATCATACGTGTCGAAGTTGGGAAGGGCCAGCTCGGCAATGAACATGGTCGGCACACCATAGAGCGCCGTGCAGCGCTCCGCCTGCACCGTCTCCAGCACCGCACCTGGCTCGAACGCCTCGGACGGATAGACCATCGTCGCGCCGTAAGCCAGACAGCCGAGATTGCCCATAACCATTCCGAAGCAGTGGTATAAGGGGACAGGGATACAGAGCCGGTCTTGCTCGGAGAAGCCTTGTAGCCGCGTGACGAAGTAGCCGTTGTTGAGGATGTTATGATGGCTGAGTGTGGCGCCCTTGGGGTTGCCAGTCGTGCCGCTGGTGTACTGAATGTTGATCGGATCGTCGAATTCCTGGAGCGCCTGCCGCTCGGCCAGCGCCTCTGGTGTCACTTCCTTGGCGCGTTCCAGCACTTCACCCCACACCCACATACCCGGCGCGCGCTCTTCGCCCATCCGGATGACATGACGCAAGGCGGGCACACGCTGCGAGGAGAGATGACCAGGCGCGCTCTGTTGCAGCTCTGGACACAGCGTCGTCATCATGCCAGTGTAGTCCGCCGTACGGAAGCTCGGCGCCATGACAAGCGCTGAGCAGCTAGATTGGTTCAGCGCGTATTCCAGCTCGTGCAAGCGGTACGAGGGATTGATGTTGACGAGAATGGCGCCCAGCTTTGCGGTTGCGAACTGCGTGATACACCATTCGGCGCGATTGGGAGCCCAGATACCTACGCGCTCGCCTTTCGCAATGCCCAGCGCCAACAGCCCGCGAGCGCAACGATCTACCTCTTCGCGCAGAGCGCTCCATGTGTAGTGCAACCCCTGCTGGCGTACCACCAACGCCTCGCGGTCGGGGAAGCGGGACACAGTCTTGTCGAAGGCGTCACCAATTGTCATGCCTAACAGCGGCGTATCGCTTGTGCCACTGACATAGCTCCAGGTGATCGCACTGCGATCTACAGCCTGCGTGGAAGAGTCAATCAGCGTCTGTGTCATCGAATGGACCTCCAGAAACTAGACACTGTTGCGGTGGGGCGCCCACTGTGCGGTATTCGATTGAAACGCGCCACTTTCTATCGTCGGCATGGCGTGTGGCATGAGATTAGACTGATTATGCCTCAGGTCACATATTGGTGTCTATATCAGCCCAACGCAAGCAGTTCTCTCATTGCGAAGCCGCTCTCGCGCGGCAGACGTGCTATACACAGCGAACGGGCGCGCCACTTTGAGAGGACGCGCCCGTTCGCTGTGTGAGTGGCCGTTCAGTTGCTACATGTGCTAGCGCAGCGTGGACGGCAAGATACCGAGTTGCTCGCGATACTTTGCTACCGTGCGGCGGGCCACAGGGATGCCGCGCTGACGGAGCATTTCTGCCAGCTCCTGATCCGTCAGGCGATTCTCCTCGCCATCAATGAGTTCCTTGACGAGATCCTTCACTCCCAGGTTGGCGACAAAGAAATTGCTGAACGGGATAACCTCACCGGTCGGCAGCATGACATACTTCGCGGCGGTCGCACGGCTCACCGTAGACTCATGTATTCCCAGCTCCAGCGCTACGCGGGCACGAGTCAGCGGTTGTAGGTGACGCACGCCATGATCGAGAAAATCACGCTGGAGATGCACGATATGCCTGGTAATCTTGGTGAGTGTCTGACGGCGCTGGTTGATATTTGAGATAAAGAGTTTGGCACGCGAGACGTATCGCTGAATATGGAGGCGGTCGTCTTCGCTCAGCGCCGCCCGCGGATTGCCCATGTCGGAGTAGAGCTGCGCATACGTTGGATTAAGGTTGAGGTAGTAGCGTTTCGATTCGACTATCTCCACGTCATAGGTGTATCCACCGTCGGCAAGCAGGCGCTTGCTGATGACAACATCCGGCAGCACTGTGCTAGTGCGCTCGCCATCAGCCGAAAGATTGTTGCCAAGATACCCACGTGCGGGGAATGGATTCAGATTGTGCTTGATGAATTCGCTTACCTCATGAATGACGTCGGGGGTCGTTCCCAGAGCCAGCGCAATCTGCCCATACTTATGCTCGCTCAGTTGCGTCAGGAAGCGACTGATGACTTCCCGCGCGAACGGCTTATGCACTCCCTGCGACTCAAGATAGCTGAGCTGGATCAGCAGGCACTCACACACGTCACGGGCGCCGACGCCGACCGGTTCCATAGCCTGTAGCGAGAGCAAAATCCTTTGTACATGCTCCAGATCAACATGGAAAAGCTCAACAACCTCCTCTACCGAACACCGCAACCGACCGTCTTCATCTAGATTCCCGACGAGATACTCGATAATGAGGCCATCCTCAAGCGACCATTGCGCCTGGAGCGCGAGAGTCAGATGCTCGGCAAGACTCATCTGAGCAGGCACGCGCGTTGTCGGGTCGAACTCGTCGTCGCTTGCGGACGTCCGTCGCTGCCAATCGCCATAGTCATCCATGTAGTCATCGCGGTCGAGCGTTGTTTGGGTGGTACCTTCCTTCTGCGATTGCATGCAATTGAGGCAGCGAGATCCTTGCAGTGGCCGGCCGCATTGCGGACAGACGGCCACCTCCTCCAACTCCATCGCGGGATTTTCGGCCACCTCGCGGTGAATGAGTGCCTGCAAGTCAACCGAAGAGAGAGCCAGAATGTGGTTCGCGGCCACGAGCTGCGGCGAGGCAACATGAGTGGGAACTTGTTTACTGAGCTGGCTCAGGTCCATAGACATTGGAATGCATCCTCCCTAAGGCGCTTTGGGCTTCCAGTGCATGAGAAAATGCATCTTCTGTGCCAATTGCGCTTACAGGCAGTGAATCGCCGCTAAATCCAACGACGTACAAGCTCCAAGCGCGCGAAAAGGGCGCCCGTCTGAGCGCCCCTCTCTACCGCGAACCGCGCGTGGTTACACCTCGGCTGGCGCCTCCGCAGTAGAGGCTTCACTCTCGCCTTCGCTTTCGCCCTCGCTCGCCCCTTCGCTCGCGGCAGCCTGCGACGAGATGACCCGGACTTTGATCTTCGGTTCCAGGCCCTGCGCGATACGAACACCCACTTCGAAGTCACCAAGCTGGCGCAGCGGATCACGGAGCTGGATCAAGCGGCGATCAATGGCAAGTCCTTCCTGCTCCTGCAGGGCATCTACGATGTTCTGACTGGTCACCGAGCCGTAGAGGCGCTCGCCCTGTCCAACGCGCACCGCAAAGGTCAGCGTCACTTCAGAAAGTCGTGTCGCCAGCGACTGGTCCGCTTCACGCTGCTTGGCGACGCGACGCTGGGCTGTCGCTACGCGGTCACGCAAGTTCGCTAGCTGAGAGGCCGTTGCGGCCGTCACGAGCTGGCGGGGCAGCAAATAGTTGCGAGCGTAGCCGTTCGCCACATCTTTCACGTCGCCAGGCTGACCTAACCCCGGCACATCGTGCAGTAGTATCACCTTCATTTGTTTGGTTGCTCCCTCTTCCGCCCAGCCCACGCACGCCGCTGTCAATGGGGCTTGGGATTGCACGCGAGCCTTCTGGGCACACTCAAGGGAGTATACACCTCAGGCGCCTGCCCGGCAAGTCAATTGGACCCTTCGCGGTCGTATCCTAATTACCCCACACGTAAGAGCTCGCGTTGGCCTCCAGTTTGCGGGTCGTTGTGTCGCCGACGGTGTAGAGCATGAGGCTACCGTCGTTGGATTGCAGCACCATCGCCTGACTATCGCTGCGCCACGCCTGCAAGTTACCGTTTATGATCTGATATCCGCCGCTGATTTGCGCGAAACCGATCTGTGATTGGCCAAACTGATTTGGGGTATAGTTGCTGCCCGAGGCGACCACATAGCGCCCGTCAGGCGAGAGCACCGGCGTTGTCAGACCAGAGGCGAGCTTGCTTCCAAACGGTTTGGTCGCGCCCGACCCGTCCACGTTCGCATAGAACAAGGGCGTGTCCGTAGGGATGTTGGTATCGTTCGGCGTGCTGGTGGGGCCAGGATTGTGATAGAACACGTGTGCGCCATCCGCCGTCACATCCCACGGCGCCGTCCATGGGCAGACCGGCGTGCCCTGACAGGGTCCGGGACCGGCGATGCCGAGCGGCACCAGCTTCGTATCCGTTCCAGTTGTCAGGTCTATCCGATGCAGGTAGGCGCCGCCTTCACCCGCGCTCTGGTAGCCGCTATAGAAGAGGTACTTGCCGTTGTCGCGCACCGCAAAACTCGCCGCCCAGGTAATCTTCGTAACAGCGAATTGCTTGCGATTGAAGAGATCCACCTTCACGACCGTCATGGGTCCGATAGGCGCTCCACTGGTCGCCTGTTGGGTGATGGGCACATTCACACCGAGGAACGAGTAGTCGTCCAGCCAGCCAATGAAGATGTGCGCTGTATCGCCGGGCGATGCGCCCGTTCCGTAGTCCTGGCTGAAATCCGTGACATATCGCTGGCCGCTCACGGTATCAATGGCGAACACCTGATCGCCGCCCTGGGACTGTGGCTCATCCACCATCAAGTATTGGTTCGAGGGGGACCACGCCACGGGGTGTGCGTATGGTGCGCTTCCCGCGATCCGCCCGGAGAGTGCGCAGCCTTTTACGACATACATATTACCGTCGCCACGGACGTAGGCATAGACCATCTGCGAGCCTGCGGGATTGGCGCAAACAAATGCGGACGGTGTAGGGGTAGTGGTCGTGCCAGGTGTCGCAGCGGCGGTATTGGTCGGCTGGGATGCGGCCGTTGCTGTGTGGCCCGGCACGGCAGTGGCTGCAACAGATGAGCCGCTTCCACGGGAAGCGAGCGCCGCCAGAAAGCCAGCCACGACCAGAGCCGCCACCAGTCCCGCCGCAATTCCCGTGACGAGCTTGCGGCGTGGGCGCGGCTGCTGGTATGAGGGATGCCCGTGCTCAGGTATTGAAACTGGCGTTACTACGGTGGGCGTGTCCTCCGAGAAGGCCGCTGTGGGACCACCGAGACGCAGCGGTGAGCGGAGCAGAGCGTAAAAACGGCGGTACAAGGTAAGCGCCTCCTGACATTCGGTGCAAGTCTTCAGATGATTTTCGACGGCGACGCGCTCGTCGTCGCTACTGGCGCCGTCGTGGTAGTCCGATACGTGGCGCAGCCATTCATGACGGCTAGAGGTGGTCATCGTGCGCCTCCCGCCGCCTCGATCCGCGCGTGGATCTCGCGGAAGCGCTCTTTCGCGCGGAAGAGCAGCTTGCGCACGTTCGCCTCCGAGAGGCTCAACTGGGCGGCAATCTCGCTGACCCCGAATCCCGCCGTTGTCTGAAGCAGCAGCACCGCACGCCAGCGCGGCGGCAACTCCGCCAGCACCTGCCACACGGCGTCGCGTTCAGCCACCGTCGCGGCAATGTCGTCGCTGCGAAGATTCGGCGACTCGGCTGGAACATGCCATGCATCCGAACTGCTACTTCCCGGCTCGAACGCGCTCAGCGCCAGCCAGCCGAAGCGTTTGCGGCGACGTAGCGCGGTGAGCGCGAGATTCGTGGCAATGCGATAGAGCCATGCCTGCGGATAAGAGATGTCCGCCGTCTCAGGCGAGGCCGCAAACGCGCGCAGGAAGGTTTCTTGCGTAAGGTCAGCGGCCCACTCGCGGTCGCGCGTCATACCGTAGAGATAGTCCAGCAGCGGTGTTTGGTAACGAACGAAAAGCAGCTCGAATCGCTCGTGCGACGGCTGCGTGGTCGAGCCGTCGCCGGTCGCTTTCCAGTTGGTGAAAGCGGACATCCACCTGGCGTACGGGGTCGCCAAGCGCGCGGTCGCCGCCAACAGCAGATGGAATGACAGTCGCCTATGTCTTCTGGCGGGCCGGTTTCTGGATGACACCACACCAATGTTTCCACCCATACCGGTTCGCCACCTTCCCGCTTCGGCCATATATCCGCCACATTACCGTTTATGACATGCAACGAGCGAGAAATAGGACGCGGCGACCTGTGAAATGCGTCACACTATACTTTCATCTCACAAAACCGTTGGTGTACCCCGCTGTTTCGGCATCCGGAGCCGGCGAGGTGAGTCCATGCTCGGCGGCAAGGCGGCGTGCGAACGCGGCAAACGTTGCCCACATCTCCTCGTCATGCCACCCCCACGGCCGCGTGACTCCATCACGCTGTGCCCGCTCGCCCATCCTGGGTGCAAGCCATGTCATGCTGCGCCTCACCAGCGCATCCGCGGCATCTGGCAACTCACTGGTTGGCGCGCTTGCCAAAAACAACTCAGCCGCCACGCTCGGATGCGCGGCGGCCTCCGCATACCCACGACCCGTCGCCCGCGCAAACGCGCGTACCAGTGACGACTCGCGGCTCGCGTAGTCCTGCGTCGTGAAGAGCAGCGGGAAATATTCTTTTGGCACCCCATGCTCGGCCACAAAGAAATGGCGTAGCGCCTGGCCCCTCAGCTCTGCCTGTATGCCCTCCCAGGCATAGAAGCCCCACGCGATGTCAACCGTGCCGTCAAAGAGCGCGGGCAAGATATCCAGTTTCTCGGCGTCCACGCGCGCCGGAGCGCCCGTTCCTCCGTCGGCGACAATCATCGCCTCGATCATGGCCACCTCAAACTCCGTGCCGTAGCTCGCGTATCGTCGGCCCGCCAGCTCACGCGGGCGCGTGATGCCACTATCGGCGCGGACCGCCAGTGTCGTTGTGTTCGGCTGAATCAGCGCCGCGACGGAGACCACATCCACACCGCGAGCGCGCAGAGTAAGGATGCTCTGCTGAGGCATCAAGCCGAACTCTGTGTCTCCCGTCACAATCTTGCGGTTCGGCATCGCCTCGCCATCGAACGGCAGAATCTCCAGATACAGCCCTTCATCCGCATAGTAACCCTTCGCCTGCGCGACATAAAAGCCAATGTGGTTTGTGTTCGGCAGCCAGTCCGGCGCCAGACGCACCCGTCGTGGACTGGCAATGATCGGCGACATCTCGTTGCTTCTCCTGTCTTTCGTGCCACTCGGTCATCGCGGGCAAACGTAACCCGGATGGGCATTAAGACTGTAGAATATGCTCCGATATCGAAACCTACGCAGCCCACGCCACCCAGGGTTCGCATGGTGGTGATCCGACTTTTCGCCCCCCATTGACGCATGGTTGCGTTCACCGTCTATGATTCTCCTCAGTTGGGAACCCTCCCTCTTCTCGCTCCACACCGCATGTGCGGCGGGAGTTTTCGGCCAGTGAAGCCAGATAGGGACAACGCGCATGAAGATTCACGAGTACCAGGCGAAGGAGATTCTGAGCCGGTACGGCATTCCCGTGCAGCCAGGCAAAGTCGCCACCACACCTGAGCAGGCCGAGCAGATCGCCCGCGAGTTCGGCGTACCTGTCGTCGTCAAGGCGCAGGTCTACGTTGGTGGGCGTGGCAAAGCCGGCGGCGTCAAGTTCGGCCAGACGCCGGAGCAGACCCGCGAGGTCGCCAGCAAAATCCTTGGCATGGACATCAAGGGACTGACGGTGCAGAAGGTGCTCGTCACCCCTGCTATAGATATCAAGGCAGAGTATTACATCGGAGTCGTGCTGGATCGTGCAAGCCAGGCGCCCGTCGTGATGGTCAGCGCCGCCGGAGGAGTGGATATCGAGCAGGTGGCAGAGGAAACGCCTGAGAAAATTCTCAAGGAGCCGCTTGACGTCCGCTGGGGGCTAACGCCGTTCCATGCACGCGAGCTGCTGGCGCGCGCTGGCATGCCCTCCGTCGTCGTCGCCCGCGGCGGCGCCATCCTCTCCGCGCTGGCCCGTGCATTCTCGGAGAGTGATGCCACACTGGCTGAGATCAACCCGTTGGCGCTGACATCCGATGGCCAGGTGCTCGCCGCCGATGCCAAGCTCCTCATTGACGACAACGCGCTCTACAGGCAGAAAGAATATGCGAGCTGGGCCGAGCCAGAGGAGGCGAACCCGCTGGAGTTCGAGGCGAAGGAAGCCGGCCTGACGTACGTGAAGCTGGACGGCGACGTCGGAATCATCGGCAACGGCGCCGGCCTCGTGATGACGACGCTCGATATGGTGGCTCGCGCGGGCGGCAAGCCGGCAAACTTCCTCGACATCGGTGGCGGTGCTAAGGCCGACCACATGAGAAACGCGCTGCTCTTCGTCGCCAAAGATCCACAGGTAAAAGGCATTTTGGTCAACATCTTCGGCGGCATCACACGCGGCGAAGAAGTGGCCAAAGGCATAATTTTGGCGCAGGAGACGCTGCCCAAGGGCATGCCCATCGTGGCACGGCTCTCTGGCACAGGCGAGGAAGAAGGCCGTGCCCTGCTCGCCGATGCCGGTCTCACCTGGGGCTACGACATGCGCGACGCCGCGCAGAAGATCGTCGCCGAAATCGCGGCGAAGGGGAAGTAACACGTGAGCATTCTATTCGATAAGTCCTCGCGCGTGCTCGTCGCCGGCATGACCGGAGGCGAGGGACGCTACCACACACCACGCATGATCGAATCTGGCACGAGTATCGTGGCCGGCGTTACTCCTGGTAAGGGTGGTCAGACGTTCGAGAATCGCCCCATCTTCGACACCATCGAAGAGGCGAAGAAGCAGACTGGCGCGAATGTCTCGTGCATCTTCGTGCCGCCCGCTGGCGCCGCCGACGCCATCATGGAGTCCGCCGCCGCCGGTATCGAAGTGGTTGTCTGTATCACCGAAGGCATTCCCGTCAACGACATGACGCGTGTGGCCGCTTTTCTCAAGGAGCATCCCACGCGACTCATCGGCCCCAACTGTCCCGGACTCGCCACACCCGGCGCCGGTAAAGTGGGCATCATGCCGTACCACATCATGCGTGAGGGCCGCGTCGGTTTCGTCTCGCGCTCCGGCACACTGACCTACGAGGTTGTGGCGCTGCTCACGGCGGCAGGACTCGGCCAATCCAGCATCATTGGCATCGGTGGCGATCCCATCATCGGCACGACGTTCATTGACTGTCTGCGCCTCTTTGAGGCAGACCCCGCGACCGATGCCGTGGTGATGTGCGGCGAGATCGGCGGTAGCGATGAAGAGGACGCCGCCGGCTACGCAGCGACGATGAAGAAGCCTGTCGTCGGCTTCATCTCTGGCCGCACCGCACCGGCAGGCAAGCGCATGGGGCACGCTGGCGCCATCATCTCTGGCAAAACCGGCACCGCCCAGGGCAAGGTAGATGCGCTGCTCGCCGCCAACGTTCCCGTCGCCGAGACCATCTTCGACATCCCCGAGCTGACACGGCAGGCGCTGAGCCGTAATTAGCCGTTCCTACCGTGGTCGAGGACTACTGCTGTCTTCGACCACGGTAATTCACTGCTGGCGCCGCTTTCTCGCTGTGACATGTGGGTTTCACGTCGTCGGCATGAACATGAGGTCACAGAATATACCGACCGAGCCCGCGTCCCAGTGTTATCTTCTTCGCGCTCCAAAATGGATGAGATGTAATACGTGATCTGGCGTAGCGAACGCCAGCGAGGAATGTGTTGGACGATTAGACGGTAAAATCCTGCTGGTTGTCGCTACGGTAACTTCGGAGTTAGTGCTATAATAGCAGCGATCCGAGGCAGTTCTCTTCGTACAATGATATCCTCACTCCCGGCGGAGATTCTCTATGGCGCCGCACGAGACCGACCCACCGACCGCGTCGCCCATCCAGATCTTTCTCATCGCCGATGTGCGCGGCTATACCCGCTTCACCCTGGAACATGGCGACGAGGCGGCGGCCCAGCTGGCGACCCGCTTTGCCGACCTCACCCACACAGCTGTCGAGGCGCGGGGCGGGCGCGTTCTCGTGCTGCGGGGCGACGAAGCGCTCGCTGTCTTCTCCTCCGCGCGCCAGGCCATCCATGCCGCACTCGAAGCCCAGGCACGCTACGCCGCCGAGACGCTAATAAACCCATCGCTTCCCCTGCCCGTCGGCATCGGTCTGGACGTAGGTGAGGCCGTGCCAGTAGACGACAGCTTCCGGGGCGCTGCGTTGAACCTCGCCGCGCGGTTGTGTAGTCTGGCCGGACCAGGCGAGGTGCTGGTGAGCGAGGGAGTCGTCCATCTCACCGGCAAGATGGCAGGTATGACGTATGTCGAGCGCGGATTGGTCCAACTTAAGGGCTTCAGTCTGCCGGTGCGCGTCACGCAAGTGCTGGCGGAAACTCGCGACGACGCCGCTGCCGCGGAAGCCCGCGACGCGGCGGGCGTGCTTGCGCCGCCGCTTCCGATCGGTGGCTTTCTCGGCGCGCTTCCTTCAGGACCTCTGGTAGCCCGCGAGGTGGAGTTGAGTCAGGTGCTTGCCGCCGCTGAAGCCGTCATGAACGGCTCTGGCCGCCTTGTGCTGCTGACCGGCGAGCCGGGCATCGGAAAAACACGCCTCGCCCAGGAAGTGACGTTAGCCGTGCGCAATCGCGGTTTCCTCGTCGCTACGGGGCGCTGCTACGAGCCAGAGCAAGCCGTCGCGTATTACCCATTCATGGAAGCGCTGGCGATTGCCGCCGAATCCGCCCCGGCGAGCCTTCGCGCGGCCTTGCCGCGCCGCTGGCCAGATGTATTACGCCTCATCCCCGATGGCAAACCGGTTAGCGGAGGACTTTTGGCGACGGAGCACTCTATCGCTGGCGGCCAGGAGGAGCAGCAGCGCCTTTTTTGGGCCGTGACTAGCTTCGTGCGCTCCCTCGCCGAGCTGCGCCCCGTCGCATTCCTTTTCGATGATCTCCATTGGGCGGATAGCGCCAGCCTCGCGCTGCTCCAACATCTTGCGCGACATACACGTGCCGCACGCGTTCTCCTGCTCGGCACGTATCGCGATGTGGAGATTTCGCGCCATCATCCCCTGGAAGGCGCCCTGCGCAGCCTGAGTCGCGAGCAATTGTTGGAGCGCATCGCCGTACGTCGCCTCTCGCTTGAAGGCACCGCCGCGCTCATGGCTGCGTCGTTCGGCGCGGGCGAAGTGCCACCGGAGCTGGCGTCACTACTGCACCAGCGTACCGATGGCAACCCGTTCTTCACGCAGGAAGTGCTGCATGCCCTCGTGGAACGCGGCGACGTGTTCGAGCAGGGCGGCCACTGGGAGCGCCGCGCGCTGGAGGATATCACCGTTCCCGAAAGCGTCCGCTCCGCGATCGGCGAGCGCGCCGCCCGGCTGACCCAGCCGGCGCAGGAGATATTGCGTGAGGCCGGCGTTCTGGGTCAATCATTCACTTTCGCGGATCTACTCAATATGAGCGGGCGCACTGAATCCGAGCTGGAGGCGGCGCTAGAGGAGGCGACCACCGCCGGCCTGCTGCATGAGACAACCGGCGACACCTACGCCTTCAACCACGCGCTCACACAGCATGCGCTGTATGCCGAAGTGCCAGCGCGCCGCCGCCGCCGCCTGCACCGTCTGGCGGGTGAGGCGCTGGAAAAGCTGACGGAGCGCGAACGCGAACGTCGAGTAGCCGAGCTTTCCTGGCATTTTCTCGCGGCCGACGACACGGAACACGCCCTGCCATACGTCCTGCGCTCAGGCGACGCGGCGGAAGCTGTCTTCGCGCACGGCGAGGCAGAGCGCCACTATACCACCGCCCTCGAGCTCGCCCGTGATTTGGGCGACCAAGGGCGAATCGCGCTCGCGTTGGAGAAACTGGGCGCCGTTCAGTGCATTCTCGCTCACTATGAGGCCGCCCTTACCAGCCTCGAATCCGCCCTTGATGTGTACCAGCAATTGGGCGACAACGAGGGCGCTGGCCGCGTGACGGCGTTGCTTGGCCAGGTGCATTCCGACCGAGGAACGCCCACGGAGGGCATCGAGCGCATGCAGCCGCTCCTTACCAGTCTCGAGTCCAGCGACGTCTCACCCCGCGTGATCGCTTCGCTTCACGATGCGCTGGCACAGCTTTTCCATATGAGTGGACGCTACGCCGACCAGCTCGCATCGAGCGAGCGCGCCGCGAGCCTTGCCCGCGAATCAGGCGACACTCGCCTGCTCGCGCAGGTGCAGATGCGCCGGGGCAACGCGCTGCGCATGCTCGGCCGCATGGAGGAGGCGCGCGTGGGGCTGGAAGAGGTGATTCGGCTCGCGGAGACGTCTGGAGACTTGCGCCTCCTCACCTACGCCCTTGAAAACGTAAGTGTCGTGTATCTCCTGCGCGGCGAGCTGGCCACCGCCACCCGCTATGTCGAGCGAGCATTGCGACTCGCGAAGCAGCTTGGCGATCCGCTAGGTATCGAGCTGATGACGCTCCGGCGCGGCCTGAACGCCTTCGCCACCGGCGATTGGCAGCGCGCGCGCACCGACTTCGAGCGGGCGGTTGGGGCTACGCGACAAATGGATGTCTCCTGGGTGACGATGTACGCCGCGCTGGGCTGGGGCATGCTGTGCCTGGCGCGGGGCGATGGCGACACGGGGGAGCGCAATCTGGCGGAGGCGGTGACGCTGGGCAAACGCAGCGGCGATCTTCAAGCGCTGCGGTGGGCGGAGAGCGCGCTCGCGGAGCACGACCTCCTGAGCGGACGTCCGGCGCCCGCCCGCGAGCGGCTGGAGCCATTGCTGGACCGCCCTGGCCAGCAGGAGGGCATGGTGACGTATCTCATGCCATATCTGACCTGGGCCTACCTCGCTCTTGACGACCTTCCCCGCGCACGCGCGCTCCATGCTGAATGTATTGCCCGCGCCACGTCCGAGAGCATTCGCCTGGCGCACGTTGAGGCGCTGCGGGTGGGTGCGCTTCTTGCCCAGCAAGAAAACAATCCGGGCCAGGCCATCCAGCTCTGCGACGAAGCCGTCAGCCTCGCGCGGTCCATCTCGTATCCCTACGCCGAAGCGAAGGCGCTCTATACCGGCGGCAAGCTGTTCTCTCAGCAGGGAGACGTCGAGCGTGCCCGCGAGTGGCTGCTGGCGGCCCAGGCAATCTGCGCGCGATTGGGCGAGCGGCTATATGCGGCGCTCATCGAACATGAGCTAACGACGCTGCCCGGCGACTGAACACACGCAAGAGCTTGACGAACCCGGACACGGCATGCTACAGGTATACCTTGGAGACATACAATTCAATAGAGGACCTACCGCAACGGGAGCTTGGGGAGCCAGGCTGAGAGGGTGGCCACATACCCGCCACCGACCGACGGAACCTGATCTGGGTAATGCCAGCGCAGGGAGCATGCGCCCACACAACGGGCGCTTCACGGGGCGCTGGCATCAGCCGGCGCCCCTACTTTCTGGCCGCGCCGGTGGAGGACCAACCCATGGCGCAGCCAAACATTCCAATGATGCCAGGTGCTGGCGAGCCGGCGAGCGCACTCGCGACGCCGCTCCTCGACGTGCGCGACGTGACAATGCGTTTCGCGGGGACGAACGGCAAACCCGTTACAGCCCTGGCAAACGTTAGCCTGCACGTCAATACTGGCGAGTTCGTGGCGCTGGTTGGGCCGAGCGGCTGCGGCAAATCCACGCTGCTTTCGATCCTGGCCGGGTTGGAGACGCCAACTGCTGGTGCGGTGGCGCTACGTGGCGATCCGGCGGCCAGAAGGCTGGGGCGCGCCGGCTACATGCCCCAGCGTGATTTGTTGCTGCCCTGGCGCACGGCTCTAGGCAACGCCATTACGGGCCTCGAAGCGCGGGGTACCCCGCGCGCCGAAGCGCGGGATCGCGCCCGTGCGCTTTTTGAGACTTTCGGCCTGGATGGCTTCGAGCGCTCCTATCCATTCACGCTTTCCGGCGGCATGCGCCAGCGCGTCGCCTTCGCCCGCACAGTCCTCGCCGCCCGCGACCTGCTCCTGCTGGATGAGCCGTTCGGTGCGCTCGATGCCCTGACGCGCGCCGGCTTGCAGCGCTGGCTGCTGGATATCTGGGGCCAACTGGGCGCTACCTGCCTCCTCGTCACGCACGACGTCGAGGAGGCGCTGCTGCTTGCCGACCGCGTCTACGTCCTGACCGCACGCCCCGGCCACGTTCGCCTGGAGCAGTGCGTTCCGCTGGAGCGCCCGCGCCGGCCGGAGATGCTGGCTCGCCCGGAGCTGGTCGCCCTCAAAGCCGAGCTGCTGGCCGCCCTCGTGGACGAAGTCGCAGCCGCGCCAGGAGGAGGCGACGCATGAGCGAGACACGCACGGTAGATCGCGATGCAAGCGCCACGAACGCCGCCGAATTGCCCGCTGGGGCTCCCGACCGGCGTCAGCTTCCCACCAGACGCCGATCTGCAGCATGGGTGGGTTTCTTGCGCCGCGCCGCCACACTCATTGTGCCACCAGCGTTTTTCTTTGTGGCGCTGCTCCTCCTGTGGCAGTGGTACGCCGAGACTCTGGGCACTGCCGGCGCGGTCACATTGCCACCGCCGACGCGAGTCTGGTCGGTGCTCGTCGCGCAGCGCGACATCCTCTGGTTTCACACGCAGGTCACTCTACAAGAAACACTGGTGGGCTTCGCGGCGGCGCTCGCGGCGGGCCTTATCTGCGGCACACTGATAGACTTCTCGCCCTGGTTACGGCGGGCGCTCTATCCGCTGCTCGTCACGTCGCAAACAATTCCCATCATCACTCTCGCGCCGCTACTGGTGCTCTGGTTTGGCTTCGAGCTGCTCTCGAAAACACTCGTCGTGCTGCTCGTGTGCTTCTTCCCCATCGTCGTCGCGCTGGCGGATGGCCTGCGAAGCGCTGATCCAGAGTTACTCAAGCTCTACCGATCATTCGGCGCGGGCAGGCTGCGTGCCTTCTGGTCCGTGCGCCTGCCCGGCGCGCTGCCGTCGCTCTTCTCCGGCATCCGCATCGCCATCACCTACAGCGTCGTCGGCGCCATCTTCGGTGAATATGTCGGCGCGGATGCGGGCCTGGCCGTCTACATGAAGCTCAAACAGGCCAGCTTCAACACGGCGGGCGTGATCGCCGCTATCATCGTCACGGCAGCCCTCAGCATCGCGCTCTATGGCGCCACCGCCGTGGTGGAGCGCATCGCGTTGCCGTGGTATTACGCTCAGCGTCGCACCGGCGGCGCCTCGCGGTAATGGTAAAGGAGCCTACATATGATCCCTTCATTGCGCCGCTCGCTCGTTGCACTCGCGCTGCTTGCCGTGCTGGTGCCCCAACTGGCCGGCTGCGCTGCGCAGTCCACGGCATCTCCCCCTTCGGGGAATGGCAAGCTCGATGATGTAACGCTCGCGCTCGACTGGACGCCCAACACCAACCACACTGGCATCTACGTCGCCATGGCAAAGGGATGGTACGCCCAGCATGGCATCAAGCTCACGCTGTTGCCGTATTCCAGTAGCGTCGCGCCGGAGACACTGGTGGCCACGAACAAGGCCGACTTCGCCATCAGCTTCACCGAAAGCGTCACCTCGGCCCGCGCTGCCGGGCAGCCGCTCGTCTCTATCGCCGCCGTCATCCAGCACAACACGTCCGCGCTTATCTCGCTCAAAGGCGCTGGCTTGGACACTGTGGCGAGCCTCAACGGCAAACGGTATGCCGGCTTCGGCGCTCCCTACGAGCAGCCCGTCATTGATCAGGTGCTGAGCTGCGGCGGCGCCGGTAATCCCACGTTTCGGAACATCACCACCACCCTGGACCCTGTC
The DNA here is from genome assembly GCA_035310125.1 of Ktedonobacterales bacterium. GTDB lineage: Bacteria > Chloroflexota > Ktedonobacteria > Ktedonobacterales > JADMIN01 > DATGEP01. Next base: position 43,877 of record DATGEP010000333.1, read on the forward strand.
GAGGCGCTGAAGAGCAAGCAGTTCGACTTCGCCTGGGTGTATGAAGGCTGGGAAGTCATCCAGGCACAGCGCGAGGGCCTCCAGGTCAACGTGTTCCCGATCACCGACTACTGCATCCCCGACTACTATTCACCCGTCATTATCAGCAGCCAATCGTTCATCGCGTCGCATTCCGACGTTATCAAGCGCTTTTTGGCAGCCACCTCACAGGGCTACACCTACGCCGTGCAGCATCCCAAGGACGCGGCTGATCTGCTCATCAAGGGCGCGCCCGCCGGCACCTTTGACGATACCGGCCTCGTCTACGCCAGCCAGAGCTACCTTAGCCCGCAGTATCAAGCCGACGCGAAGTGCTGGGGCTACCAGTTATCGGATAAGTGGACCGCCTACCCTCAGTTCATGTACAACCACCAGGCGATTCAGGACGCCAACGGCAACCCCATCAAGTCGCCGCCTGACTACGCCGCCGCCTTCACCAACCAGTTCCTTCCGCCCTGCTCGTGATTTCTGAGCTGATGGATCGCCTGCGCGGCGACGCCTTCTGGGAGCGGTGCCTGGAAGAGTCGCCACGCACGTTCCATCTCGCGATCTTTGTCCCACCGTATCTGGACCTGATCCTGGAGGGACGGAAGACCGCCGAGTCGCGCTTCTCCCGCCTTCGCATCGCGCCATATGGACAGGTGGCAGCGGGCGACGTGCTGCTGCTCAAGCGCTCCGGCGGCCCGATTGCGGGTATCTGCCTCATCGAGCATGTCTGGCAATTTGACCTTGAGACTATAGGACTGGCGCCCATCCGCGCCGAATTCGCCGCAGCGCTCTGCGCCACCGGCGACGCCTTCTGGCAGGCCCGCACGACCGCCCGCTATGCCACCATCATGTCGCTCACTCACGTCCGTCCCATCGCTCCTCTGCCTTACTCCAAGCGCGACCGGCGCGGCTGGGTATGTCTTCGAACGGTTCTGGAGTGATAAGAAGGAGCTATCACAAAGAAGATCGAGTCCTTTTCTGCAACATCGCATACAGCAACACACGTCAGGCACGATTTGGCGCGTGAAGTCGGGAGGACACACGCGCAGCAGAACTTGACAAAAAGCTAGCAGCGATTCTACAATTCGGTGCAAGCACGCAGCGGACTGCAATTCGCTGAATGTGCCGCTCTAGCTGCAATGGGAAAGGCGACGCACATGTTTGGGCATAAGAAAGACAAACGGCCCCAAGAAAAGGACCACACGGACCGCGTCGAGGAGTCAACCGAAAAGCCGTCTATAGGCAGTGGGGCGCACAGTAATTCTGCCAGCCTTCATCCATTGCTCAAAGAAGGGATAGTTGGTAGTGCCAGCTATCTTGGCACTCTTGGTGGCGAACATCTTGGTGCACATATGGCACACAACCTGAGTGCCCACCATATTCCTTTGCCACCTTCACATGTCGATACAGCAGCTACCGGAGCTATTGGCGCGGCTGCTGGTGCGGAGATGGGAGATCTAGCCAGCACGGCTCTCATGGCTGCCGCACCGTTGGCTCTAGGATGGTTGGCGCGCCGGCGGACGAACGCGCGACTTTCCCGAAGAAAGAGGCCATAACACTACGTTGGTCACTCGCCGCCCTTCTGGCGAAGCAACTTCTCAGCGCTCGCGTCGCTTGGCGGCGACGCGAGCGCGGCCTGCATCGAAGAGATCGCTCAGCTTCGGGCCGCACATGCATCTCCGCAAGAACGCGCTCGCACCCGTCAACAATGCTATGAGACATGCCTGCATCGTCCCTTCCTGGTGTGGCGTCCGTGCCGCGCTGGTGTCTCGCCGATGGCCAGCAACGCCGGCAGGCTCCGATTTAGAGCGCAGCGTTCCTTGTTTTCCTTGCTGTCTCGGGTTGAACCATTTCGTTGCCTTATCATCCAGCTACCAACGCCAGCCCCGCCTCCTCCTCATCGTTCTCCGCACGTCCCTGTCGCGTCCGCTCGCGCTCCTCGTCAATCAGCACGGCGAAGCGGTCGAACAGAGCGCGGTTGTCTTCGGGTCCCGGCGCCGCCTCCGGGTGATACTGCACCGAGAACACTGGCAGCGTCTCATGCGCCAACCCCTCCACGCTGCCATCCGAGAGATTGATGTGGCTCACATAGAACCCACTCGCTGGGGGAAGACTGGCCGCCTCGACCTGGAAAGTGTGGTTCTGGCTGGTGATCGTCACCCGCCCTGTGCGCAGCTCTTTGACCGGGTGGTTGGCACCGTGATGCCCAAACGGCAACCGGCTGGTCTGGGCGCCCGCCGCCAAGCCCAGGATCTGATGGCCCAGACAAATGCCCATCATGGGAATGTGGCGTGCGAGGAGCGCGTGGGTGAGCTCAACCAAACCCGTTACGCTCTCTGGGTCACCGGGACCGTTGGCCAGCAGCACGCCGTCGGGAGCCAGCCGGGCGAAATCGGCCAGGGTCAGGCGAGGCGGAGCGACCACCACCTCCAGCCCCCGCTCGACCAGGCAGCGCGCAATATTATGCTTGAAACCCGTATCTACCAGCAGCACCCGCGGCGGTTGTACTCCCCCGCTTCCGCTTCCTGAGCGGCGTCCGGCGGACGCCCGCGGCGGCGCACCGGGACTCTCAGCTGCCCAGATCGCCACGTCATCGCCGGCCACCTCGCCGACCACATCGAGCTGGGAGACCGATGCCACCTGCTGGGCCGCCGCCACCAGCGCCGCCAGGTCAGGCTGGACTCCGGCGGGATAGGCGCGCAGCACCCCCCGCAGCGTCCCCCGCGTGCGCAGATGTCGCGTCAGCGCCCGTGTATCCAACTCGCTGATCCCAGGTATGTCGTTCTCCAGAAGAAACTGGTTCAGGCTGCCGGTTGCCCGCCAGTTGGAGAACTCGTCACAGTAGTCACGGACGAGCAGAGCGGAGAGCCAGGGGCGGCGCGACTCGCCATCCTCGGCGGCTACGCCGTAGTTGCCAATGAGGGGGTAGGTGAGGCAGACCATCTGGCCGCGATAGGAGGGATCGGTGCAGATCTCCTGGTAGCCGGTCATGCCGGTGGCGAAGACCACCTCGCCGCACCGCCCATCGC
>DATGEP010000334.1:0-4316 GCA_035310125.1 Ktedonobacterales bacterium
CGAACTGGCGCACCTCGGCTTTTATACCGCTAGCCCGTTGGAGGTGCAGCGGCACGCCAAGCGTCTGACCGAAGAGTTCGGGGTAACCGGCATCGCCGACCTGGTGGACTACCCGGACAAGGCGCCGGCCAGCGTAGGCGCGATCGTGACCAACCTGCGTCTGCGCATGACGAAGAAAGGCGAAAAGATGGCCTGGCTCACACTGGCGGATGCAACTGGAGCCATCGAGGCGGCCGTGTTTCCGCAGGCGTTTGCGCGCCTGGCTGACTCCGGTGATGGTGAATCCCCGCTCCGCGAAGGTGCGTTCCTGGTGGCCCGCGGCCGGCTCAGCCAGGAGGAGGCGACTGGCTCAAAACTCTTCGTGGACGACATAGTTAATCTCTATCCAGGCGCATGGTGCTCCGCACTCGTGATTTCAATTGAAGAAGCCTCCGATGCGTGGCCTGCCACTGACTGTCAATGGCCATCGCGAACGCCCCAGTGGTGGCCGCGTAGGTATCCGCCGGTGGCCGTGTGTGTCCCCACCGGTGGCCAGTAAAGTCCCCAGCCCGGGTGATCGTCTGAATGGCCCTCCTTTCTCCCGGGTTCAGCTGCCCGGGTTAGTGGCGCAATGGCGCACCGTATGCGTCCAGACCGTGGGCGTGCAGCGCGGCGGGCACGCTGAGTCCGTCGAGCACGCTGCGGATGCCGTCGATGCCGAGGCCCCAGAAGGGACCTTCGCCGTACTGGCTCACCAGCTGCTGCAGTCGGCGCAATTGATGGGCTCGAGCCGGGTGGAGCTGGAGCTCGCCGCGCTCCCAGCGCGCCCAGGTATTGGGTGTGACCCCGAGGAGCTCGGCCGCATCGGCTTGCGTCCGGTCGCCGAGTGCACGGCGCAGGTCGACAAGGTCCAGAGCCGAGCCGTTGGAGGTTGCCCGTCTATACGTCACGTCTAGGTCCACGTGTGCGCGCCTCTTTCATGCGCCATGAGTCGCCGGACGTGACCACGACCACCGCGTGATGGAGGAGGCGATCGAGGAGGGAAACGGCAGTCGTCTGCACTGGTAGGAAATGGCCCCACTCCTCGAACGGCCAGTGGCTTGCCAATCCCAGGCTGCGATGCTCGTAGGCGGCGGCCACGAACCGAAACAGCAGTTGCGAACCGGTGTCATCCAGGGGAGCAAAACCCAGTTCATCGATCAGAATCAGCTCGTTGCGCAGCAGCTGGCTGATCAGCTTGCCAACGGTGTTGTCGGCCAGTCCGCGGTACAGCGTTTCGATCAGATCAGCCGCCACCAGGTAGCGCACCTTCATGCCACGTTCGACGGCGCGTACACCGCAGCCCAGCAACGTGTGCGACTTGCCCGTGCCCGGCGGCCCAATCAGGAGCAGATTCTCTTTGGCGCGTACCCACTCCAGCGAGGCGATGTACTCAAAGGTTGGGCGCGGGATCGAGGACTCAGCCACCTTGAAGCTCTCCAGGGTCTTGACCACCGGAAAGCCACCATGCTTGAGACGAATGCGTCGGTTGGCTGCATCGCGCGCGGCGATCTCAGCCTGCAGCAGCGAGCGCAACACTTCCTCGGGACCCCAGCGTTGCGTGACCGCGGTCTGCAGCACCTCCGGCGCTTGCTCACGCATGGTGGCCAGCTTGAGGCGGCGCAATCCGTCGACCAGGTCCACGGCCAGCGGCGGCGGTACCGCGGCGATCATGCGCTCACCGCTTGGACCGCATACGCGCTGAGCGAGCGGACCGGCACCTCGGGCAGTTCCAGCGCGAGTTGCTGGCCAGCGTGCACCGGGGTCGGCACGCCTCGTCCGGCCTCCAGGATGGCGCGCACATCGCTGGCTTTGAAGCGACGAAAGCGTGTGGCGCGGTCGAGCGCTTTGATGACGGCCTCCCGGCTCCAGATCGCCAGCAGTTCGACGATCGACGTCAACTCGTACTCCAGCCGGAGCGTGCCGGCCGCCGCTGCATTGCGCAAGAACACCTCGGCAACCGGTCCGAGGCCGACGAAGGCAATCTCGGCAGCGGTGCGTGGGCGGATGCCGCGTGCGGGTCGCCGATGCGGATCTACCAGGTCGCCGCACGCCACCTCACCTGGTCCGACCGGATCATGACGTATGACCTCATGGCCGTCGTGCTGAATGACGACTTTGTCTTCGGTGGCAACCACTTCCACCGACTCACCCACCAGGCTTTTCGGGACCAGGTAGCGCGCTGATCCGAAGCGAATGCTGCCGCGTTTATCCACCGTGCGTGAGTCGCCCTGGCGCAACGGCGGCCGCCCGGCTGGCAAGGGACGCAGCACATCCCGTTCGTTGAGCAATCGTTCGGCAGGCACGGCGGAGATCTCGCTGTGGACTTGAGCGTTCACCTCGGCACACCAACGCCGCGCGGCTGCGTTGGCCTCGTCCAGGTCGCGCCACTCGGACTCCAGCAGCGCGGGGACGAGCAGGTCGCGCTGCGCGTACCCACACAGGTTTTCAACGACCCCCTTCGATTCAGGATCTGCTCCCTCACAGAAATCGGCTTTGAACCCAAAGTGCGTCGCGAACTCGACGTACTCGGGGTGCGGCACGACGACGTTGGCGACGATGCCCGCCTTCAGACAACCCATCCGATCGGTCAACACCACGGCTGGCACGCCTCCCAATTCCTCGAAACACTCGGCCAATAACCCGAGCGTCGTCTCGCGCGTCTGGTCGGCGCCGAACCGTACGAAGCGGTAGCGACTCCAGGCCAGCACCGCGCAGAAGATATTCCGCCCGTTCTCTTTGGCCCAATCGATGACCAGGTGCTCGCCTGGCACCGGTATCCACGGGCGATACGTGCGCCGCTCACGCTTCCAGATGACTTTGGCGCGCGCCACCGCCCGTCGGAAATTGCGCGCCGAACCGGTGTAGCCACCCTTGCGCGCGATCGGCAGCAGCCGTTTGGCGGAGATGCGCCCGTCGGTGGCTTCGATGCGTTTGGCGATCAAGGTCTCCACCACGACCGTGTTGCTCGTCCGTGGCGCACGCGGCTCGAGCTGACCAGCTTGACGTCGCTCGAGCACGCGCTTGACCGTCTTGTGCGTCGTTCCACACAGGGCGGCTGCGCCACGATAGGTGCCCACCGCGGCGTAGGCATTGACAATATCCATGCGTTCCCTCAAAGACTTCACGGGACGTCCCCTCCGGTGCGTAGAGCTGGGGCTTGAACCACCACCAGCATGACGCACCCGGGGACGTCTTATTGCGTCAGCTCAACATGGCCCGGGCATGGGGACCAACATGGCCACCATTGGGGACTTCCTTGGCCAAAATCGGGGACCACGCCGGCCACCTACGGATACATTGCCACGGCCAGGGACAGACATGCGTACCGGGTAGGCTCGTGCGATGCGAGAGGTGAGAACTTCAACCGGCCCCGCTGGAGGATCGGAGCGTGGAAGCGCAAGGAGTGACAATCGAATGACGGATCTGATCACTGCCCAAGATCGCCGCCGCGAGATCGCGCTGCAAAATGCCCGATTGCAAGCTCAGCGGACGCTCGAACGGCTGACGCAGGGCATTGCAACTCTGGCCAAAGCCAACACCCCGGTCACGGCCAAGACCGTCGAGGCGCAAACAGGACTGAGCTACCGCACGATCACGCGGAATGCAGAGGCGTACGTGCTCTTCTGCAAGCACGCCGCGTACTTCCAGCCAAAGGCGCACACTCGGACCACGCATGCGCCGCGAACAGACGCGCGCAAGCGCGCGAAGCCGAAAGCACCGGCGTGGGATCCGCTCCTTGGGCGCCCGAAACGACAACTCGCGAATAGGCTCCGTGCAGCGGAACAGCGCGTGACCGAGCTGGAGCGGGCGCTCGTGACCAATGCGGTCCAGCAGCAGGAGCTGGCGCGGCGCAACATCGCACTCGAGGCTGAACTCGCACAGACGTTGCGTCGACTCGCGCTTCTCGTCGCCGAGCACCGCGACGGACCAGCATGACGACGACTGCCACTGACACCCGTTCGCTCGAGTTCGAGAGGAGATCAACCCACTTGCATTCCGACAAAGAGGTGACGATACTGGGCGGCAGAGCGTCCCGGTTGAGCGCGCTGTCGGTCGCGATCGAAGAGCAGCAGCCAGACGAATGGTCCGCCATCGGCGCATGACTCAGTTGGCAGATGGCGATCTGGCTGGCCTCCTGCAGGCGCTGCTGCAGCAGCAAACGGCCATGCTGCAGGTGCAGGCCGAAAGCGTGCACCTGCAGCGGCTGCTAGTCGAGCGCCTGCTGGGTTCAGCGAGCGATGAGACTCCCGTTAATGCCAGTGGCGTCGCAACAGCCCCGCTTCCTACCACGGCGA
>DATGEP010000335.1:0-2070 GCA_035310125.1 Ktedonobacterales bacterium
CGCGACGATCGAAGCGATGCTGCGGGGCGAAACCCCGGTGCCGCTCAAGCGCAGTCACGAGTTCGGCGCCGACATCATCGAGGCGATCGAGTGCGGCCGCCCGGCATCCATCCACGGCAACTTGCGCAACAACGGCTCCATCGACAACCTCCCCGATGGCTGTGTCGAGGTCGAGTGCAAGGTCGACGCCGGCGGCATTCACGCGCAGCGCTTCGGGCCCCTGCCGGAACAGCTCGCGGCGCTCAATCGCGCGCACATGGCTGTGCACGAGCTTGTGGTCGAAGCGCTGCTGAAACGCGACCGGCAGCAGGCGAAATACGCGCTGATGCTCGACCCTCTGACCGCGGCTGTCTGCTCGCCTGAAGAGATCGACCGCATGTTTGAGGACATGTGGTCCGCCGAGCGCGAGAGCCTGCAAGCCTTCGACTAGTCGGGCGGGGCGCCGCATCCGCCGATTCCGCCGTTCTGCGCAAAAGCTCCTAATTGGCGCGCGGGTTCCGCGCGTTCCCCGGAAAATGCACCCGCGCTGTCCCAAGCGCACCGATTGATCAAAACCAACCGATGGCGCCCCCCGGCCGCCACCAGGACCGATGAAAATAGGGTAGCGGTGGGCTGGGCTGAGAGCTCGACCCTTTTTGGTGCTGGAAGCCCGTTTCAAAACCTGAGCTGTGGTCCTGCAGGCACCATGACATGTCGCCGCTCCCGCTTGGAGATGAGCACGCAGTGGAAACTCTGATTCACCCAGGACCGCCTCCCAGCTTCCCGACGAAGAAAGGAGGTGCTGCGTGTTGCGGCAAATTCGCGAGAGGTGCGCGGCGTTGGATGTGCACAAGAAGATGTTGATCGGGTGTGCCATCACCCCCGAGGGACGCCAGGTCCGTCGCTTCGCAACCCACTACGCAGATCTACTCCGGCTGGCCGAGTGGCTGCAGGGTCTGGGTGTAGAAGAGGTGGCGATGGAGAGTACGGGTGTCTACTGGAAGGCGCCCTGGAATGTGCTCGAAGCACGGGGCTTCAAACTCACACTGGTCAATGCCCGGGATGCAAAGGCGGTCCCCGGCCGCAAGACCGACATCAAGGATGCCGAGTGGCTGGCCGAGCTTCATCAGCATGGTTTGCTCAAGGCAAGTTTCGTGCCCGACCGTGAGCAGCGTGAACTCCGCGAGCTGATTCGTCACCGCAAGCAGCTGGTGGAACAGCGGAGCGCCACCGCGCAGCGGTTGCAGCACGTTCTGGAGGGAGGGAACGTAAAGCTCGGCACAGTCGCCACCAACGTGTTGGGTGTTTCGAGTCGGGCGATTCTGGATCAGCTGGTGGCGGGAGCAGATAACGCCGAGCAGTTGGCCGAGTTGGCTATAGGCCGGCTCCGCAACAAGCGCGAGGATCTGGCCCAATCGCTGACCGGCAGCGTTGAGCCGCACCAGCGCTTCATGCTCGCCACCTTGCTTCGCCAGATCGACTTTGTGAACAGGGAGATCGCCATTCTGGACGAGGAGGTGAAGGCCCGAACCGCGGGCAGGTTTCGAGCCGCCATTGAGCTGATCGACCAGATTCCAGGCATCGGCGCGCTAGCAGCGGAGCAGATCCTCGCCGAACTCGGCATCAATATGGAGCACTTCCCCAGCGCCCAGGCTTGCGCATCGTGGGCCAAGATCTGTCCCGGTACCCACCAGAGCGCCGACACCAATAAGCGAGTTGGCACCGGCAAAGGCAACATCTGGCTTCGTAATGCCCTCATCGAAGCGGCCAAGGCGGCGGTTCGCAAGCGCGACAGTTACTACTCCGCTCTTTACCGCCGGATTAAAGCTCGCTCAGGCTCAGGTAAGGCCAACGTCGCCGTCGCCCATTCAATTCTGGTGACCATCTACCACATGCTCAAGAACGGATCCGCCTACCAGGACCTCGGCCCCGCACACTTTGATCGCGAAGATCGCGAGCGCGTCCAACGAAGCTTTGTCCGCCGCCTCGAGAGGCTTGGCTTCAAGGTCAGCGTCGAGGACACCATCGCACTCTCGCAGGATGCCGGCGGTGCCGTGGCCTAATCAGGCGCCAGCTATTTTCAGTGGAACG
>DATGEP010000336.1:0-6286 GCA_035310125.1 Ktedonobacterales bacterium
ATTCGCCGACGCATCGGTCAGGCGGGACAAGAGTGGCAGCGCCGACCGCAACCAGTCGAGCGCTTCTTCGCTGTGCCCTCGCGCCAGCGCCGCGACCCTGCGCAGGTCATCTGATTCGGCTGCTACGCGGCTCCAGGTGACACGCGCGAGCGACTCCGTTGGGCGCGGTAGCCACGACGGCAGGTTCTCATGGCCCAGTGTGGCGGCATGAAAGCCGGCGTAGGCATGGGCGATGCGGCGCGTGATCGCGGATGTCCAGGGCGGCACGCTCTTGGGGCCAACATCTTCGAGCAGGAGCACGTGCCAATCGTCGCGCCGGAAGGCGGCGTAGAATCGCGGCGCCCACGGCCCAATCACGCCGGAAAGCTCACGGTACACCTGCTCTTCGCGGGCGAGCGCGTGACGTGAGAAGTCGTTCGAGGCGCGGTTGGTCCCCTTGAAGAATACACGCCGGCCATCGGCCAGCACGAGCCGGAAGGTAGGCGTCGGCCCGTATCCACCCCAGACGCGCCTGCCGTGGATGACCGGGCTGCCCATCGCCTCGCGCACACGCTGGCGCACAGCGTCTGGCACGGATCGCCAGGGGAGCTTGTCTTCGACGCCGGTGCGCGACATGTCACCCCTCCGTCTGCTAGTCGTCCAATGCGTCAGAGTGAGTGGGGGCGGAGAGAAAGGCGGTGACAGCGGCGGGATCGAAGCTGGCGACGCGGGCTGGGCTGAGGGCATCCAGCTCAGGAGCGGGCAGGCCGGCGAGCTGGCCGGCGACGGCGCGGCCCACGGCGGGGGCAATCGCGAAGCCGTGGCCGGAAAAGCCCGTGGCGAGCGTCAGACCCTCCACGCCGGGGAACGGGCCGATGAAGGGAATGTCGTCGAAGCTCTCGGCTTCCAGTCCGCACCAGGCGCGGGCGATGTGCTGCTCTCCAACGGCGGGCAGGAGCGCGCATGCGGTCTCCCAGTTGCCGCGCTGGCTGCGCGCACGCAGGGTGTAGCCACGGCGATCGGGGGTGGGGTCGCCGAGCCAGCCGCCGCCGAGCAGGAAAGCGCCATCGTCGAGCTGCTTGAGGGAGAGCGGGCGGGAGATGGAGCCGAGAACGGGACGCAGCAGTCCGGGCGCGGCGGGAGTGGAGAGGAGCATCTGGAGAGCGCGCGTGCGGATGGGCAGGCGCAGGCCGAACGGAACGAGCAGCTCGTCGCTCCAGGCGCCCGCGGCCAGCACAACGGCGTCCGCGTATATGTCGCCACGGTCGGTACGTACGCCTGTGGCGCGCGAGCCGGAGGTCAGAATGGTGTGGCAGGCGATGCCGGTCAAGTAGACATTGCCGGCACGCTGGGCGGCGGCGGCAAAGGCGCGGGTGACGCGTGGGGGATCGGCTTGTCCGTCGGCGGGGCTATAACTGCCGGCGGTGACGCGCTCGCTGATGCCCGGCACGAGCGTGCGGACCTCGGCGGGATCCACGAGACGCACATCGTCGAAGCCATTGTCGCGCTGGCGCTGGACGAACGCGACTAGACTCTCGGCCTCGTCGTCGCTTTCAGCGAGATGGAGATTGCCGCCCTGACGGTAGCCCAGATCGGACTCAAGCTCTTGCGCGAGCGTGGGCCAGCGAGCGATGGCTTCGACGGCCAGGCGCGCCTCGGCGGGGTGGCGTCCCTGGCGGCGGACACCGCCGGCGCTGGCCCAGGACGCGGCAGGCTCGGCGGCGACTTCGCCGCGCTCGACGACCACCACGCGCCGTCCCTGGCGGGCGAGATGGTAGGCGATGGCGCTGCCGATGACGCCACCACCGATGATGACGATATCCGCGCTAGTCGTGGACATAGGGACGTCTCGCTTTCTGACAACCGTGCAAAACGAGATGGGAAGCGGACGGGAGATGCCGCTTCAGGAGGCGGCGATCAGGGCACGCACACCGACGACGAGAAGCGCCGCGACCTGGCTGTAGCCAGCCTCGCGCAGCCAGAGCATATTCTGCTCAAGGCTGCCGGGCTTGTCGCCGCGCTCGGCAACCGAGCGCTCATGCGCTTCGAGCGTGTGGCCCTCGCGCTGTTGCCCATTGTACTCCGCACCGAGCGTATCCCACACGCTGCGATACGCCCCAAAGAGCGCGGGAGTGGCCAGGCGAATCCGGTCGAGCAACAGGAAGAGGCCCGACGGCGCCAGAACGGTCCGCACGCTGGCAAGCGCCCGCTTCTTGCCTTCATCCGTGCTGTTGTGGAGAGACTGGACGGCAATAGCGACATCGAACGGGGCGCCGGGTAGATCATCCGGCGTCATGGTCTCAAAGTTCGCCTGGGCGAGCGCAAATCGCCCTGCGTAGGGCGCCAGCCGCTCGCTGGCCAGCTCCAGCATCGCGGCTGAGCCATCCACGCCGACGAGGGTGGTATCCGCGACCTCGTGCAGCACGCGCGCCGCGATGGCACCATGCCCGCAGCCGAGATCCAGCACGCGCCGTGGGGCAGGGGCGCCAGCCAGGTGATCGGAGATGAGCCTGAGCAGGAGATCGAGCGATTGCTTGCGCTCCGGGTTCTCTTGCGTGTTCTCCTCCGCCCACTGGCGCGCGAAAGTGGCGTCGTTCCATTGCTCCATATGATCTTCGTGTGGCCTCCCTGATGTGGATTGCGCTTGAACGGATGCGCTTGCCCGCGAGGAACGGGCCAGCGAGGCGCCCCGCACGTTCATCATACGCTCTGGCGACATCGTATGAGCAATCTCATACGCGGGTAGCACACAGCATTCGCGAGGAAGATGCAGCCGCTATGGATCTGACGGATGAGCAGTGGCAGGTTCCCGCTATCTTGCTTCAAGGGAGCGCGTTGCCGAGGAATGCAAGCATTGCGCTGTTGAACTGATCGGGTCTCTGCAGCGGTGCGAAATGGCTGACACCAGGCAAAGAAACGAGCTCCGCATGTGGAATGCTGCGAGCGAGATATTCGGCATGTTCGCGCTTGATGAATTCGTCGGGATCGTAATGCCTCTCAAGCCAGACGTTCTATCACGCTTTGATACGCAGGTACCGCCATCAGGAACCCTCGCTTTGATGCGCGAGCACGTACAAGCGCTCTCAAAAGCCCTGCGCGCATGCCGAGAACCCCACTGGATGTGGGATCAGGTGTTCGCCGCGAAGCGAGGTCCGGCCACGCGCCGCAGCAGCGCCCAGAAGGCGAGCATCACGAGGGCCAGCACAGCAGCGTAGGGGAGCAGGGACCAGAGGCCGATGCGCTGGACAAGGTTACCCGCCAGCCAGGGAAATACGGCGGCTCCCATGCTGCCGAGGCTGGCGGCAAAACCAATGGCGCTCTGTTGGAGGCGGGGTGATACCAGCCTGCTAATGACCGCGATGGTGGTCGGGAAGATTGGCCCGAGGCTGAACCCTGCCAGCCAGAGGCCACACGCGGCGACGACCCCGGCGGGCGCCACCCACACGAGCAGCACGCCAGCGATAACCCCGCCGAGGCAGCCAATGATCAGACGCTGTGACCCGATGCGGTCCGCCACACGCCCCAGCACGAGCCGCCCGACCGTCAGGCCCAGCCAATAGCCACTGACCATCCAGCCGGCGATCAGGCTTACCTGGTGGCGCTCTTTGGTCAGCAGGCTGTAGCTCCACGATCCCAGGCTCACCTCCGTGCCGACGTAGACGAGGAGGAATATTGCGCAGATCCACACGACGCGCGACTGGAGGGCGGACATCAACACATTGCCTTCGCCAGCGCCGCCGCCAGACGCGGCCTGTGGACTGCCACGCCGCTCGAAGACCACGCCGAAGCTCGCGAGCGCCAGTAATCCGGCGCCTGTCCAGATCAGGTAGGTGACATTCCATGCCCAGGCAAGGGCCAGGACGGCAGAGGCGATGACCGGGCCGAGCAGCGCTCCGATGCCGTAGAAGGCGTGCAGATAATTGAGGAGTCCAGTGCTGCTGGGCAGTCCGGCGATATAGGCGTTGAGGCCGGCATCGAGGATCGCCACGCCGAAGCCGATACAGAGCAGCGAGAGGAGAAGGAGCGGGAAAGGCGGCATCGTGAAGACGAGTGTGGCGCCGGTGCTGAAAATCGCCGCGCCAAGCACAAAGAGGTCCCGGCGACCCAGCCGTTCCAGTAGCAGGCCACTCCCCAACGCGGCAGAAAGGTAGCCAAGCGCGCTGGCTGGAAACAGCAGCCCCGCGGTCCCTGTGCTGATCCCATAGTGCGCGCTGATGCTGGGAAGCAAGATACCCAGGCCAGCGTCGTTCGCACCGATGAGGACGAAGGCAGAGAATGCGATGCCAATCTGAAAACGCCGCCGGGACGCGACGGATTGCGCGAAGCCCGAGCGCGCTTTTGCTTCCAATCTCATACTCTTTCCTGGTGTGCGATACGGTTTGAGGCACACCGGGTAGCTGGTGTGCCGGGGTTAGGTGTGTGGTTTAGCTACGGCGCCATGAAACGATAGCCGACGCCAGGCTCCGTGACGATGAATCGGGGGCTGGCCGGGTCGTCCTCGAGCTTCTGCCGCAGGCGATTGATGTAGACACGGACGTATTCGGTTTCGGCGCCGTACTCGGCCCCCCACACGCGCTGCAACAGCAGACGATGTGTGAGCACCTTGCCCGCGTTGATGACGAGCTGCTCCAGCAAGGCGAACTCCGTTGGCGTTAGCCGCACCGGCGTCCCCCACAGCCGCACGACATGCCCGGCGAGATCAATCTCGAGGTCGCCATAACGCCGGACGCCAGCATCAAGGGACGGCATCGGCTCGACCCGCGCGCGGCGCAAGACGGCGCGCACGCGGGCGAGCAGCTCGTCTACCCCGAACGGCTTGGTGAGATAATCGTCGGCGCCGAGATCGAGCGCGGCAACCTTGTCGCTTTCGGCGTCCAGCGCGGTGAGCACGATGATAGGGGTGGTGGCCTGCTGGCGCACGCGGCGGCAGACCTCAAGACCGTCCATCTGGGGCATCATGATGTCCAGGATCAAGAGGTGCGGCAGCTCACGCTCCCAAAGAGCAATCGCCTCAAGGCCATTGCTGGCTTCCAATACCTCGAAGCCGCGTGCGCGCAGATTGCGGCACACGAAGTCGCGGAGCGCCACCTCGTCGTCGGCGACGAGAATGCGCCTGGATTTCGTCGTCATGAGCACCCCTTTTCTCCGCCCGCCCGAAGCGATGGGACGGAAGCGACCGTGGGCACTGGATTCCCGTGGGGAGTGGCCAGTTGCAGCGAGAACAAGATGATGGTGTGCGCGTCCTGGCGCTCGACGGTGACCTTGTGGCTGGTTTCGCGGGCGATGTCCCACGCCAGCGCCTGGTCCGTGGCCCGCACATCGTCGCGCAGATGCCGCTCGACGGCAGCATTGACGCCTACGCCCACGATGAGCATTGCCATGACAAAGAGCGAGTAGGCGCTCACATGCTGGACTAAGTGCGACCGGCGCACGGGCTGCGGCACTGACAGGTACTCCTCGGCGAGTGTTGGTGAGTCTACGGTGTGCATATCATATCGCAACGAACGATGGGGTTGTTGTACAGGGGGAGTGACGGAGCCGGCGGGTACATTCGCGCCTGGAGACGTTCCGCTCACAATGTCCGCCCGCGCTGACCAGACGCCCACTGGCTACCCGCAAGCTCCCTGGTGGTAGCAGCAAGCTGGCTGAATTGACAGAAGCGTGCAACGGCACACATACTGGTGGCGCCAGCTCGCCAAGCCATTGAGAGTGACCGCGAGACGGAGAGAGGGGCGCTTGTGGTCAGGCACACAGTACCATTCGCGAAACGACCGCTGGATGTCGCGATTGTGATCTTCTTTCTGGTGAATCTGCTGTTCATTACGTATGTGGTGGATCTGGAGCAGCTCGTCATTCCGAACGTGGCGCACTTTACCTATCCCATCTGGCCGCCGCGCGCGGCGGTTGACTTGATCCACGCGTACGGGCGCATGTACGACCACGACCTGATCGCGCGGCCGGTCTGGTGGAAGATGACGATCTGGATTGATAATCTTTTCTTCGGGCCGTTCTATGTCGTAGCGATCTCTGCGTACGTGAAGGGCAAGGACTGGATTCGCATGCCCAGTGTGGTCTACGCCAGCATGCTGCTAACGAACGTGTTGATTATCCTGGGCGAGGAGTACGCCGGGCAGTATGCCTCACCGGACTTTCCGCTGGTGCTACTGGCAAATCTGCCCTGGCTGGTGTTTCCGTGCGTCATCATCGGGCGAATGTGGCGAACGGAACGTCCCTTTACGCTGATGGTGAGGGATGGGGGTGCTGGGATAGAACGAACGGGCACGCAAGCGACAGGAGCAACGGAGGC
>DATGEP010000337.1:0-1141 GCA_035310125.1 Ktedonobacterales bacterium
GCAGCGCAAGTTCAACGTAGCCATCAACGGTACGCAGGTGTTGACCAACTTCGACATCATCGCAGCCGCGGGTACGGCGAACAAGGCCATCGTGCAGCAGTTCACCACGACGGCCACGAGCACGGGCACGATCGGAATTTCATTCACGGTGGGCACGGCGGATGCTCCCAAAATCAGCGGCATTGAGATCATCCCAGCAACACCGCCAACGCCCGACTTCTCGCTGAGCGCGACACCGGGTTCGCAAACTGTAGTGGCCGGCAACAGCACTAGCTACACGGCGAGTGTAGGCGCGCTGAATGGCTTCAGTGGCACCGTGGCCTTGAGCGTGAGCGGAGTACCCGCGGGCGCGACGGCGACGTTCAATCCAACTTCGGTGACGGCATCAGGAACTTCCACGCTTACGGTTGCAAGCGGGACTGCGGCAGCGGGAACCTATCCGCTGACGATCACTGGAAGCAGCGGCACGCTGGCGCACTCGGCCAGTGTGACGTTAATCATCAACTCACAACCCGTGCCGGACTTCACGTTAACGGCGAGCCCGAATTCGCAAACTGTAACCGTGGGCAACAGCACCAGCTACACGGCGACGGTTAGCGCAGTGAATGGCTTTGCCGGAAGCGTGGCATTGAGCGTCAGCGGGGTGCCTGCGGGCGCGACGGCGACGTTGAATCCAACTTCGGTGACAGGATCAGGAACTTCGACGCTGTCGGTTGCAAGTGGCACGGCCGCGGCGGGAACCTATCCGCTGACGATTACCGGGAGCAGCGGCACGCTGACGCACTCGGCCAGCGTGACGCTGGTGGTCAACCCGGTGAGCAACACGCCGGTGTACCAGATCAACTCGGGCGGACCGGCGGTAACGCCGTTTGCCGCCGATGCCTTCTTCAGCGGCGGGCAGACGGACACCGTGACAACTGCGATCAGCACCAGCGGGGTGACGAATCCTGCGCCCATGGCGGTCTACCAGAGCGAGCGTTGGGGTGGGGATAGCGCCAGCAATCCGGCGCCGTTCAGCTACACCTTCCCCAATCTGACGGCGGGAGCAAGTTACACGGTGCGGCTGCACTTTGCCGAGATCTTCTGGACGACGGCGGGGCAGCGCAAGTTCAACGTAGCCATCAACGGTACGCAGGTGTTG
>DATGEP010000338.1:0-1857 GCA_035310125.1 Ktedonobacterales bacterium
TATCATGACCCAGCCCGTCTACGATCTGGAGCCTCTGGAGCAATTCTTCCGGTCGTTCGGGCCGGTTCCCGTGCCGATCATCCTGGGTATGGTGCCGCTGCATAGCTCGAAGCACGCCGAGTACCTGCACAACGAAGTGCCCGGCATCACCATCTCCGACGAGGTGCGCGCCCGCATGCGCGAGGCCGGCGACCGGGGCCGCGACGTAGGTATCCAGCTTGCCCACGACGTTATCATCGCCGCTCGTACGCGCGGTCTCATTCAGGGCTGCTACCTCATGCCCTCCTATGGCCGTTACGATCTCGTCGGTGACCTCGCGCAAGAACTGCTGCGCCTGCCCGCCGCACTCAAATAGCTACCAACCATACTGACGGCAGCTGTGGGGGCATCAGCGCGATTCTCCGGCGCGCGCGCCACGCGCGCTTGAATCGCACCTGTAACGTTTGGTCATGCGCTCGCCTCTATTCCCCATATGTACTGTGCGCGCGTCTCCAGGGACCAGCGCCCCCAATTCCCGGAAGGTATACCCTCAATGCGTGTCGTCTCTGTCCAGGTTGGCCGTCCTCGCACGGTTCTCTCTAAAGGTCGCGACGTCAGTACCGCCATCTTCAAGCAGCCAGTCACCGGACGCCTGATGCTTCGCCGCCTCAATCTCGACGGAGACGAACAGGCCGATCTCACCGTCCACGGCGGACCAGAAAAAGCCGTCTACGTCTACCCTGTCGAGCACTATCCCTTCTGGCATGCGGAGTATCCTGAGATGGGGCTGCCTCATGGCATGTTCGGTGAAAATCTCACTATCGAGGGTCTCCTCGAAAACGAAGTCAACGTCGGCGATACATTCCGTATCGGGGGCGCCGAGGTCGTTGCCACCCAGCCGCGCATGCCATGTTATAAGCTCGGCATCAAATTCGGTCGCGATGATATCCTCAAACGCTTCCTCCGCAGCCGTCGCACCGGCTGGTATTTTTCCGTCTCGCGTGAGGGACAGATTGGCCCTGGCGACTCCATCGAACGCCTGAGCCGCGACCCACACGGCCTTGCGATCACCGACGTCACTCGTATCTACGTCGAGGATCGCGGCAACATGGATCTGCTTCACCGCGCTCTCGCTGTTCCTGCCCTGCCCGCCAGTTGGCGCGACTACTTTCAGGAGTGCCTCGACAGGTACACCCGCTGATACCGAATCCGTTTGGGTTCCTGGCCTTATCCCAGGGCTTCAGCCCGCATCCCGTCTCGTGCGCCGGCCTTGATGGCGTTGTAGAAATACCGGGAACCTGGTGCTGGTTGTAGGGGCGCCGCCTGCCGCGCCCGCATGTCCCAATGGACATCATGGCCGCGAGTGTCTGGCCCGATTCCGTATCGCCTCTCTCGTAGAGCGTGGTAGGGAGAGAGGTCTATTCCTCCTCGCCGCGCCAGCGCATGCTCGCTGGCAACGCCTCCTGGATGCCCAACACCGCCAGCGTGCGGCGCGCGATCCGGTCTAGCAGCTCCTCGGTCGTGCGCGGCCTCAGATAGAACTGCGGCATCGGTGGCACAATACGCACACCCAGCCGCGCCAGCTTCAGCAGATTCTCCAGGTGAATGGCCGAGAGTGGCGACTCGCGCGGCACCAACAGCAGTGGGCGTCCCTCCTTGATTGTCACGTCGGCGGCACGCTCCAGCAGATTCGACGACGAGCCGTTGGCGATGGCAGAGACGGTACGCATCGAGCACGGCACGACGAGCATCCCTCGCGTCTCGAAACTCCCGCTCGACATCGGCGCCCGAAAATCCTCCGGATTGAAGACGCGCGCCCCAAACCGCTGCTTCCAGTCCGCCAGATCGTCCGCGAGGAGCCGCCCTACCTCTTCCGGC
>DATGEP010000339.1:0-2685 GCA_035310125.1 Ktedonobacterales bacterium
GCAGATGTCAGTAACGTGCCAGTCGCCACCTATTCGCTGCGCATTCCAAAACACGTTCTGAGACAGACCGGCCGACGGGGTCTGGGAGGGTAGCAAATGGGACTCACTCCAAGTCATTGGTTCGTGAGGTCGATGGGTGCGGAACTGACCGAAAAGTCGACACAACTCGACAGCAAGCGGCATAGCGTGACTATCCGAGTGCTGAATTCCAACACAAAACGACACCCCATGAACCAAGGTGAATGCCCCTGCTCCGAGCTTCTAAACCGAGCATGCGGGTTCGATTCCCGCCGGGGCCACCCCTGCATTCAAGTCGACTCTTGTGCATGGCACAAGGACAGGTGACGCTTCGGCCCCAATCTTGCCCCCAATTTGCGCTAAATCGCCCCAAACATGCGCTCCATGGCAACGCGAGCAGGCTTGCGCATTTCGGCTAGGACAGGTCTATAGGTCGAGAGGGTACAGGCCACTGACGCATGACCAAGCATTTCGGATACGTATCACACCTTCGTAACGCGCCAGGGCGAGCCCCACGCGTGCCGGCGCTGAGATGAGGCCGTGTTGCGGACTCAGAAACCATAGGGTAAACTGCGCTTCAAAGGGCGTGCGATCTCGTGAAGCCCCACGCCACACGGTCAGGCAGAAGACGCCACATGTGCGGGGAGGCGCGTTCATGCCCACGAGTGTCAACTCTGCCGAGGGAGATTCTCTGCGACTATACCTCCTCGGTGGCTTCCACACGCTGTTCGGCTCGCATGAAACGCCCATGGATGCCTGGAAGCTGCGGCGTGCTCGCTCGCTGGTGAAGCTGCTGGCTTTGGCGCCACGACACCGGATGCATCGTGAGCGGATCATAGAAGCGCTCTGGCCCGGTCAAGACCTGGAGAATCCCGATAACAGCCTCCATCAAGCGATCTACGCCGCGCGCCATGCATTAGGCGGCTCAGGCGCGCCCGTCGCGCGCTTCTTACAGGTGCGCGACGGCATCGTGACGTTGGCGGCCGATGACCTGAGCGTGTGGGTAGATGTCGAGGCGTTCGAACTGGCGGCGGCCAGCGCGCGGCGCACGCACCAGCCGGAGGCATACCGCACTGCGCTCGACTTGTATCACGGGCCGTTGTTGCCAGAGGACGCCTATGAGGATTGGGTTAGTGGGCGTGCGGAGACGTTGCGGCGTCTGTATGTAGACCTTCTGGTGGAGCTGGCCGGCGCATACGAGGGTGATGGGCTGTATGGAGAAGCTATCGTCGAGTTGCTGCGAGCGGTGGACACGGACGGTACTCGAGAGGACGCCCACGTCGGCCTGATGCGCCTCCATGCGCTCACTGGTCAGAGGGGCGATGCGGTGCGTCGCTACGAGATATTGCGGCGAGTGTTGCGGGATGAACTCGGAGCCGAGCCCCAGGACGCCAGCGCTCGCCTCTACGAAGGCATTGTCTCGAACCGATTTCCACCTCCAGGCGCCCCAGTTAGGCTGGAATCGCCAACAGGTGACGGGGAACGTGCGATGGGCTCTGCGCGCGTCCGAAACGCGCCCCGGGCGCCGAATCGTTTTATTGGCCGCGCGCGCGAATTGGATGAGATTGGGCACCTGCTCGCCGGCGCGCGCATTGTGACCATCGTCGGGCCGGGAGGGAGCGGCAAGACACGCCTGGCGCTGGAAGTCGCCGCCATGCTGGTGCCATGCTATCCCGCTGGCGCCTGGCTGGTCGAGCTCGCGGAAGTCGAGCGTTCCCCGGCATTGCCTCAGGCGCTGGCGGCGGCGCTGGAGGTGATCGAGCAGCCGAATCAGCCCCTGCTAGGAACGATAATGGCGGCGCTGGCCGCACGTAGACCGATGCTTGTAGCGCTCGATAACTGCGAGCATCTCATCGCTGCTTGTGCTGAACTGGTCGAAAGCCTCATCCATGCGTGTCCCAATGTGACGCTGCTCTGTACGAGTCGCGAGCCGCTCCATATTGCTGGGGAAGTCGTCTGGCGCCTCTCCTCGCTGGGATTGCCACAGACGGATCACACCTCCGATCTTGAAGCGGCGCTGACGTGTGACTCGGTCCAACTCTTTTTGGATCGCGCCCGCGCGCTTGCGCCTACGCTAACCCTGGACGAGCGCACTATTAAAGCGATGGCGCGTATTTGCAGCCATCTAGATGGGTTGCCACTGGCCATCGAGTTGGCGGCGGCGCGGGTAGGAACGGTAGGGCTGGATGAGATCGCGAGCCGTCTTGAGTCGGGGCTGAGCGCCCTCGGTCGTGGCAGCCGCACGGCTCCCACACGCCAACAGACACTCGAAGCGACACTCGATTGGAGTTACACGTCACTCTCCGAGCGGGAGCGACGCCTGTTCCGCTGCCTGACCGTATTTCCGATACCATTCGACCTCGAAGCGGCTGAATGGGTCAGTATGGAGGGCGCCGATTTCTCCGCTGACGATGGAGACGCGCAGGATACCCTGGATACGCTGGCCGCGCTGGTGGACAAGTCACTGGTGACGATAGATGAGAGCGCGGGGGCGACGCGTTATCGCTTGCTCGAACCGTTGCGCCAATATGCGGAACAGCGGCTCAAAGAGTGCGGGGAGCGCCAGATGGCCCTGCGGAAGCGCGATGACTGGGGTCTTGCAATCACAGAGCGGGCGAATGGCGTGCTGTGGGGTCCAGCGCACGCCGCCGCGGTCGCGAGCCTGGA
>DATGEP010000340.1:0-8050 GCA_035310125.1 Ktedonobacterales bacterium
CCTCCGCACTGCGGTGACATGTGCATTCGCACATCACATCATTTGGTCCGAATGTATTGGAGCACCTTGCATGCTCGCCGTGACGACACGCAACGCTAACAATCATCCCGCGCCGCCTTTCTGCTGCTTGTGGCATGGGCAGACGCAGCCAAAGCAACACCTATGTTCACCACGCCGACACTTGAAACTCAGAAGAAGAAAACTCATCCCGCGCCGCCTTCCCGCTGTGCGGGCTGTGGCTGACGATGGTAGTCGGTAGACCGTCCGCTGCCCCCGCACAGAGGGTCATCAGGACCGCCCGCCACGTAGGCCCAGCCGTCCCCCGCGAATCCACAGACACGGCACTTGAAATAGCGACCATCAACTCCAAACCGCGCCCGCGTCTTCATCTCGCAGTAGCGCACAGGGTCGAAGCCGCGCGGGCATGGATTGCCGCGCGTGTCGAACTCATCAAGCGTCATCGTCTGCATCTTTCACACTATCGAGCCAGGGGGGGGCTGGCGGGCATCCTAGCGCGGCGGGGTTAGCTCGCGGCGCCTTTCCGCTGCTGCGCGTATGCCTGCAAGCCCGCCTGGGCGATGGAGCGCAGATAGTTCGCGGCACACGCGCCGACACAACAAAAGCCGCCCTCGCCGCGGGGCGGATTGTATATCCGCACCTCGACGTAGCACATCTCGCTAACAGGTCGCCTCTTCCCGCATGTGTGGCACACCCGCAGTTCTCCGTGGGTCATCCCGCACCGCCTCCCCGCTGTTGCTCCGGGAGCCGTAGAGCACATGCCGGGCAGATGCCGTCGGCGACATCCCCGACCGTCTCTAGTGGGCATCCGCACTGCTGGCAGATACCAGCCGGCCCTATGCCAACGTATACATATCGGGCCGCGAATCTGTCCAGCGCAATGCACCGCTCATCTCCAAACATTGGCCGCTCACTCACCATGCTCACCTCCTCATCGTGTCGTCATCTCCGCATCGCCGCCGCTGTCATTGGCGGCACAGCGCGGGCATAACCATACGACTACGCCGCGCCGCCTTCCTGTGGGCTATTGTCCTGTCGGCGCCTCCAGGAGACGCGACTGGAATTGTTGCTGCTCTAGGCGCTCGTAGAATGTATGCTCGCCTGTTGCATCAAGCAGGTACGGCAGGAACACCTCCTGCGTCTTGACCAGTCGAATATCAATCATCGCCATCTGCGCGTCTATCCAGTCGCGGATATTCGCCCAGGCGGTGCGATACGCCTGCTGACTTTTCGCAGGAGAGAGGAAATGTGTCGTACCATAAAGCGCCGCGTGAACCTGCTCAATTCGGGCTGGCATGCGAAACGAGAGCCGACGCCCTTCAACATCGAGCGCGAACACCAGCGCCACGACGCGCCCGCTATCATCGTTTGCGTACTCGTAGTGCAGTTCACGCACCTTATGTGTCGTGAGGATGCGCTCGATGTCGCGGAAGATGTTGGGCGACTGACTGGTACTGTTCTTTAATCGCTGTGTCGGCATCGTCTCACCTCATCATCATCACTAGCCAGGCCAGGAGGAAGCCCGCCTCGCCGCTGCGCTCCGAATGGCTCTCTGCCTCGCGGGCCCATCGCACCGCTGCCAGATAGTCATGGTAAAAGAGCCGGTGCATCAGTCAAACCTCACATCCGTGACCCACGCTTGCGTCTCGTATCCGTCACGGAAGCGCAGCATCACCACCGCGGGTATCGAGCCGAAGCCAGCCCATATGCCGATGCACTCCGCGGTCTGGCCGACATGCGCTAGCTCATCCATCCAATCGGCAAGCACCCAACGCGGGCTGTTGTAGCGGTCTGCGATAGCCGCTAGTTCCTCTGGCGTCGTTGTGGAGGTGATGGTAAAGTCCGTGTGTTCCCAGCGAACGACTAAACCACGCGCTCCTACCGCGCCCTCGATTTCAGCCGGCCATGTACTCATGCGTCACGCTCACGCTCACTCACGGTCCGCTCGTCTTTCTGCTCATCAACACATCGCTCACCGCTCGCACGTCGGCCGATGTGCCGCACCCAACACGCGACACACAGCCGCCGGTGACAGCCCTCACAGACGGCCCACGTACGGGTGGCGTGTTCGCAGTCGCTTTTCTCGTGCGCCTCCAGGAGCGCTTGCACGGCTGCCATCGTCATGGGCGCCACGTCATCTCTGTTCACCATGCCGCCCACCATATCTGTGGCAGCGCTGACGCGCCGTCCTGGCCGTCCATGCCCATCTCATGACTCACAAGCGCCGCATGCGCCTCTTGCCAGTCCTGCGCGTCCTGCACGACAATCCGACGCGCCATCCAGCCAAACCAGCACAGCGCCAGAGCGATGCTCATCACGGACAGCACGAAGACGACGTGCAGAACAGACATCGCGAAGGCCATCACATCTCTCCTGACCGAGATCTCGTCATCTCGCGCCCGTCTCGCGGCCGTTTCGACCATGCCGGCTTCTGGTAGGTACCCAGCTCGTGCACCCGCACCGCCGGACACCGGCAGCACTGGCTCGCTCCAGCTGATCGAATGAAGTGCCAGCAGTGGCGATCGCCATCAACACACCGCACTGACACCAGGCTTTTTTCCATTTCTCGCTCGTTCTCTTTTCTCATTTTCCGGATACTTGATAGTTCGGAGGCTTTTTCCCATAAATCGTCTAAAAAACGCATACATGAGGATTAATGCCAAAATAGCCTCCAAACTATCCGCAACTATCCGGACCCGCATGAATTCCGGGTTCATGCGTTGGAGAGTTCCGGATAGTTCAGAAAAACTATCCGGGTCAGCTTGGCGCCTCGCGTGAGGCCGATTCGACTAGCCCGATTCCGCGCCAGATGACCAGCGATGCGGCATTTTTGGCTTTGTGGATTCCGTCCTGGTCGCGCAGATAACGGCCGAAGAGCGTCTGTGATTGCGCCCGCTCACCGTTCGACTCGCACCAGGTCGTGTAGGCGTCATAGAGTGCCTTGGCGGAGGCGACGCGCTCGCTATTGCGGATGCAGCGATCCTCGACGAAGCGCCCGATGACATCCATCTCGGCGCGGTATTCTACGGTCGCGTTGATGACTCCTGGAGGCGGCGCGAGTCCGCGACGCTGCCACTCCAGACAGCCGCGGACCGCCCAGGCCAGAATGCCGGGAGCTTCCGCCAGCAGCTTGCGCTTCAGGTCGGGATCCTGCTCTTCTTTGGGGATCGTGACCGTGAACGGCCAGAGCTGGATGCGCCGCCAGATGCCGTGATCGGTGCCTCGGATCGTCGGCTTGTGATTGACGGCCAGGAAGAGCTTGAGGACCGGATAAAACTCGAACCAATCTTTGTGCATGAACCGCGCGCTCATCCGGTCGCCGCCGCTGATGCGCTTGATGAGCTCCTCATCCAGCCGGCGTCCATCGGCGCTTTCGCTGGCCGCCACGAAGCGGGCGCCCATGAGACGTGCGACATCCGACGGGATCGTTTGGCCCTGCTTGGTCTGGAACGTCTCCATCGGAGTCGTCATGGCATAGTCGCCGAGAATGCGTCCCAGGACGTCCTCGAAGGTGCTCTTACCGTTCGCGCCGGCGCCATAGAGCACAAAGACGACCTGCTCGTGCGTTTCCGCGGTCAAGGCATAGCCGACGGCTCGCTGGACGTAGCCGATCATGTCCTCGTCGCCGGCGAAGATGCGCGTCAAGAAAGCGTCCCACGAAGGACAGCCGGCGCGGTCATCGAAGTCGGTGTCCGCGAGCTTCGTACACAGCGCCTTCCGCTCATGCGGCCGGAGCGTGCCGCGACGCAGATCCACCATGCCGTTGCGTGCGTTCAGCAGCCAGCCGTCGCGGTCGAGATGCTCGGAGGCGATCGCGATACCCGGCTCCGATTGTGCCAGCGTCAGCATGGCGCGCAGCCGCGGCTCCGCCTCCGAGCGCATGGCCCAGCGCGCGAGCTCTTTGCGATCATGCTCGTCATCGAGACGCGCCGCCTCCGCATAGACCGCCACCACCGTGTTCTTTGCCATGCGCACCGCGGCGTCCGTGGTATCACGCCGAAACCGCATGCCATCCCACACCAGCCATTGCCCCCATGAGGCGACATAGCGCAGATTCGGGCCGTTCTGACGAACCATGCGCCGGGCATTGCCGAGGTCCGTGTGATGCTCCTCGGCACCCGCCGGAGGCTCCTGTGATTCCTGTTCCTCCTGCGCGATCTCCGCGCTCTCCGCCGTGGTCTGCTCTTCGTGAGAATGTGCGCTAGAGGGTGGGAAATCACGCGCCGATTGTGAGTAATCACGCGCCGATTGTGAGTAATCATGCATGTGACTGTGCAGCGCAACGACCTTTCCCCGAGGACGTGGAGGACGTGCGGGCTCTCCTCGTCGCACGAGCGCGGAGCCCGCGGCGGATTCCAGCCAACGATCGACCGATTCCTCATCGAACGGGTCGGCGGGATTGCGTGTTGCCTGGTGCGCATAGGCGATCATGAGCGAACGCGCATCCGCGATCCCATTGACCAGGAGCTGCTGCGCGAGCCAGTAGCCCGTCGTGTCTCCCACGCCATCGCCGGTACGCGCCAACGCCTTGCGCAGCCAATAGTCTCCAGATGTCGTCCCAGATGTCGTCAGGGCGTTGTCGTATGTCTCGTCTGCCGCCGGCGATGATGCCGGAGCGGGGAGGTCCGGCGGGGTCAGCAAGGCGATCAGCCACTCGGGCATGTCCGCGATCGGCGTCCTATCCAGCCAGGTGTAGCGTGGGCCATTCGGATGGACGCTCGGCGGCGCGACAATATAGCCGCCATCGCCCTTGATGTCATAGGCGGGATCGGCGACGAGCTGGCCCGCGGCCGAGAGGCGCTGAAACGGCTTCACGCATGGCACGATGATACCAGCGCCAGGATGGCGGAACACCAGATGCCAGCCGCCTCCGCCCGTGCGTGCGGTCTGTGTGGTCAGCGAAAAGCTGCGCTGTGCTGGCCAGCGGTCGCGCAGTCGCGCCTGGAGATCCTCCAGGCTGCCGCCATGGCGCGGATCAATGTCGAGGATAACCCAGCCGCTTGCCGCGCCCGTCGGGATGCCGATGTTGGCATGCGGCCGTAATTTCCACCAGGCGCGAATGACCGGCTCGTTGGTGGTGGCGTCGTGGAAGCCGTGGCCCCCCTGTGCTTTCGAGATCGCCGGGGTTTTGTCGCGCGGCCGGAGCGGGAAGACGGGGAGTCCTCGCGCGGCGTAGTGCAGCGCATGTATTTCCAGCGGTCGCGGCCGCGGGGCCGGCCCGTTGGGAGCGACACTCATATCTGTCTCTCCCCATCGACCACCCGACTGAATTCTGGAGTCACGTCTCCATCCAGGCTCCGCCAGAGATGCAGCACATACGGGTGCAGCGACACATACCGGCTTGCCGGAGGAAACACCTGGAGCGCGGTGGTCTCGTTGCCCATCCAGATCCGCTTCACCATGCCCAGGTCGTCCCAGCTCGGCAAATGATCCCAGTAACTCACCGAGACGTGCTGCCAGGTTTTGCCGTCCTCATACGGCCGGATGGTTTCGATGACGCACAAACGGGTTGGCGCGGTGTACCGGTATGTGTCGTAGCCCTCCTCCACGTGACGCGGCAGCTGCTCCACGGTCCATCCTTGAGGCAGCGACCGATCGAGAAGCGTCGTGCGGCTCGGGACGGGAGTCGTCGCCATGTGCGTCGCGGGCCAATGCGAGTCCATACGACGAGACCGGCGCGGGGTCACGCTCCTGGTGCTCATGCGGCCACCGCCTGGCGGACCGCCACACTCGGCACGATGCTGACCAGTTTTGTGACCACGACAGCGCCAACTGCGCACCGATCAACACCAGACGTAGACAGGCGTAACACGCGGTATACTCGCTGATAACAGACAGAGCCGACCAGAGCCAACCACAAGAAAGAAGACTTAAAATCCGCTGCCGGACAACCCGGCGTGAGGGTTCGAGTCCCTCCCGCCCTACCGCGTTCGATCGGGGTACTATGCCGTGTCTCAGCAACCGCTGGGTAATCGCTCATGCTCTGTCCCCTATCCGTTTTTTTGCGCTTTGACCACTTTGTTGACCATGAACGCGCCGTACACGCGTCACAAGACTGCCCACAACTCCCTCACCAGCCCAGCGCCACCATGAGCGCGGCCGCGGCGTCATCGAGCATGTGAGGCAGCACATGCGAGTAGATGTCCAGCGTAATCGCGACGGACGAATGTCCGAGCATGCTGGAGACGACCTTGGGATTGACGCCTTGCGAGAGCAGAATCGTCGCGCATGTATGGCGCAGGTCGTGCGGACGAATGCGCGGCAGGTGCGCGCTGGCGAGAAACCGCTCGTGCCGATGCCGCAGCATATCGCCCTTGAGCGGACCGCCAATCTCGTCACAAAACACCAGATCGTGATCCTGCCACGCGGGGCCCGCGGCGACCCGTTCGAGTCGCTGCAAGACGCGATGCCGCTTTAGCCGCTCGATGACGGGCGGCGCGATGGCGATGAGACGCCGGGAATACTGGCTCTTGGGAGCCGCCCAGACCGCCTGACCGTCGCGCCATTTGAGCGTCGCATTCACGCTGATGGTGCCGTTGCCCGCGGGAGCGTGCGGTTCCAGATCCACGTCCGCCCAGCGCAGCGCCAGGAGCTCGCCCACCCGCATGCCGGTCGCGATCGCGAGCACAAACACCGCCTCCAGCCGGTCATTCGCCGCCGCCGCCAGATAGGCCTGTGCCTGTTCGCGCGACAGCGGCCGCATTTCCACGACGCGGCGGCGCGGCTTCTCCACCATGTCCGAAACATTGCGCTGCACGAGACTCAGTCGGAGCGCCTGCTCAAGCGCCCGATGGAGCACGGCATGCACATGTTTGACGGTGGTCGGCGAGAGCCCTTTGCTGGCGCACTGCGCGTAGAGTGTCTGCACACGCTGTGCGCTCAGCTGCGCGAGCCGCACCGAGCCAATGCCCGGGTTGATATGCAGACGTACGCACTCCTCGTAGCGATTCCAGGTCTCCTGCACGAGCCGCGGCGGACGGATCGTGTCGAGCCAGCCGGCCAGATAGTCGGCGACCGTTTGGCGCTCCTCGACGATGGGCAATCCCGCCTGCTGATCATGCTGCGCGGTGCGGAGCTTGACCAGCACCTCCTGCCGCGTCTTCGCGTAGAAGCTGCGACTGATCCCGTCCGCGAGCGTGATGCGCGCCTCCCACCGGCCATCCGCGCGATGGCGAATCAACCCTTCGCCTGGTGCGCGTCTGCGTGCCATCGTCGTCTCCTCGTTCTATGCCCTATGCCCGCTCGCCGTAGGGCTGCTGATGCACGAACGTCTCCAGCGCCCAGACGGGAATGCGGCGTAATTTGCCCACTTTGAGCGAGTGCAAATCCCCCGACCGGATGAGGGTATTGATCTTCCAGCGCTTGAGGCCGAGCGCCGCGCCGGCCTCGTCCACCGTCAGCATCATTTTGGGCACCGGCTGGGTGACGATGGCCGCCTTCGACTTCGACTTCTTCTCCGGCCTCGCGGCCGGCTTTTTCTTCGCGCTACTGGCACTGGCAGGCGCTTTCTGTGCGCGCGCTGGTCCGCTCATTGACCGCTCTCCTCGGAGGTGTTGTGTCTGGTCTGGCTCGCCTTCGCGTGCGCGTTCGCGTTCGCGGTCACATACATCTCGGGGTTTGCCTGGATCGCCGTCTCCAGGATTTCCACGCCACGTCGCACGAGCTGGAGCAGATGATCGGCGCGAATAAAAAACCCATATTCCTGCTGGCTCATACTCTGGTCGTTGGCCGGAAGCAGCACCACATAGTGTCCGTAGGCGGGCGCCGCCAGAATATCTACTTCCGCCAGTGGAAGCTCCTCAGACGTCTCCTGCGGTGAATCCGACATCACAAACGCACTGCGTGGATCGAGATCGAGCACCGTCGCCAGCACCCGGATCCCGCCGCGCACCTCGGCGAGCCCTCGTTGGTGTGTCGCCACATCACCGGCGGCGTTTTCCGTGATCATCTGCCGCGCCAGTGCGGCGAGCCGGCGTTCCTGGTCGGTCATGCGCAGATAGAGATCGGCGATCTCGTGCCGACTTTTCATGAT
>DATGEP010000341.1:0-1431 GCA_035310125.1 Ktedonobacterales bacterium
CTTGCTCCACTGCTGGGTATCACAGTAAGCGGCCGCAGTGTTCCGCGCTTAGTGGTGCGGGAGGCGCCGCGCCGCCTCGGAGCGCTGGCGGCGTCCCTGGAAACCGCGACTTACGAACGGTGTGCTCATCGCAACCTCCTAAGCAGATTGGCATAAGTTTTGAGGGGGCAAGAAGAGAAATGACGGATGACAGGCAACTAGACTGCGAGGGTGAGCCATGGCGGAGCCAGTGGACGATGAGCAGCAGAAGCGAGGCGTCGGCTTGTATCACCTCACAAAGACGGATCCGGACCCACGCGTCCGCCGTCGGGCGCAAGCGCTGCTGCAAGTCGAGGAAGGCCATTCCCAGGCGAGCGCGGCGCGCCTGCTCCATACCTCGGCCTATCGGGTCCACGTCTGGCAGCAACGCTTTGCCGTTGAAGGCCGCGCTGGCCTGGTGGACCGCCCACGTGGAGGCCGCCCGCATGCCCTGAGTGCGACCGATCGGGCGTTCCTGGAAGCGGCGCTGGACCAGGGGCCGCAAGCGTACGGCCTGCCGATGACGATTTGGAGCATTCGCGACTTGCAAGCGCTCCTCCAGCGGGAGCGCGGGGTCGTGGTCAGCGTCTACACCGTGCATCGGGCCGTGCACGATCTGGGCTTTTGTTATCGCCGTCCACGCCACGATCTGACGCATCGTCAAGATGCGCAGGCCGTCGCCGCCGCCGGGCGGGTGTTGAACTGGCTCCAAAAAAAACGGCTATTGAGCCCGACCGACCCTCTGCTGAGGGAGTGGACGGCGTGGAGCGACTCCATCTGGTCTATGTGGACGAGTGCGAAGTCCACACCCATCCCAACCTGGCAAAGGTCTGGCGGCGCAAGGGGCAGCCAATGAAGGTGCCTGCGGCGGGCGAGGACCAGAAGTTCACCGTCTTTGGCGCGGTGGACTATGCGAGTGGCCAGGTGCTCTGGCAGACGAGTGAGCGCAAAGGAGAAAGCGCCTTCATGGCCTTCCTGGATCACCTCGCCGAGGCGCTCCCCACCGACGAATCGGTCGTCATCGTCCTGGACAATGTGGGCTATCACAAGAGCCATGCGCTGCGTGAGGTGTGGCGACAGTATGCTGGACGGTTCCAGCCATTCTTTCTCCCCGCGTACTCCCCCCAACTCAATTTGATTGAGCGGCTCTGGCGCTACGTGAAGCAGCGACTGGCCTGCCATCGCTGGTGGAACGATCTGGATCATCTGCTCCAAGCGACTGAGGCGCTGCTCGCCAACCTGGAAGTCCATTTCCATGCCACCGATGGGCCGACCTTCCGACCAGCCCAGAACTTCTGCCAATCCGCTTAGGCGCTGCGCCGCACAACGTGAGCCAACGTGGGCGTTTAGCAGGGGCGATTAGGCCTGCGTCTCTTAGTTGTCCAGACTTTTGTCGAAGTTCGCGATTGCAGC
>DATGEP010000342.1:0-5335 GCA_035310125.1 Ktedonobacterales bacterium
TCATCACGCACAATGTCTTGGGATTGTGTCATGGCTGTATCCTCAGCAATATACTTCGCTCTCTTCATACGAGACTGTAGCCCGCATACGACGCATGTGTCAAAGCGGACGGGTGAGGGACGGCACACACTGCCGGGCATAGAGGGGGTTAAAATGCGTGGGCGGACATACGGTGAAAAACAAGTGGCAACGAGCGAAGCACCCGTGACGAGCCAGACGCAGGCAATTCCGCTGGGAGCGGCGCGAGTCACCTCCGACCGGCGCCTGGCCACCGTTGCCCCATTGGTTGGCTTCAGCGTGATTGACCCAGCACATCCATAATTGAGGCAAGCACTGGCCGGCGAGAGGCTGGCGGTACGCGCAACGCGGGCCAGGCATCCGTCTGGACACCCAGCCCGCGTCGCGTGTACATGTACCCTAGTTGTTTTGCGGCGTGCCAAAGCCATCTGATATGGCGGGCAGCGACGGCATGCCCGAACCTGCGCCGTTGGCCGGCGGCGTGACGGGCGCTGGAGAATCGTGCGCGCTGGCCGTCTCGGCGCCAGGTGTCGGCGCAACCTCTGCCAGCGACACGCCAGTCTCGATCAGAATTTGGCTGAGCTGCTTGGCATCCAGCGTTTCATGGCGTCGCAGCTCCTGGCCGATGCGCTCCAGCGTCACCTTATGGTCGAGGAGCAGTTGCCGCACCTGCTGATATGCGGTCTGCACGAGGTCGCGCGTCTCCTCGTCAATCACAGCAGCCGTAGACTCGCTGTAGTCCTTCTGCCCAAAATCGCCACCCCCGCCGCCGAAGGGGCTGGGCCGGTCGCTGAAGGAGATCAGACCGATGCGATTGCTCATGCCCCAGCGTGTCACCATGTTGCGAGCGATGAGCGTCACCTGTTGGAGGTCATTCTCTGCCCCCGTCGTGATGCTGCCAAGCGCCACATCCTCTGCCCCGCGTCCACCCAGCGCCGTCATGATGCGCCCGAAGAGATAGTCGCGAGAATAGTTGTAGCGGTCGTCCAGCGGCGTATACTGCGTCACCCCAAGCGCCTGGCCGCGCGGCACGATGGTAACTTTCGTCACGGGATCAGAGTGCGGCGTGAGCAGACCGACAAGCGCATGCCCGCCCTCGTGAATCGCGACAACACGCAAATCTTCGTCGCTGAGCACGAGCGGACGCTCCGCGCCGAGCTGGATGCGGTCGAGCGCGTCGTTGAAGCACGCCATGTTCACGCGGTCCAGATTACGCCGCGCGGCAAGCAGGGCCGCCTCGTTGACGAGATTGGCGAGGTCCGCGCCGACCATGCCGGTTGTCGTGCGAGCAAGCTGCTGAAGATCCACATCGGGCGCCAGGGGCACGCCGCGAGAATGGATCATGAGAATCGCCTGGCGGCCTTTCCAGTCGGGACGATCCACCGTCACACGGCGGTCGAACCGGCCAGGGCGCAGCAGCGCCAGATCCAGTCCATCCGGGCGGTTTGTGGCGGCGACGACGACGACAGCCTGACGGGCATCGAAGCCGTCCATCTCGACGAGAAGCTGATTGAGCGTCTGCTCGCGCTCGTCGTTGGTGGTCAGGCTGGTGCCGCGCTGGCGGCCCACAGCATCAATCTCGTCAATAAAGATGATGCTGGGGGCGGCCTTCTTGGCCTGGTCGAAGAGGTCGCGCACACGGCTGGCGCCGACGCCGACGAGCACTTCGACAAACTCCGAGCCGGACATCGAGTAGAACGGCACTCCCGCCTCGCCCGCGACGGCCCGCGCCAGGAGCGTCTTACCAGTTCCTGGCGGCCCAACGAGCAGCACCCCCTTGGGTATCTTGCCACCCAGGCGCTGGAACTTCGCCGGCGTCTTGAGAAACTCCACAACCTCCTCAAGCTCGGACTTCGCCTCATCCACACCCGCGATATCGGCGAACGTAGTGCTGGGACGATCCTCCATAATCAGCTTGGCGCGGCTGCGTCCGAAGTTGAAGATATTTTGCTGGCTTTGGGTGGCGCGGCGCGACAGCCAGAAAAGCAGGAGCAGCACCAACGCAATGGGAATGATGTTGATCGCCAGCCCCAGCCAGAAATCGCCGCCGCTGTCCGACTTCCCGGTGACGGAGGGAACATTGTCATTCGCGATGAGCGTTTGTAACGCCGCATCATCCAGATAGGGATAGATCGTCTGGAACGTGTCCGAGTTTTGCTGCTGGTTGTTGACATTCGCCAGCGTCTCAGATTGGTTGAATTTTCCGGTGATCTGCCTGGTGCCGGGATCATACGTAATAGATTTGACGTGATGCAAATCCATCTGCGTCACAAAATCCGTATAGTTGATCTCGATGGTTTGCTGGCTGGCATTGGGGCCGAGCCAGATCCACGCCTGATACGCAAGGATGACGATGAGCAGCAGAAACAGCAGGCGCGAGAACCAGCCGACACCGGAGCTGCGCGGTGTGTTCCCGCCGGAGCCAAGTGGCGATGGCCGATCCGGGCCACCTGGTACACGATTAGGCGGTCCGCTCTCGCTATTCTTGAGCGCATCCGCGACGGCTGGAGCCTCGGGCGCGCGGCCCCCTTGTCCTCGCTGCCGCCGCGTATTGCGCAGCCAAAGTTGTGTAAACATCCTGAAAGGTACCTGCTTTCTGGCGCGCGGGGCGCCGGCACGCCCTGTGCTCCAACGCCACCTGCCTGCCGTCAGCCACCAAATACGCTGTTCGGCAAGGATTACGGAGAATTATATCAAAACGCCATCTCATATGCAGTACGACGGAACCCGCTGCCAGGTGGCATACTCCGAGCAATGGCTATTCGTCTGAACGGCATGGTCTGCCTGCACGGCGTTTCTCACTTCGTACA
Source organism: Ktedonobacterales bacterium (assembly GCA_035310125.1). Lineage (GTDB taxonomy): Bacteria > Chloroflexota > Ktedonobacteria > Ktedonobacterales > JADMIN01 > DATGEP01. Next base: position 2,829 of record DATGEP010000342.1, read on the forward strand.
GTCATGCAAAGGCCAGGAATGCTACAATTCACTGTACCACCCTCACTTCCATGTACTCACTCAGGCCAGGTCCAGTGCCTTCCGCGCGAAGAGCTACTCGCCTGCTGGTGAAGGAGACGCTTGTGATCGAAGAGAACGCCGCTCCCGTGACTGGCGCCGCGATGCCCCAGCTGGAGACGATTGACGACATCATCGAGGCGCTTGCCGCACGTCACTACATCGCCGACCGTGGGCTGGCGACAGCAATTTTCCTCGCCCTGAAGCGACACAAGCCGCTGCTCCTGGAAGGTGAGCCGGGCGTCGGCAAGACGGAGGTGGCGCGCGTGCTGGCCGGCGTGCTAGGGACGGAGCTGATCCGCTTGCAGTGCTACGAAGGCATTGACCAGTCCACGGCGGTCTACGAGTGGAACTACGCACGGCAGCTCCTCTATATCCGCATGATCGAGGCGGAGAGCGGAGAGCGCGACGGCGCGAGTGAGCGGCGGCTCAGCGACGTCTTCGGGCCGGAGTTTCTAATCCGCCGTCCCCTGCTTCAGGCGCTGGACGCGACGTACACGCGCCCGCCGGTGCTGCTGATTGACGAGCTGGATCGCTCGGACGCTGAGTTCGAAGCATACCTGCTGGAGCTGCTCAGCGACTACTCTATCACCATTCCAGAGCTGGGTACGCTGCATGCCGCCACGCCGCCTGTCGTCGTGCTAACCTCCAACCGCACGCGCGACATCCACGACGCGCTTCGCCGCCGGTGCCTCTACTATTGGATTGACTACCCCACCCTCGAAAAAGAATATGCTATTGTGCTGGCGCGCGTCCCGGAGGCGCCAGTAGTGCTGGCGAAACAGGTGGTGGCCTTCGTGCAGGCGCTGCGCGGCGAAGATCTCTTCAAAGCGCCGGGAGTGTCGGAAACGCTGGACTGGCTGGAGGCGCTGGCCGCATTGGGCCAGACCGAGCTGACGGAGGCGGCGGCGCGCGACGCCATTGGCGCGCTGCTGAAATACCAGGACGACATTCAGAAGGTAACGTCCACCAATCTTCTGGCGCGGCTCGTCGAAAAGGTGCGTGGCACGCTGATGCACGGCCAGTAGCCAGGCACCTGGCTGAAGTACGGAGAAAAACCATGCGCGATGCGAGCCATGACCAGAACGATCTGACGCTTGAGGAGCGGGGGCGGGGCGACCTGCTGCTGGCGCGCATCGTGGACTTCACGCGGTTCCTGTGGGAGCTAGGGCTGGATGTGGGACCGGGGCGCGTGGTAGAGATCGCCGAGACGCTGCCGCACATCAATGTCGCGCGCCGTACCGAGTTCTACACCTTCCTCAAAGTGCATCTCGTCACGAAGCACGAGCAGCAACCCATCTTCGACCAGGCGTTCGTCTATTTCTGGCGCTCGCAGGTACACACGGAGCAGCCGCCGGAAGATGACTTGTTGGAGAATGCCCGCAAGCGCCACCAGCCGGGGCTGGCGCTGCCCGCACACCGCCAGATGGGCGAAGCCCAGCGGACCTTGCAGATGACCACGCAGACGCACGACCGGCAGAAGCATCCGCATGCGCGGCTGGCCGAGGCGCGCAAACATGCCAAAGACGAAGAGGACGACGGCGACCGCTCCGCGACCTTCAGCGCCGACGAGGTGTTGCGGCGCAAAGATTTCGAGAACTTCTCCTGGGATGAGCTCCAGGAGGCGCGGGCGCTGATGGCCAAGGCGCGCTGGAAGCTGGGCGAGCGCAAGACACGGCGGCTTCGTCCCGCGCGACGCGGACCGACGCTGGACCTGCGCCGCACATTCCGCCGCAGCCTGCGCACGGACGGCGAGCCGGTAGAGCTTTCGCGGCGCAAGATCCGCCGCAAGCCGCGCCCGCTGGTCATTATCTGCGACATCAGCGGCTCGATGAGCCTCTATTCGCGCCTCCTCCTCCATTTCGTCCATACCGTCTCGAATGGCCTCTCCAACGTGGAAACATTCGTCTTCGCGACACGCCTCACGCGCATCACGCGGCAGCTCGCCCGCCGCGACGTGGACGCCGCGATCCACGATGTGACCAAGACCGTGCAGGACTGGTCCGGCGGCACACGCATCGGTGATTCCCTGCGCGCGTTCAACTACCGCTGGGCGCGGCGCGTCTTGGGGCGCGGCGCGGTCGTGCTCATTATCAGCGACGGATGGGATCGCGGCGACGTGCGTATTCTCGGCGAGGAGATGGCCCGCTTGCAGCGCAACTGCCACCGCCTCATCTGGCTCAACCCACTGCTCGGCCAGCACGACTACCGCCCCATCACCGCCGGCATGCGCACCGCTCTTCCCTACATTGACGACTTCCTGCCCGCCAACAACCTCGACAGCCTCTTCGCCCTCGGGCGCGCCCTGGAAGCGGTGGACGACAGCCGCCCGCCAGGTAGGGATATCCAGCAACCTATGGAGCCAGTCAGAAGAAAGTAGCGGGTTCGTCGCTCACTCAGCATTTCGGCGCGGTCGCCGGGATGGGCCGGAAGGACGCAATGATCGCATC
>DATGEP010000343.1:0-37900 GCA_035310125.1 Ktedonobacterales bacterium
CGCCTCACCCGATGGCACGCGCCTCGCGGTCCTCAATCCTTCTCTGTCCACACTGACGCTCTACGATCTGGCGGGCACGCCCAACGGTGCCCGGCTGATGCTCTTCGACAACCAAATGGGCACCCTCACCATCTTTGGACGCAGCAAAATCCCCAGCGCATGAGGATTCGCACCCACTTCTGGCTCCTTCCTTGCGCGAAATGGCGAAGGCCAGAGACACCGCCGTATGGTTTCGTGGGCGATTATTTGCACGGCGTTGTCCTGGTGCTATAATTGAGCCTAATGCATCACGAAGCGATGCTTGTGATTTGGTACAAAACAACGGAGCGTAGGAGTCTTATGCGCGCAGCCCGCATGCTGAGACTGGCGCTTCCGGAGGTCGCGTCGCTGACATTGAATTGGCAAGCGCGCTTCCGTAAACAAGGTCTGTCGCCCTCGGCCGCCTGGTCCGCCGCGTTGCGTCCGCCAATGCGCAGAGCGCTGGACGAATCGCACCTGGAGTACCTGCCGCGCGCACTTCGCGCCAATCTTGGAATGGTCGTGGACGTTGGCGCGAACAAAGGCGCGTGGGTTTCGGCGCTCCTCCGGTTCGTCGCCGTCAGGCGCATTGAAGCATTCGAGCCCAATCCCCATGCGTTTGCTCTGCTCTCCGCGAACCTGAAGCACGTAGCGAGTGTCCGTTTGCACCAGGCTGGCGTCGGTGATCAGGCCGGCTCGTTTGTTTTGCAGACCACCCAGGACTCCAAGTTTTCCTCGCTGTTGCCACTACAGCCACAGATCCAACAGGAATATTGGGAAACCCTCAACATCGTCGAGAGCCACGACGTACCAATCGTCACACTGGATGCCACGCTCGCGGACGCCGCAAGCGTGGACCTCCTCAAGATAGATGTTCAAGGCTTTGAGCGGCACGTTCTCCAGGGCGCGCGACAGGTGCTCAAACGCACGCGCGCCGTGCTGATAGAGACCAACTTTATCTCTCACTATCAGGGCGACGATACATTCGCTTCGCTCTATTCCCTGCTAACCGAGCAATATGGCTTTGCCTTCTGGAACATGACCCCGCCCACCTATTGGCGCACCGGAAGGGCGCTCTGGACGGACAGCGTCTTTGTGAATCCCACCCATGCTCCCGCTGGAGGCTGGGCAAGCGAGTAGACTGATATCCTCGCGGTTCTTCAAGCAGATTTCCCGTCCTCTTCGCCTGCCGCGCAAGTGGCGCCCTGGCATGCCCCCCGCCACGATGGTACAATGCCGCCACCGGCACGGAATACGCCGGCAACAGTGCGGCGTCATATCCGACGCGGAGGGACAGGCCTACGGCCAAGAACGAACGCTTCATGACGAACGCAGCGGAGAACCGCCCCGAGCGGGCGTTTCTCGCGGCGGTGGACTTCGACCGCGAGGACGCGCTCTGGAGTGTGGATGACTCCCTCGCCGAGCTAGCCTCCCTGGCCAGCACAGCCGGCGCTGAGATTGTCGGAACGATGGTCCAGCGATTGCACACGCCAGATCGCGCTACCTATCTGGGCAAGGGCCGCGCCAACGAGCTTGAGCGGCTTCATCAGGAGCTCGACTTTGATCTCGTCATTCTCGACGACGAGCTGTCTCCCTCGCAGCAACGTAATTTAGAGGAGGTAGTGGGTGCGCGCGTCATTGACCGCACCGCCCTCATCCTCGACATCTTCGCCCAGCATGCGCACACCCGTGAAGGCCAGCTCCAGGTTGAGCTGGCGCAGCTCGAATATCGCCTGCCGCGGCTCGTGGGGCGTGGGCGCGACCTCTCGCGCGTCGGCGGCGGCTCGCGCGGCTCTGGCGGTGGCGGCGTCGGTGGCGCCATCGGCGTGCGCGGACCCGGCGAGACCAAGCTGGAGATTGACCGGCGGCGTATTCGCTCGCGCATTGCCGAGCTAAAACGCGAGCTTGATACCGTTCGCCAGCAGCGCGGCTTGCAGCGGCGGCAGCGCACCGCCCAGCGTATCCCCGTCGTCGCCATTGTCGGCTACACCAACGCCGGCAAGTCCACGCTCTTCAACGCGCTCACGTCGGCGGGCGTGCTCACCGAAAATAAGCTCTTCGCCACCCTGGACCCGACGACCCGCAAGGTCACGCTGACCACCCATCAAGAAGTGCTCCTGACCGATACCGTCGGCTTCATCCAGAAGCTACCGACGAGCCTTGTCGCCGCATTCCGCGGTACGCTCGAAGAGGTTGTCGAGGCGGATCTGCTCCTTGAAGTGGTAGATGCCACCCATGCGAACGCCATCGAGCAGAGCGAGACCGTCAATAGTGTGCTCGCCGAGCTGGGCGCGAGCGACAAACCACGTGTCACCGCGCTCAACAAGATAGACCTGCTGCCCGACCCTACCCAGGTAGCTACGCGGCTGTTTCCGAATGCTGTGCCCGTCTCCGCGCTCACCGGCGCGGGCATCCGCGAGCTGCTTACGCGCGTGGGTGAAGTCCTTGCCGAGCGCATGCTCTCCGTTCGCGTGCTGCTACCCTTCGACCGGGGCGACCTCGTAGAGGTGTTCCACCGGCGCGGTCACGTGGAGGACGAGCGCCAAAACGAGAACGGCACTCTCCTCGCCGGATCGCTCCCGCGTGAGCTGTTGGGCGTCTTTGCGCCATACCGCGAGCCGCCGCGCCGCCCGCGTGCGTCTCGCACTCGCCACAATGGCGCGCTGAATGGCAAGGACCAATCAGCGATCAACCCGCCACGTGAAATGGCGGCGACGGAATAACCAGGGCTGCCGGCCTGTTACGTTTCGCGGCGCTCGCCAGTGTTACTGCCGGAGCCGATGGCGCTGATGGCGCGCTTTCGGCCCGGCAGTAACAGTTGTGAGGGAGGGCCGCGATATGATCGTGTCGCACCCCAGTACACGTCGGATTCCAGGGCAGCGCTGGTGGCTGCGCATCGCGCATGATACGGAGGGCGGCGGCGCCAGCGCGCTACGAAAGCCCATACCAGCGGATACCATCAGCACCGAGTGCGAAGCCTTTGTGCGCCAGCACGAGCGCGCGATCCTCAACTATTTGTGGCGTATGACCGGCGAGGAAGAGACCGCGCGCGATCTCGCGCAAGAAGTGTTTCTGCGCGCCTGGCAGCGTTTCGAGACGCTGCGCACCTATGACAAGCCGAGCGGATGGCTCTTTCGCGTTGCCACCAATCTCGCTTTGACACACCTCAAGCGCCGTTCCCTCCCCGCCGGCTCGCCCGAGATTCTGACCGACGAGCGAGCGCCAGCGGCAAGTGATCCCGCGTGGCGGCTGGCGGAGCGTGATCTCGTGCGTCACGTCCTGCTGGAGCTGACGCCCCAACGCCGCGCCGCGCTCGTGCTGCGCGAGGTTTACGGGATGAGCGCCGCCGAGGTTGGGAGCATTCTAGGCATCTCTGATGTCGCCGTGCGTATGGCGTTGCACCGTGCCCGCGACCAGTTCCGCGAGCTATACCAGAGGGAAGGCGGGTTCGATCATGGCCGATAATACACTCGTCTGCGACCAGCGCGTAAGTGGCGAAACGCTCTCCGCCTTGCGTGATGACCTCCTCTCGCCCGCCGAGATGGACCGCATCTACACCCATGCCGCCCAATGCCCGGCCTGCCAGGCGCAGCTCGCCGGATTTGAGGCCGTCGCCCTGGCGCTGCGTCAGCAACGCGAGATCGAGCCGGACGGACGCCTGCTGGAGAGTCTCCGCGTGCGCGCTGCCGCGCGCACTCCCCACCGGCGCGTGCGCCTCCATCTGCCCACACGGCGCATCTGGCGCAGCGTGGGAGCGCTTGGCTCCGTCGCCGCCGTGCTGCTCCTCTTCATCTACTTCCTGGCGTCCGGTCCGGGGCGCGTCACCGGCCCCCTCACCAGCCGGACGCCCACCGCGTCCGCGACGGCCGCCACCACACCCACAGCCGCGCCGCTGGACTGGCGGACAGTCACCGCTCCGCCAAATTTTCAGGGCATGAGCGTGATGGATGTCTCGCCAGCGGATGGCAATACGCTCTATGCCTGCGGAAGCGAATCGCAAGCGCAAGGCGGCAGCGTGGCGCTCTGGGTCTCGCGCGACCGCGCCGCGCACTGGCAGCGCGCGACCGCCATCCCCGCGCGGACGGCGACAAACCTGTGCTTCCTCCAAGCGGATATGCAGAGTCCCGGCACTGCGGTCGTCGCGGTGACCTGGACGCCAATGGGTGCGTCACCACAGATCAGCACGTTCACCAGTTATCTCACCAACGACTACGGCTTGCACTGGACCCCCCTGACGTTTCCACGACCAGCTATCATCTATCAGCTCGCCACGCAGGGCGCCACGACCTATGCCATTCTGCGCGGCGATACCTCCGATGAGCTGGCGGTCAGCGCTGATGGGCTGCACACCTGGAAGCGCGTGGACACCGGCATCACGCCGGGCTTGCTGCAGGCCAGCGCCTTCTGGCTCAATCCCACCTCTGGCGCGCTGCTCGTGTGGTGGAGTGGATTGTGGGAGAGCGCGGACGGCGGCGCGCACTGGACGCAGCTTCAGGTGCCCGGCGGCGCCCTCGCCGACCCCTCCTCGAACGTGGTCGTGCGGCAGCCGGTGGCTGGCGAGCCGTGGCAACTCTGTGTCGCCACGAACAATACGTTGGACCGATCGGATCCACAACCCAACAAACTGACCTGCTCGACAGATGGTGGCGTGACGTGGGTACAGCGGCCTGGCCTGAACATCACGTTCGCGAATGGCGCGAAAGGCTCGTTCGTCGCGCCCGTAAGTGTCTTCGCCATCGCTGACGACGGCGCTGTCCTGGCCGAAGAGATAGGTCTATCGGGACAGGTGCTGTATCGGTTGCCCGCCGGTGGGCAGCAGTGGCAGTCGCTGGGGCAAGCGCCCAGCACCTCCGCGAGCTATGGCTACGTCCCCACGCCGGGCAATGGGTATCTCGACACATTCCCCACGATGCTCGTCGCCGATTATGTCCCCTGATGCCGGCAAAGTATGGGCCAGCCCGCGTCGGCGTGGCTCCGTAGGGGCGTCCGGTGGACGCTCCGCCGGCCCGTAACCGCATTTCTCCGTTTTCGATGGAACCGAAAGGTGATCGGGCTTGCGGGCGGCCCGGCAATTTGATATACTATGCCGGATTGTGGCGCACGCACGCCGTCCTGATCGCGCGCCGCCTTTGCCACCGCCGCTCTCTACGAGCGCACCCGATTATCGCAGGAATCCGCGGCCATGAGTCCGCGCAGGAGGTAGCCGTCCACTATGCCGAATCTACCGTCGGCCAAGAAGCGTATGCGCGTGGAAGCCAAGCGCCGCGCTCGCAACAAGGCCGTCAAGTCCACCGTACGCACGTATGTCACACGCGCCCGCAATGCCATCGCCGCCGCGCCCGCCGAGCTGGAGACCGAAGAAGCGATTCGCGCCGCGATCAGCGAGCTTGACAGCGCCGCGAGCAAGGGCGTGCTGCATAAGAACAACGCCGCCCGCCGCAAGTCGCGCCTGATGGCACGCCTGCACAAAGCCCAGGCCGCCGCCGAATAGCTCAGCCGGTTGAGCGGGGTCCGTCGCGGGCGGGCTCCGCTTCGTCGTATTCCGCAACTTCTTTGGGTCGTCAGCCGCTCTAGTAGATAGTTGTGCTGAATAGCTCGCGTGGGCGGCGTGTTCTTGGCATTCCTCTGTTCCGCTCTCAACGGGGAGCAGACAGGAAAAGGGCGCTCCAGCCGCCGCATCTGGCATACTTCGTGCGCACACTCTCGCAGCGTTCCGGCTTCTTTGAAAGCCTGCCGCGCTGGAAAGGATCTGAAGGCTTATGATGCGGAAAGCGAAGCCCTATCTCATTGGAGCGGCCATCGGGGTGCCAATCATCTGTATTGGCATCATCGTGTGGTTTTCCATTGCTGGCTGGTGGGCGACCGTCGTAGACATCGTCCTCGTCTTCACCGCGCTTGCCGGCGCCGCCACCGTGCTGGCGCTGGCTGCCGCCGTCTTCTTTCTGACACGCACCGTCTTGCAGGTGAAGTCCGAGATGATGCCGGTGCTTGAATCACTCAGGACGACCTCGACCGCCGTGCGCGAAACGGCCAAGACCGCGGGCGCGTTCGGTGTCAATCCCGCTGTCCGCACGGCGAGCATGCTCGCGGGAGCCAGTGAAATCGCTGCCGTGGTGCTGGGCAGGGGCCACGTCCAGAAGCGAGCCGAGAAGCGACAAAAGCGGCGCCACGAGATTGAGCGCGAGCTTGCGGCAAAGGGGGAGCTCAATGGTCATCGCGAGCGCTGAGCCCGGCTGGCTCCACGCCGCGGGACAGGCTGCCGGATCCATCCTCCTGCTGGAGCTTTTCGTCGCCCTCGTTGTCATCCTGGCGTTGATGGTCGTGCTTGCGGTCTCCGCCTGGTGGGTCAAAAATAAAGTCGTCCCCATCCTGCGGGAATATGCCCCCAAGGCCGAGCGTGTTATGTCCACGACACAGCAGGGTACCGACCGTGTCGTGCGCAGCGTGGCGGAGTTCTACGGACGCCGCCAGCAGATCGAGACCGGGATTCGCGTCCTGCTCTTTGGCCGGGGCGCCGCGCGGCAAGTCCATGAGAATGCGCTTGTGCAAGCGACCGCCGACCTGGAAATGATGACGCCCGCGCAGGAAGGCCCCGGTCCCGATATCGCCTGGTCGCCGTCCCAGCGCGCCAGCGTCCGCGAGATCTACTCAGCCGCCGGCCGCCCATCCACGCCCGCCGCCATCGAGCCGCCCGCGCCTCGCTCAGTGAGCGCATCCGACGGATCCGAACCGGTCATCTGGCGCCCACACCAGGAAAATGGCCACCAGCCCGCCACGAACGAAAGCGACGATAGATACGGCGATACCGCCGGAAGCGCCGGCTGAGCCTTCCATGCGCACTGGCTTTCTCAACCGCTTCCGCGAGTTGCGGCGTAATGCCCGCCTGTACCTGCTCTCGAACACGTTACAGGCAACGACCGCGGGAGCGGTTGTCGTTCTCTATACCCTCTTCCTCTCATCGCTCCATTACAGCACCGACTTCATTGGGTTAGTGCTGGTCGTCGGCACGATCGGCGGCGGCCTGGGTATCCTGCCTGCCGCGCCACTGGTCAAACGGCTTGGCTGGCGTGCCATGCTGCTCTGGTCGGATATGATCGGTGGCGTTGCCATCGCCGTACAGCTCTTCCTGCCCACGCCGCCCGTCATTCTCGTCACCACGCTGGGTGCGGGCGCCTCCGTTGCCATCTTCCTCGTCGTAAACTCGCCGTTTCTCGCCGCCAACAGCACTCCCACCGAGCGCACGGCGCTCTTTGGCCTCAACAACGCGCTTGGCTACTGCGCCGCCGTCATGGGAAGTCTCCTCGGCGGCTTCCTCCCCGCCTGGTTTGCGCTCTCCGCCGTGGCGCAGAGTGGTTTGCTCGAAGCCCTGCGTCCCTTACTCGTGACCAATCCTCAAGCGCGCGCGTACCAGCTCGCGCTGCTCGCCACCGGCGCGCTCGCGCTGCCCTCCATTATTCCCATCCTCATGATGCGCGAAGATCTCCCCCCCGCAACCATGCCCATCACAGCGGCGGCGACGGCGATATCCGCTCCGGCCTCGCCCGTTTCCCCGGCGCTAGACTGGCGCGAACAGGCGCGCGTCTGGGGGGTGGATGCGCTGGCGATCGGACGCGGCGTAATCGGGCGCTTCTCGCTCACGCAGGCGCTGGTCGGGCTGGGCGCGGGCATGTTCCTCCCCTACATCAACCTCTACATCGTCAACACGCTTGGCGCCACCACGCAATTCTACGGCTCGCTCACCGCCGCCCTCACCGTCGGTCTGGCGCTCGCGGCGCTGCTCTCCGTTCCGCTGGCCGAGCGCTTCGGCAAAGTGCGCGTCGCCATCATCGCGCAGATCGCCTCGCTGCCGTTTCTCATCGCCCTGGGACTCTTCCCCGTCGTCTGGATCGTCTCCGCCGCCTATCTGCTGCGCGGCTTCCTCATGAGCCTCACCACCCCACCGCTACAAACCTATCTCATGGAGGCCGTCCCACCGCGCGCCCAGGTGCTTGCCAGTGAGGTCTACAACGCCAGCTTCCAGATCGCCTTCGCCGCCGGTTCCGGCATCGGCGGCTTGCTCATCACCGCCGCAGGCGCTCGCCTGCCCTTCTACATCGCTCCCGTCTTCTACGCCACAAGCGCCGTCCTCCTCATCGCGTGGTTCGGGCGCAAGGCCAGCCACACGACCAGCGCCTTTGCCACGAAGCGCGAGGCCGGCTCTCTTGCACAGGATCGTTGATGATACAATCAAGCTCGCCAGTGTGCGGGCCTGATGAACGTCCCTTCATGCTCACTGCCGCTGATCCCACATTCTGGTTGGGCCGTTGGCCGTCGCCACGCCCGTGTAGAGGCGTCCGGTGAACGCCCGCCGCCTCGCGTCGTGTGCGCCTCCCCAGACGTGGTATGTGACGTTGTTGAGAGGAAGGATGGTTGACGTTCCGCGGGCCAGCGACTACGATGCGAAATGCCGGCATCCTGCCGGTCCTGAGCTGGTCGCACCCACCATGTATGACATTGCCACCGGCGGCAATACGACCAACTGCACTGGAGCGTTCATATGTCGTATCCCCACTCCGCTTCCATCTCCTCCGATAGTGTCGAACACGGCGGCGCCGTGCCCGGCTCCGACGATGCCAGCGCGCCCGCGTCTCTGGCAGCCGCCGAAGCCGCGTTTTGTCGCTACTATCCGGCCTACGAGCGCACCCGCGCGTTGGATTCGCTGCGTGCCACCGAGTACGCGCGCCTGGACCGCGCCGGCCACATCTACCTGGACTACACCGGCGGCGGACTGTACGCGGATTCGCAGGTTCGCGCCCACATGGATCTGCTGCTTGGCAACGTCTTCGGCAACCCCCACTCGACCAACCCGACCTCGCTTGCCATGACACATCTCGTGGATGCCGCCCGCGCCTCCGTGCTCGACTTCTTTCACGCGTCGCCCGACGAATACGCCGTCATCTTCACGCAGAATGCCAGCGGCGCGCTCAAGCTGGTGGGCGAATCGTACCCCTTTGCGCCAGGCGGACGTTACCTCTTGACGTTCGACAACCACAACTCCGTCAACGGCATCCGCGAGTTCGCCCGCGCGCACGGGGCGGAGGTCACATACGCGCCCGTTCTGCCGCCGGATATGTACATGGACGACGAGAAGCTGGCGGCGTACCTCGACGCCGCGGATTCCAGCGCGCATAACCTCTTCGCCTATCCCGCGCAGTCGAATTTTTCCGGCGTGCAGCATTCGCTGGAATGGATCGCGCGCGCGCAGGCGCTCGGCTGGGATGTGCTGCTCGATGCCGCCGCTTTCGTGCCAACCAATGTCCTTGACCTCAGCTGCTACCATCCCGACTTCGTGACGCTTTCCTTCTACAAAATCTGCGGCTACCCGACCGGCGTCGGCGCGCTGATCGCTCGCAAGTCCGCGCTGGCGAAGCTGCACCGCCCCTGGTTTGCCGGCGGCACGATCTCCGTCGCGTCCGTGCAGGGCAACCGCTACTACCTGCACGAAGGCAGTGAGGGCTTCGAAGACGGCACCGTCAACTACCTCACTCTCCCCGCCGTGGAGATTGGTCTGCGGCACATCGCCGCCATCGGGCTGGATACCATCCATACGCGCGTCCACTGCCTGACCGGCTGGCTGCTGGACACCCTGACTGCCCTGCGCCACAGCAACGGCGCGCCCCTGCTCCACATCTACGGCCCTGTGACCACGCACCGCCGCGGCGGCACGATAACCCTGAACTTCTACGACCCCGAAGGCATGTTCCTGGACCACCGGCTGGTCGAGCGCCGCGCCAATGCCGTTAACATCTCACTGCGCACCGGCTGCTTCTGCAATCCCGGCGGCGGTGAGCTGGCGCTGGGCATCTCCGCCGAAGAGCTGAGCACCTGTTTCATCCGTCACAACGACCGGCTCACGCTGGACGAGTTCCGCCGCTGCATAGACGACAAGAGCACCGGCGCGGTACGCATCTCCACCGGTCTCGTCACCACCTTCGCCGATGTGTACGCCTTCGCCCAGTTCGCCGCAACCTTTCTCGATAAGCGCGCACATGATCTCTGGAGTGACCTGGCTTAGCCGTCAGGTATGAATTGTGCTGGCTACGTCCTCATTGTCTCAATGAGAGTAACCGGGTGAACGAGTATCAGGGAGGTCCATATGGCGGTGAGATTGAACGCGCCCACGGGCGAGCGGCCACCACTCATCACCGAGAAAATCGCCGCGTTCGACGCGATGCGTGCCGAGTTTGAGTCGTGTTTTGCCTACGTGGTGGCGATGCATGGCCAGAAACGCTTCTCAGAAGTTACTGTGGGATCTACAGTGCTCTACCTTCATGCGCTCTGGATCTGCGATTGCAAAGACCACCTGCTCAGTGTGCCACGCACCACCGGGCGCTACGAGGGCAGGCGCTGCCTCGAATTGCTGCGTGATTGGCAGCACGGCGAAACGGCGGCGGTCATCTGGTTCCTCCAGCAAAAGCTGGATCTTGTGGACTTTGCCGGCCTCACCCGCCAGCGGCAGGAGGCCATCGGCGCGGGGAAGATGGCTCTGGCTGAGCGGTTGTCACATGGGCGGGCCATTTTGATGGACCGGGGATCGAACCTGCATACCGCGCTGGAGGCAATCTTCGCGCTCCCAGACGACGAGCTGATGCACCAGGTGCGGGCCGCTTGCGTTCGCTATGGACACACGCCCGACGAGATTCCCGCCCAGCTCGCCGCCTACAACAACCCGACCTATTCGTATGTGCCGCACCCACACCTGGCCCAGCACAATATGCTGGTGATGAACATGCTCGGCGTGCGCGTGATGGCGGACCCCGCCGATCTGCCGGGCCACCGCACAATGGCGGTAGAAGTACCCGACCTGCCCGCCGCACCCTACGCGCAGGAGGTCATCGCCGCTGAAATGGACCTCTCCGGACTGTGGCACAACAATCCAGCGGCCCGTAGACTCGCCAACCCGCCCGCGGCCAACCCACCGCCAGCTAACCAACCGCCGGCAGTCTCGGAGAGCGCCGCCGCGTCCAGCTAATGGGCCGCCGTGTCGAGCAAGGTCGCGGTATGCGTCTGGATGGCGCTGAGCGCGGCTTCATACCCGGCATCGTGCGGCAGCACGAGCGCGAGCAACGCGCTGCGTTCGGCGTGAGCGACGCGCCGCACCACCAGCAGCCGGTTGCTCGTGGTGATGCGTATCTCGTCGAGCGAGCCCAGGTCGGCGACGAGCAGCGCGCGTGCGGTTGCCAGCGCCGCCGTTGAGAGATGCGTGTACGCGCCGGCCGGCAGGTCGTTGGTATCGCGCACGGCATGGGCAACCACCCCCCCGTCGGTCCTCAGGAACGCGACAACGTTGGGCGCGGGCAGATCGCGTCCCAGTGCGGTCAGCGCGTCTATCAGCGCGGGATTGCCCACCAGTGGCGGCATGAGTGGGCCTGAGACTGGCGGCGCCAATGGCCCGCTTCCCACAAACCGTGGCGCCTGGGTGGTGCTGGGTGCGACCGTAGCAGCGGGGCCGAATGTGTTGTATGGCGCCTGGGCTTCCACTGTAGGTGACCCGGTCCGGTTCGCGCTGGCCGGACCAGCAGTCGCGGAAAGGGTGCCGGTGGAAAGTGATGGCAGCGGGCGCGTGCCGGGAGTGGGTCGGTTTTCGCGCTGCGCCAGCGCCGTATGCAGCAGGCGCGAAACGGGCTGCGAAACGTTGCGTTGGGTTCGCCCATCCCAGGCGAGCGGCTGCATGTGTGCGCTGCGGGGGGCGCTGAGAGCCAGGAACGCCTCGTCGCCGCGCAGGGAATTTGTCTCGGCCCAATAGAGCTCGCCGTGTACAAAGCGCAGCGTGCCGGAATTCCCGTTGCTTTGCACCGTCAGCGCGATATCGCGCCGGCTCAAATTGATGACACGGGCAACTTCGAGCAGATCATAGCTGTCGCTCGCGCTCGAAGCGGGCCGCTCAGCCGTCGCGAGCCGCTGCAGCTCACCTTTGAGGGTGCGCAAGTCGAAAGGCTTTATCAGGTACGCGACCACGCCGCCGCGCAGCGCCTCTTCGCGAGCCGTGGGTGACCCGAACGCCGTCATCATGATCACGCGCGCCTGCGGTTGGTACTGGCGCAGCCACTGAAGGAGCTCAAATCCGTCCATGTCGGGCATCTTCACATCGCTGATGACACAGTCGTAGCGGCTCTCCTGAATGAGACGCTGCGCCTCCTTGCCAGTCAGCGCGCCGTCAGAGACATAGCCATCTTTGCGCAGCGAATTCACCAGGCTCCAGTTGAGATTTTGCTCGTCGTCCACCACCAGCACTCGCCACGTACGCCGCTCCGTTGCCGCAGACGTCATTGCGCTATCCTCCCGCACCCACTGCCGGACCGAGTTCGTGTGACCAGGCTCGCATGAGCGTGTATGGCCTGCGCACAGCTTCAGTATACGCGGCGCGTTTACTTCACGCCAGTGATGTATGCGACAACGAACTTGTGTACCGATGCGTATCTCGCAACCCGCAATTCGGGTAGCGCTCCGCGATTGCGCGCCCGAATTGAGCTCGCTTGCCCGCATGCTCCATCCACGACCGAGGCCAGCCATCGCCACGCGCTTCAGTACTCCTGCTCCCGCAGCCATTCTTCGATGCCGGCATTCACGCCAGGATAGTTGGGCGCTCCCTCCCAGACCATCCCGCCAATATCCAGCGCCCGCACGAATAAACGGCTGAAATCGTCCTGCCTCATCTCGATCCAGCCCTGCTCTTTGACCCATCGGGCGACATACGGCAATCTGGTACACACTCGTGTCCTCACCTGACCGTATGTGACCGTGGCGCCGCCCTGTCTCATGCGCTACGCTGCCTCATGGAGCATCCACCGTCTCGTTTGGAGAGGGAGCGACAATGAGCACAGCACGCATTTTTGCCACAGCGGCAGAATCGGCAACCCCAATCATCTATCTCGCCGCACGTGTAGGGGCGTCCGGTGGACGCCCACCTCATCCCAGGCCGCAATCTCAGATTCCGGCAGAATCGGCAACCAATTCTTGTATTCCGGCAGAATCGGCAACCGATTCTCATCTCCCGAATCCGAGATCCCGGCAGAATCGGCAACCGCCTCCCGCTGCCTCTCCCCGCCTCTTCGCGCACGCTGTAGGGGCGCTGCCTGCTGCGCCCGCCGGAAGTGAGAACCCCTTACCCGGCAGAATCGGCAACCGATTCTCAGGTTTCGGCAGAATCGGCAACCTCACCCTATGATGTAAAATGTACATGCGCAACCAGAAGGTCGCGCCCAACCCGTACAACGCAGTACCAAGGAGCATTGATACATGCCCACCGAGCACCAGCGGCGCCCCATGACACTGACCCAGAAAATTCTTGCCGCCCACGCCGTCGGCCTTCCGCGTCCCTGGGTCGAAACCGGCGACATGCTCCAGATCCGCGTGGACTGGACCATCGCGAGTGAGCTTGCTTGGAACGGCATGGATCGCACCTACACGCTGCTCGGCCGGCCCAAGATCGCCAACCCCGCGCGCTTCTACCTTGCCATAGACCACACCGTTGACCCCGTCACCCTCGCCAATGATCCCCGCACCCGCAAGCTCGCCGACCTTTCCCGTGCTTTCGCCAAAGAGAGCGGCATTCAACATTTCTACGACGCCAACGTCACCATCATGCACACCCGGTTCTATCGCAACCTCGTGCAGCCCGGCGAAGTCGTCATCGGCGCCGACTCCCATACCAGCAGTCACGGCGGCATGGGCGCCCTCGCCATCGGCCTCGGCGGCGCGGATGTCACCACCGCGATGGTCCTCGGCCAGACCTGGATCGAGGTGCCCGAAGCCATCGCCATCGAATACCAGGGCGATCCCCAATTCGGCATCGGCGGCAAAGATATCGTCCTGCGCACCCTGGGCGCCCTCGGCCGCAATACCGTCGCTATGGAGCGCAGCGTCGAGTATCGCGGCACCGCCGCGCGTGGCTTCTCCACCGACATGCGCTTCACCATCTGCAACATGACCGCGGAATTCGGCGGCCTCAACGGCATCTTCGAGCCGGATGAGCCGGTCGCCGAATGGCTTAGCCGCCGCCGCGGCTACAACGATACCGCGCGCTACTATCGCGCCGACGACGACGCGCCCTACGTCGCCCATTACCCCATTGACCTTGCCAACCTCGCGCCACAGGTCGCCAGGCCCTTCTCACCCGACAACGTCTTCGGCGTGGACGAGCTTACCGGCCAGTCACTCGACGGCGCGTTCGTCGGCGCCTGCACAACCACCGAAGAAGAGCTCGCGCTCGGTGGCCTCGTCCTCGAAGCCGCGCTCGCCGCCGGCCAAACTCCCAGGGAGATGCCCGCCGGTCGTCGCATTGTCGTCCCCGGCGACCTCATCATTCGCCAGACATTGCAACAGGCCGGCATCTGGTCTATCTATGAGCAAGCGGGATTCACCGTGGACCCCCCCGGCTGCTCGATGTGTCTGGGTATCGCCAGCCGCAAAGCCGGCAAGGGCGAGGTCTGGCTCAGCTCGCAGAACCGCAACTTCGAGAACCGCATGGGCGAAGGCTCACTCGCCTGGCTTGCCAGCGCCGCCACCGTCGCCGCCAGCGCCCTCGACATGACCGTCACCGACCCGCGCCCGCTTCTCGCCAACATTGATCGCGACCGTTTAGACGCCATCCTCCAGCGCAAACGCACGCGTCCTATTCTGGAAATCACCGTCTCTGAGCCAGAGATTGTCCTTGCGCCCGCGCGAGCATCCGGCCACCACTCCGGCGCGGCGGGCGGCACAGTGCGTGGCCGTGTCCAGCGTTTCGGCGACTCCGTAGACACCGACGCCATCATTCCTGGCGAGTTCTGCCACCTCACCTCGCTCGCCGAGCTGGGCGATAGGTGCTTCTATTACGTCCGTCCGGAGTTCCGTGAGCGATCCAGGAACGGCGCTACGATTATCGTGGCGGGCGAGGGGTGGGGTAGCGGCAGCTCCCGTGAGCAAGCCGTCTGGGCGCTTCAGGGTATCGGCATCCAGGCGGTCATTGCCAGGAGTTTCGCCTTCATCCACAAACGCAACCTCGTCAACGAAGCTCTCCCATATCTCATCATCACCGACCCTGCCTTCTACGAGGCCGTCAATGATGACGCCGAGCTGGAGATAGACCTTGGCAGCGGCGCCGTCCGTGACATTGCCAGCGGCCAGACATTCCAGGCGCAAGTCGCCACGCCCATGATCCAGGCGCTACAGGCCGAAGGCGGCCTTGTCAAAGCCGTCCAGCATCACGGCAAAGATGTCTTTGCCGCCCTTACCGCCTGATCCCTTTGCACCCCGTCCCGTTCCGCCGCTTGCGCCACCGTCAGATACCCGACTCCCCTCTCCCCGTGGGAGAGGGGCCGGGGGTGAGGTCCCAAGTCTGTCCCTTCGGCCAGTGTGCCGCCGTCCTCCTTCCGGGTACACTGGCCTCAGCATCCTCTCGTTTGCGCCGTAGTGCCTTGCCGCCTCATCGCTACACCTTCGCCAGCGGCCCCTTCTCCGTGTGCGGAGCGGGGCCGGGGTGAGGTCCCAGGGGTGAGGTTTCCCCAGGAGGAACCGTCATGGCCACCGTCTCCCGGAGCATCCGTCGCTCCCATGCCGCTCATCCAACCGGTTGGCAGCGTGTCGCAACCCTCACCGATTTCGACGAAGCCGCCTGTAAGACGGTCCATGTCGCCGGGCGCACCCTCGCCCTCTGGCGCTCCGGCGAGCAGATCTTCGCCCTCGACAACCGCTGCCCGCACATGGGCTTCCCGCTGGACCGTGGCACCTGCCGCGACGGCATCCTCACCTGCCACTGGCATTCCGCGCGGTTCGACCTTCGCACCGGCGGCACCTTCGACCAATTCGCCGATGACGCGCAGACCTTCCCCATTGAGCTTCGCGGCGACGAGATTTGGGTAGATCCCACGCCGCGCCGCGACTCGCGGGCCTACTATCGCACTCGTCTGCGCGACGGCCTGGAGCAAGATGTCCGCCTCGTGCTCGCCAAGAGCGCCATTGCCCTCATGGATAATGGTGGCGATGCTCGCGAACCCTTCCGCATCGGCCTGGAATACGGTGTGCGCAACCGGCGCATGGGCTGGGGCCAGGGCCTCACCATGCACACCGCTTTCGCCAACCTCTTGCCGCACCTTGAGGCTGAGGACCGCCCCCGCGCCATCTATCTCGGTCTGGATGCCATCTCGCGCGATACCGCTGGCGCCGCGCCGCGCTTCGTGCTCCAGCCATTGCCCGGCACGACCCCCAATCTGCCCACCCTCAAACGCTGGCTGCGCCAGTTCCTCGCCGTCCGCGATGATGAAGGCGCGGAGCGTGTCGTCGTCAGCGCCATTCGCAATGGCGCAAGCGCCACAGATCTCGCCGACCTGCTCTTCTCGGCAGCCACAGACTACCGCTACCTTACCATCGGCCATGTCGTGGACTTCACCAACAAGGCCCTCGAAGCGCTCGATCTGACGGGCTGGGAGCCGGAGCTTGCCGAGGCGGTGTTGAGCAGCCTGGTACGCGGCATCGCGCAGGGCAACCGCCAGGAGGAGAACAACGCCTGGCGCCACCCGGTTGACCTCGTCGCCATCCTCGAAGCCGCCTTCCCGCGAATCGAGCCGGCGTTGAGCGAGGGGCGTCCGAAGCGCGGCGCGTGGAATGGGCGCGTCTCCCTCGCCTGGAAACTGCTGGAAGACGACCCCCAGGGCAACATCGAGGCGCTGCTAAAGGCGCTTAGCGACGGTGCCACCGAGGAGCAGCTTGGCGGCGCCGTCGTCTATGCCGCCGCCCTGCGTATCGTACGCTTCCACACCAGCAATGAGTTCGGCGACTGGGATACCACACTGCACACCTATTCGTTCGCCCACGCCGTTCACATGGGACTGCGCCGCCTTGCCACGGCTGAGCATACTTACGGCGGGTCGGCTGACTTGCTCCGTGGTGCCTTCGATGCCGCGATGAGCGTCTATCTCGATCGTTTCCTCAACATTCCCGCCGCCCCCATTCCCGATCCACATGCCAACGGCACGCGACCAGCCTCCGCGCTCCGCGAGCTACTGCCTTTACTGGACCGGCAACAGCAGGTCAACGAGGCCGGCGAGCTGACAGCACGCGCGCTGGCGGGCGGTGACGACCGCCACCTGCTGCCGCTGCTGGGCACGGCGCTGCTTCGCGAAGACCGTGATTTTCACACGATCCAGACTATGGAAGCCTCAGTCATCGAATACGATCTGGCACGTGGCACGCCCGAAGCTGCCGACTTTCTCATCGCCGCCGCGCGCTACCTCGCCGCGCACGCCCCGACGGTCCGCGCTCAGGGACAAACCTACCAGATCGCTCTGCGCCTGCATCGCGGCGAACAGATATTCGAGGCATAGCATATACGTTTGGGAAACTTTGACTACCGCGTGAAACCCATCTGAGAGAAGCGTCGTAAGAATTGACGTAGTCTCATTGAGACGGATATGTGATGCTTCGGACAGATGAGAGGCACCGAAGCCGCGAGTTTGGGGAGAAGTGGCGATGCCACACGTGATACGTGTGCCGGCGCTGGCCTCGGCCACCGCCGTTCAGACGATTCTGGCTGGCACGCGCGCCGATGATATCGCGCTTGTCTTCCCGCTCGGCATACCCTGCCTGGTCGGGACCAGTGACGCAATGCGCGGCTTATACGCCCACTGCCGCGCCCTCCAGAAGGACGTCGTCATCCTGGGTGGCGATGGGCACCTCCGTGCCGTGGCCGTGGCTGCCGGATTTCCCGCCGCCACCTCGCTCAAGGAGTGGGATGCCACCCTGCCTCATCTCCCCGCAATCGCGTCGCCCCCTCCGCATTCAGCGGCCGATTGGAACCCACCTCAGCTTTCTCTCGTGCCGTTCGAGGGTGAAAGCGACATGGATGGCGACCCGTTCGACCCCTTCAACGACATGCCGCCCGAATTCGTGCTGGAGCTGATGGCGCACGATGGCGCGTATGGCGCTCCCGACGAGGACGACGCGCGCGATGTCACCTATGAAGCCGAGCCATCTGCCGAGGATGCGCTGCTGGCCGCGCACGAGCGCTACGAAGAGCACATCACGCGCGCCATTCGCCACACCGGCGGCCTCAGTCTCAGCAGCCCAACTCATCCTCCCATCGCGCCTCTGCCCGACATCTCATGTGTGTCATCGGACGATACCGGCGGCGACGGCTCACCCGCACTCTAGCGCCCCACCCGCCGCGATGCCTTCTCGCTCTCCTGTCACCTCCACGCCACCACCGTGCCGTGCCAGACAGTTGTATAATCGGGTATGTAAACCGTCTACATGCCGTGATCCCCGTGTTGCGGTGACGCCCAGATCGCTACACGCTGATTCGCCGCGATAGAGAGCGAGGAAGATGTGCCGCACCGTCCTCATGAAGGCCCAACGCCCGAGCATGCATCGGAGAGCGCCGATACGCCTGTAGACGCGCCTAGCGCCTCCGAGTATCTGGGCGGAGAGCGCATCGTGCCACGCCGCATTTCCCCCGACATTTCCGCTGCCGACCTGATTGATGTGGCATTTCAGGCGTACAACGCCGGGCGCATCAACGAGGCGGCCCACCTCTACGCCCGGCGCATGCTCGATCCTGAGCAGGATGTCACGATCTGCCTCACCATTGCGGGCGCCATGACACCCGCTGGTGTCGGCGGCAGCATTCTCACACTGATGGAGCGTGGCGCGATTGATTTCATGGTCAGCACGGGCGCCAACCTCTACCACGACATCCATCACGCCCTCAACTACGCGCTGCATCGCGGCTCCTATAAGCTGAGTGATACCGACCTGCACGAAGCTGGCGTCATTCGCATCTATGATGTCCTTTTCCGCGATGAGGTACTGTTGGATACGGACCGCTTTCTTCGCGAGTGCTTCAAGACATTTCCCCAGCGCCCGATGTCCACCGCCGAGCTGCATCATCTCATTGGGGAGCGCTTGTTGGAAATGGGAGTCGCCCCAGAATATTCCGTGGTCGCGATGGCCGCGAAATGGAATGTGCCCATTTACACCTCCTCACCCGGCGACTCTTCGATTGGGATGAACCTGGCACGCCACCAGCTCGACGGGTACGCCCTGACGATAGACCCGCTCTTCGACATACACGAGACGACCGCCATAGTCCAGGCCGCCACGCGCAACGGCGTCATTATTCTGGGCGGCGGCTCGCCCAAGAACTTCTATCTCCAGACGCAGCCCCAGCTCTGGGAGGTGCTGGGTATCAACAAAGGCGGCCACGACTTCTTCATTCAGATCACTCAGGATGCTCCGCACTGGGGCGGTCTCTCCGGCGCGACACCGTCTGAGGCCGTCTCGTGGGGAAAGATCAAGCCCGAGATGCTGGAGGATACCGTCGTCGTCTATGCCGACACGACCATCGCGTTCCCGTTGCTCGCCGCGTATGCCGTCTCCCGTGCCGCGCCCCGGACCCGCCGCGAGTTATATACGCGACGCGACGACCTGCTCGCCGCTCTGCGCGCCGCGTATGCTGAAGGGGCAGGCAAAGACGACACCGAGGTCGCCATGTCGCACAACCACCTGGAGATTGACCGCGACCGTTAGCGATTGCTGTACATCTCTCCTCATCAGGAGAGCAGCCCGGGGGTAAGATCCTTTCATGCGAGATGTATTGACCGATGTAGAGCGTTGGCACGCGGCGGGCGAGCGCATCGCGCTTGCCACCGTTGTCTCCGTTACCGGCTCCGCGCCGCGCGGTCTCGGCGCGACGCTGGCCGTCAGTGAGCGCGGCGAGATTAGCGGATCGGTGAGCGGCGGCTGCGTCGAGCCAGCGGTCATCGAAGAAGGCATGCGCGCCATTCGCACTGGCACACCAAAGCTCCTCAAATTTGGCATCACGGAAGAGCAGAACGTCGAGCAGATTGGCCTCTCCTGCGGCGGCGAGATTCGCGTCTTCGTCGAGCGGCTGGGCAATTATGCGCCCCTCGCGCAAGCAATTCACGAGGACCGGCAAATCGCGCGCGCAACCGTTATCGCCGCGACGGCCAGCGCACCCGTTGCGCTCGGCGCGGAGCTGATCGTCCCTGAGCAGGGCGAGTCTATCGGCACGCTTGGCAATTCCTCGCTGGACACGCGCGCCGCCGGCGATCTGCGCGGGCATCTCTTGCGCACCGGCGAGTCAGAGACCCAAACGTATCCCCTGGAAGACGGCGAAAGCGCCGAGGTATTTTACGCCGTCTATCCCGCCCCGCCCACGCTCGTCATAGTCGGCGCCGGCCACATTTCCATCCCGCTGACGCGCATCGCTAAAGTGCTTGGCTACAAAGTCGTCGTCATAGACGCCCGCGAAGCATTCGCCACGCGCGAGCGACTACCGGAGGCTGATTCGCTGCTGGTGGAATGGCCGGACGAGGCGATGGCCCATCTTCCCATCTCCAGCGCCACAGCGGTCGCCGTCCTAACCCATGATAACAAATTCGACGTGCCTGCCCTCAAAGCCGCTGTGAACTCGCCAGCTGGATACGTTGGCGCCATCGGCAGCCGCGGCACACGCGAAGGCCGAAACGACCGCCTGCGTGAGGAGGGCGTCACCGACGAGCAGATTGGTCGTATCTACGGTCCAATCGGACTGGATATCGGTGCCCGTACGCCGGAGGAGATCGCGCTTGCCATCATGGCGCAGGTCGTTGCCGCGCGTCGCGGGCGTACCAGGCACGGGTAGGAGTTACCGTATGCCGGAATCAGGTGGGCAGATAACGGGCCGGAGTACGCTGACCGCAACCGAAGCTGCCCAGGTGCGCGACCTTGTTGCGACATGCAATGCGGTTGAGCATCTGGACCTGAAGGTGGATATCGCGAGCCTGGGCGCCGAGAACGGGCGCGCGAACAACATCTTCGTTGCGTACGCCGGTGAAGCGCTCGCCGGCTTCTGCACGCTTGATGGCGATACCGAGATTGAGCTATGTGGCGGCGTCCATCCCGATTTCCGGCGCCACGGCATCGGCAGCGCGTTGCTCTCCGCCGCTCGCGAAGAGTGCCGGCGGCGGGGCGCGACCAAGGTCTTATTGATCTGTGAAGACAACTCGCGCTCCGGCCAGGGATTCGTCGCCACACGTGGTCTGCGGCGCGAGTTCACGGAGCTGCGTATGGAGCTGGATGTATCTGCCGCGGGAGTGCCAGCCGTCACCAGCTCGCTGGCGATCCGTCCTGCCACAGACGACGATCAGGCCGCCATCGCGCATATCAGGGCGCTCGCCTTCGCAAGTGACGAGGTGAGCGAGCAGCACCGGATAGCTGCCGACATGGAGAATGGCGCCGAGCATTACTTCATTGCCCTGCGGCGAGACGTCCCGATTGGCACGCTTAAGATTTTTCACGAACCGCCGCGCGCGCTCATCTACGGTTTCGCCGTGCTCCCCACATATCAGGGGCACGGCTACGGGCGCGAGATCCTTCATCAGACGATTCGTCTTCTCTCCGAAGAGGGCTGGACCCATATCGGCCTCGAAGTGGATTCTGTAAACGCGCGCGCGTATAATCTCTATGAATCCACCGGCTTTCACCCCATCACCACCTATGGATACTTTGCCCTTCCGTTATAGCTGCCACTTGGCACGGACTTTGCGACAACCGCGTCCGATTGGCAACAGATACTGTCCCCGTTCGAGCGAAGACGGCGGGAAGCGGGACCATTTATGCTAAGTGCCTCCATCGGCGAAAAATCCACCAAAGTCATTCTGGCACTTCTTCTCTGTGGCAGTGTCTTCGGCTTCGTGCTGGGCCAAGAGCTGCACCATCCGTACACGCCCATCGCGCATCATGCGTCATTTGTGACGGCCAGTGCGCCGGGCTCGCTCGGCATCGCAAGCACGACCGCACCGCATGTGACGAAGATTGTGAGCCGCACGACACCGCACGGCACTCTACCCACGACACGCCCAGCGCAAAAACATCATCACGGCAAAGATTCAAACACGATAACTGTCTCGGCCAACGCGCTTGGCTCAATCCAGGTGTATGTTGGCAGCGAGAATTCCAACACTCATGGCGGCGACAATGCCGGTGGCAATGATTAGCGCACTCCCACCGCTGGTGATGGAACACCGCATAACAGCGACTTGACCCGCATTCACGGCTGTGCTACGCTAAACGCGATCATGCGGGCTGAATAGTCCACATGGACCCGTATGGACGGCACGACACGCGATCTTCATGCAGGCAATCCGGAGGCTGGAGCTATGACGCAACCATTGAGCGAGCGCACGTTGCTCGAAAGTCAAATCAAGGCCTACGAGTTTTACGCGCGCCTCATTGACCGCGCCATTGGTGGCAGCACGGCGGCTATCATGCCGAAATGGGATGAGCAGCGCGCCCAGGAATACGCCCGGCTGGCCGATGAGCTGCGTGCCCGGCTGGCCACGCTGGACAAAACGGCGGCCGCGGCGCCCGCGACCGACCCAGACGCTGAACAGGTTGTCGCGGGCGCCGGTGTCGTATCAAAATAAGGCATGCGAGCCGCGGCGCTGAGCTGGATGGAAGGGCGATACGTGTCGCGCTCTCTTGACACCTGTGCTAACGTAAGGCTCACAAGGGGTCGGGCGACGCGCTTTCACCTGCCAGGGTTCGTAAAGGAAAGTGCCACAACCAGCGCACGACTACGGCCTATCCGTTACTGGGCACAGAGAGGGCCGCATGTGGCGCCCCAGTGAAGAGGTTTCCCAGGTAGCGGGTAGTATCTCCAGGCTCCAGGCATACAGAGCGGTATGTTGAATTCGGTTCGTTTGGATGCGGTTAGTGGTGGCGGAATGACAGCCGCAAAATTGGCTGGGTGAGGGCGTCAAAGCGACGGAATCGGTAGCTCATGCGCTTGGTGCGGGAGCGTGAAAAGATGGCTGCGCAATTTCTGACGACGAGCAGGCTGAACAATATTATTAGCATGATTACTCTTGGGCGGCAGAGCGGCATTCTTCGCGTCATCCGTGGGCAGGGAAACACACGCGAGCTTGGGCAAATCAAGTTCATTGATGGCGAGCCGGTCACCGCGCTGCTGGGCCAGCTGACCGGCGGCAATGCCCTGGGTGTTCTGGTGAATTGGGGTGAGTGCATCTACTCGTTTGATGAGGTCTCGGCCGCGAGCCTGCGCGAGGCGGACACATCCTTCGATTTGCCGGGATCAGCCGGCTCGGATCCCGGACGTTCTTCGCCGCAGAGCGGTGTTTCCAGTGGCTCATGGCCCTCGTACGGCACGTCTGGAACGTACCCAAACTCCTCGCCCTCGGCGCCGTTCGGCAACCCGACGACTTCCTCCTCTCTGCCGAACCTTGGATCACAGCCGGGGTATTTCCCACAATCATCGGTACCATCATCGGGCTCATCTGGGGACCTTTCGCGGTATGATGTGCCATACGGTGGCTCAACGCAGACATCGCTTCCGCAGTCCCACCCACCTGTTTCACAGGAAGTACTCTCGATCGTCTACCGCCGGTCCATTCTTGCTGAGCGTACCGATCAGCTTCCACTTGACCGGCGAGAGCGCATGGGGCTGCTCCTGGTAGATGGGCGGCGGACGGTATCCGATCTCGTGCGGCTCACCCGTCGTAGCGACCGGGAGATGGTGGCGGTATTGGATCATCTGGCGAGTCTGGGCTTGATCCAGCGTATCGGATGATGCAACCGGGTAGGAAAACTGAGTCAAACGCTGCCATTGCGCGCAGTGGTTCGTTACGTGTACAGGGAGGCTGCCGCCGGCCTTCCATCATAATGAGCGCGGTGGGTAGCGCGGAGAGCGAGCCCAGGCGAGTGCAGGAGGACATGCCAAGATGTTTCCAAGATGGTGGCGCCTGGGTATCCGCCCTCAACTGACGATTATCGTCATTTTAGCCGCGATCCTCAGTACTGCGGCGACCCTCTTCATTGCGGATAACGCCATCCAGAATTACGTTCTGCAACAGGCGCAGGCGCAAGAGCTCGACAATATGAAGATTGCCCGGCTGGTGCTGACCAACCAGTATGGCGCGAATATCTCCATCGCGTCTGACAATACCATGGTGGCCGATACGCCAGGCACCGGCAGAGATCTGACGCTCAACCAGGCGAACAACTTCGGCAAGTATGTGCTCAATGGCGATACCGACTTTGTGGATGAGGTCAATAAGCTCATTGGCGGCTCCGTCGCCATTTATCAGTGCGCCGACTCGCATGGCAATTTTACGCGCTGTCTTCGTGTCGCGACGACTGCCTCAAGCTCCGGACGCAAGGTTGGTAACGAGCTGGCGCCCGATGTGTCGCGAAGCATGAACCTCGAAACCACGCCGCGTGATTGGCAGGGCGTCAACACGATAGATGGTGTGCAGACCTACGCGGACTATTCGCCGATCTTTAACCCGCAGCAGCAGCTTATCGGTATCCTTGTTGTGGCGGTTCCCTTGAACTCCATTACGACGCTCGTCAGTCATACGACCGTCGAGCTGGTGCTTATCGGCACAATCATTATGGTAGCTGCCGTCATTCTCGCGCTCTTCTTCGCCAATGCCATCATCAGCACCCTGCAACGCGCGGCGCGACAAGTCAACGGTGCGTCGGAGCGCATCGGCTCCATCGCGGCGCAACAATCCAGCGGATCAGCGCAACAGGTGTGGGCGATCAATGCCATCAACCAGGCGCTGCAAAACTTCTCCGAGACAGCGCGAGATATCTCGCAACGCACCGACCAGCTTGCCCTCATGGGCAACCAGGTGCTCCAGCGACGCTCCGAAATCTCGCCAACCCAGATAGACTCGATCCTGGCCTACATCACGCGCTCCGTCAGAGACATTAGCGTAGCCAGCCGCCAGCAAGCCTCACAGTATGAGCGCATGACCGGAGCCATGCAGGCTGTCATCGAAATCGCCGAGCAGGTGGCGGGCAACTCGCAGCAAGCCTCGGAAAGCTCGGAACGCCTGGAGCTGGTCGTGCGCCAGCTGCAACAGCTCGTAGGCGTCCGCCAGCTCGCGCGAACAACGACAAGCGAGGCCGCTGGGTTGGAGCAAGCCGCAGCGGAGATGAATGCCCGACAGACGGCGAACGACCGCAAGGCGGGCGGGACCGTCCGCGCCGTGCGCCCGGCTCGCCCGATGGCGCCCGGCATGTCCACCGGCTTCGAGGCGAATGGCGCGGGCATGGGCATGGGCGGTGTGCCGATGAGCGCCGGTATGGGCATGGCTGGTGGCAACGGAGCTGGTATGATGGGTGGCCCCGGTCAGTATATGGGCCAGATGCCGGTTTCCGCGGGTACGGTGCCGGGCGCCGAAGACCACACCGGCGGCTTCGGTGGAATGAACCCGGCGGCTGGTATGGGCCGAATGCCTCTGCCCGGTCAAATGTCCGGTGGCATGCCTGGCATGACGAACGTGCGTGGCGGTGGCATGCGTCCGCCCATGCAAAATGAGATGCGCCCCGCCCCGCGTGCGGCCTTGCCGCCTATGAGCGGGGGAGATGGCAACCCACCGGGCAACATGGACTGGCGGCTGCCCCCAATGCCGGAAATGCCTCCCATGCCGGACTTTGACCGCGGCCAGATGCCCAGCTTTGGGCAGGGTATGCCAGATCCCAACGCCGGGCGTTTCTCAGGGCCGGGCCGCGCTCCCGCTTCGCAACGCTGGGGTGGGTCAGGACCAGAGCGCTCGAATCCCAATAGCGGCGGCTGGTAGGCGAACGGTCGCAAGCCCGCGTGGGCTTGCGACCCGCCAGACCAGGTCGTCGTTCACCCGTCTCTCCGTAGGAGACGAGCAGCAGCGCCGGTCGGGTATGGTGACAAACCTACTTACCGCCCCCATAGACGGACCGGCCATAGTGCGCTACAATGACGACGGCTATCTTCCCATCTTGCAGATCTGGCGCGGTTTCGACGCGCCTTCCATCATCCAGAGAAAGGCGGAGAGCACGAGTGTACGAAGACGTGATTGCCCAGGTGCCTCTCTTTAGCGACCTCACCAAACGCGAGCTTCAGGTTCTCTCCGCGAATTGCCGCGAGCGCGAATATCCCACCGGAGCTTCACTCATGCGCCAGAATGAGACTGGCGTGGGCCTGTTCGTCATCACAAGCGGCAGAGTACACGTTGCGCAAGAGAGTCCCACGGGCGAGGTGCGCGACCTTGGTATCTACGAGCGCGGCGCGGTTCTCGGCGAGATGTCTCTGCTTGATGACCTGCCGCGCACCGCGACGGTCACGGCAGTGGACGCAACCCGCGCCATCGTCATTCCCGTCTGGGATTTCCGTGCGGCGCTGCGGGAATCGCCGGACATTGCCATCAAGTTGCTCGGCGTCATGAGCCGCCGGCTCCGGCAGGTCGAACAACATAGCTAGTGGTGAGTATCCCCACGTGTTGGCAGCCCTCCCATTGCTGGGAGGGCTGCTTTTGTGTGCGCGGTGCACCACTTGACGTAGGAGGGGAACTTTTTGCCGGCGGGCGGCGTCTGGGAGGTGACTTTCCCCGCTCATACACATTCAGAGGAGGTTCCCCCATGCGCATGGCTCTTAAGGCATTGTCCCCTGTTGTCGTGGCCCTCGGACTACTCTTCATGCAGACGCTGCCCGCCGCTGCGTGCGGTGGGCTTGTCGCTCCCGATGGCGATGTGCGCCTCGCGCGAGCCACCACCTTCGTGGCCTGGCACGGCGGCGTCGAGCACTACATGACAAGCTTCTCCTACACCGGCAATGAGCCAGACGTCGGTTGGATCGTTCCGCTTCCAGCCGTTCCAACCGCCATTCAAGATGGCGGGCGTTGGACGCTCCAGCGTCTCTTCCTTGAGTCACACCCGCAACCGCCCCGCGCAATTGGTTTTGGCGCCGCGAGTGAAACCGCAAGCGCGGCTCCCAGCATTGTCGTTGAGCAGGCGCAGGTGGAGGCGCTAAAGGTTACGATATTGAACGGCAGTGGCCAGGCAGTGCTGGACTGGTGCGCTCAAAAAGGCTTCTATCTCAGCGGCGACACGCGCGACCACTTGCTCAAGTATGCCCAGGGCAGCCCTATCTTCATGGCGGCCAAGTACGATACCTCGGCGGCGCAGGCACGGCACCAGCAGGAAGGCGACGGCGTGCCGCTGCTGCTCACGATGTCCGTGCCGCATCCCTGGGTGCCCCTGGAAGTGCTCGCGCTGGATGGACAACAGGTCCAGGCCGACATCTACTTTCTGACCGACCAGCCGCTCAACACAAGCGACTGGGGCGCCGCCATCGGCCAATCGTCCGTCGGGACGGCGATTCCGGGCGCGACAGGGTTCAAGGTGGCTTTCCAGGAGCGCATGACATCCCAGCTGTACCAGGACCTCTCCAGCGACCGCAATATGGGCTGGATCTGGCAAGATAGCTGGTTGACGTATCTGACGCTCGACGCGCCCGACGCCGCCGTAACCTATGACATGGGCATCACATCGTCTGGAGTCATTCGACTGGCGCCCTTCGGCACAGCACCGATGGCAATTGGCGCCCACGACGGCGTGCCCAGCTGGGTTCCACGGCTGCCGGTGGGAGCGCCCGAGTTGGGTTTGGCGCTCATCCTCATCCTGGCGCTGGCAGCCGCTTTCATCGTGCCTTTGCGCCTTGCCAGGCGGCTGACGGCTCGTGGCCAGGCACCCGCCGTTTCGGTAACTGGAGAAAGCCCCGCAGGCGACGTAGGTCACGAGTAGAAGTTGGTCTGAGCTTCGTGACTGTACGTACCGGGTAGGGCTGGTATACTGGCCCTACCCGCTGATTTCTCACGGAGTCGGACTGCTGGCGCCAGGCGCACCAATGCGTGGCTGGCTTCCCTGCCTCAGCCCGCGGTCTATCGCGGCGGTCCGTCGGCACCCAGCGCACGAAATGCTTGACACGGTGCGCATGATATTCACCGAAAAGCCGCACGGCGCGATCCACGTCGTCGGCCTCTTCAGCTCGGATGCTGACGATGAGCTGCAATCATGTGGGATAACGAGACAACGATGTGCTCACCTCATAGAGAGTCATTACCCCATGCCAACCGAAAAACCGTACAATCGCAAGCACCCAATCCCGCCGGACCTCTACGATCCCGCTCGCTGCGCGGAGCCACCAGGGCCACAGCTGCTGCTCGGCATCGAACAATTCAACCGGCAAGAGTTCTTTGCGTGCCATGAGACACTCGAAGCGGCCTGGAATGCTGAGCCGGCGCCGGTGCGGACCCTCTACAAAGGCATTCTCCAGGTAGGCGTCGGCTGCTATCACCTGCTGCGGCACAACTATCGCGGCGCCGTTCTCAAGCTGCGGACGGGCGCGGACTATCTGGAGCCATTTGCGCCGCGCTGCATGGGGGTCGAGGTCGGGCCGCTCATTGCCGAGGCGCGCCGGTTACATGACGCGCTCGTGGCGCTTGGGCCGGAGCGATTTGACGCGGTGGATCTCGCGATGCTGCCGGTGGTGCGACTTTCGCTATCCAGCTAATTTACGTTGCTATGGTGCCGGCTCACCGTAGCAACGATTGAATCGCGTCGCGCTCGCGGGCGCTGGCAACGGCAATCTCAGCCAGCGCGGCAACGAGTGCGTCAATCCAGGCATCAAGCGACAGGGTCTCGCTTTTGAGAGCGATGCCGCGTACGATGTGGACACGTTCAGCTAGCGGCTCGCCGCGCTCCAACCGCAGTGTGAAGCGCCAGTCGCCCAGCTCGGCCGCCATGCCGTCTATTGCCCCATTGCCAAACAAGCCACCGCGACGCAGCCGCACTCGTGACGGCAGCGCGCCGGCAAGCTTCTGCCCCAGCACAGCTACCCAGGTGCGTGCGTCCGCGCTATCCGCTCGCAGCGAAGCCGCGAGCAACTCAAAGTTGAGACTCCCACCGCTGCTGCCATCCGTCATGCGTGCTTTCCTCCAGCGTCAGAATCTGACCCGCTACTGTCTCTCCCTGCATACGGAGCGCCGCCACGCAAGGTTGGACACCTCGTTCTCAATGCAAGAGCAGCGAGGGGCAGCCGCGCGGTATGATCTATGCGGCAAATGTGCGGCGGACACCGGATGGCAGAATACGCTCCGGTATGCGACAATGGGACGCACACGCCCGCACGCTTGAGTCTGTTCGATGCCGAAGGGAGGAGCGTGGCTTCGCGCCACGCGCACGACGAAATGGAAGATGTTCGCTTCGACCGTCAATTCCGCACGCCCAACTCCGAGGGCTACCATATGATGCTGGGCACGACCCGCATTGGGACGGTGGATCTGCATTTCACCTCCACGACGGTCCATTGCACCCTGGTGCTCGAACGAGATCTGGAGCGCGACGACCTTGCCAAGTTGATCGAGCAGATTGACGAAGACCTCGTGCTTTCTGCCGATACACCACGAGATGATTTCCTCGTGAGCGTCTATCGCGGCCACGAGATGGGGTTCTTCAACGACTCCTTCCGCGCGGATCAGGACGAGCTGGCGCTTGGTGATGACTTCGACGACGAGAATGAGGCGGGCGACGAGCGCGATGACGACGACTCGTTCGAGTAGGCGGCCGGTCACTATCTCGACCGCCTTTCAACACCGCCACAGAAGCGCTCCAGCTTCGCGGGCCTGAAACTGGCAGGTTCGCCGCCTCATCATGTATTGTCCACGAGCGCGGACGGCGCCTCGATGGCCGTTACCCGTGCCTGAAACGCATGATAACTGCTTTGCCACGGCTGTTCATGCGTGGCGATTACGTTCCCGCTTTCCTCACATTCACCCTCGACGATGCAAAATCCTGAGCTCGTGGGAATGATTCTCCCCAGCCTCAGCCGCGCACTGGTGAATCGCATCCCCTTACACGTAGGCCGACGGTGCCAGTGTGCACCGCATACCAGCGACGGTTGCTGAACACCAGTATATCTGGTCCCCTGGCCAAGAATTCACCTATGACACGTGTCATACCTACCTCCTGACGGCGCTCACTACCGGGCATGCCGTGCTTCTCGTACTCTTGAGACGTGACCGATGCGATGCATGGCGAGACCGAGAGGAGAGTTGACGAGTGATAGGCTTCCAGACACTTCACGCATCGTCGAAGATTGGCGAGGGCGACGAACAGGACCCGTCTTCGCGGGATGCGGTAGTGCGTCTCACGGGACTTACGAAAGAATTTGGCTCCCTTCGCGCGGTGGATCATCTCAATCTGGAGATACGACGCGGCGAGACGGTGGCGCTGCTTGGCCCCAATGGCGCCGGCAAGACCACCACGATCTCGATGCTCCTGGGGCTGCTCGCGCCCGACAGCGGGACTGCGACCGTTCTAGGGATGCCGCCCGCCGAGGCTATCCAGCATGCGCATATCGGCGCGATGCTGCAAGAAGGCAGCCTGATGCCCGGCGTTCGCGTCGGCGAGCTGCTCGACTACGTTCTGGTCCTGAGCCCCTCCGCGATGCCACGCCAGCGACTGATCGAAACCGCGCGGCTGGGCGGGCTGGAGAAGCGCCGCGTGGACCGTCTCTCCGGCGGGCAGACGCAGCGTGTGCGCTTCGCGCTCGCCATCGCCAGCGACCCGGAGGTGCTGGTGCTCGACGAGCCGACAGCGGCGATGGATGTGGAGGCGCGGCATGAGTTCTGGACGAGCATGCACGAGTATGCCGCCACCGGGCGCACCGTCCTATTCGCGACGCACTACCTGGAAGAGGCCGAAGCGTTCGCTTCGCGCGTCGTCATCATCGCCGCCGGGCGCATCGTCGCCGATGGCACCGTCGCGGACCTGAAGAAGCAGGGTGGCATGCAGACGGTTCGGTTCACTTCCGCCGAAAGCGATGCACACACACTGAACGCGCTGGCCGGCGTCCGCCGGGTAGCTACATTTCGCGAGCAGATCACACTGAAGACCGCCGATGCCGACGCCACGACACAGGCCCTCGTCGCCAGCAGCATCGCCTGGAAAGACCTTGAGGTCCACCGCGCGAGTCTGGAAGACGTATTCATGGCGCTCGTCGGCAACGGTACAGGCAACGGCGCACAGAGCGACAATGGAGGCAAGTGATGGTCGGGTATCTACGCTTGGAGGTCGCGCGGTCGCTGCGTGACGCACGCTTCTTGATTCTGGCAATGGCCGCACCGGTCGGCTTCTATCTCCTCTTCGCCGGACTATTTGGAGGGGGCAGCGCGGGCACCATCTCGGTAGCGGCGGCTTTGATGGTTTCAATGACGGTGTATGGTACGATGTACGCAGTGATGCTGGCGACCGGCCCGCGCATCGCGCAGGATCGCGGCATCGGCTGGCTGCGCCAGCTCCGACTGCTCCCCGTGCGCTCCAACTCCGTCCTCGTCGCGCGGCTACTCGCGGCGCTCGCGCTGGCGGTGCCCACTCTCGTGCTCGTGCTGCTCACGGCGGTTGTCACCCACGACATCCGTCTGGACGCTGGCACGTGGATCATGCTGGCCATCGTGCTCTGGCTCACCGCGGCGCCGTTCGCCGTGCTGGGTATCGCGATTGGGTATGCGACGGGTACTGAGGCCGCGTTCGGTCTGCTCTACGCGCTGGGCGTCGTAGTATCGGCGCTGGGCGGCCTGTGGATGCCCATCACGATATTCCCCACGGGACTCCAGGCGGCCGGCAAGCTGCTGCCAACGTTCCGCGCCGCGGACCTCGGTGTGCGCATCGTCGCCGGCAAGCCCCTGGACTTCGCTGATGTGCTGATCTTGATCGCGTGGACGATTGTGTTCTGCCTGCTCGCCCTCTTCTTCTCGACGCGGGTGCCGCGCTCGCGCTAAATGCGAGGCGCTGACGGACAGCTTGACATTCATCGCCCCACTCCGATAGCCTGGAAGCATGCACGGCCGCGTCCGCGCCCCAGAGGAACAAGTCGGCTATCACCTACTAGCGAGCGCCAGTTTGTAGGGTTCGATGCTGTATCCGCCAGGCCACCGGTGAGCGCCTGACACGTGAGTGATGCGCGGCGGGAATGACAGGAAGGATCAGAAACATGTTGCTTCTCTTCCAGGTTCTCGCGCGAATCTCACGACGTCCCGGTCAGCCAAGGAAGCGCATCTCGCGTGCGCGCCAACATTGGTATGCCATCTTCCGGTACATTGATGGCATATTCATTGTTGGTGGGCTGTTTGCCCTGACTGTTATCGTCGTGCGCTCTGATTTCATCTTCATTCTCCTTCCCACCGGCCTGAGCTTATTCGTCACGTTCGTCATGGCGCGCTCCTTCCTTTCCAATCTCAAAGCGCTCTTTTTTACGACTGTGGTGGCGCTCGTCTATTTTGCCGGCGTCACTGGTTGGGAGCTACTCACTCACAGCGGCACGGAGTCGAAGACGATCCTGGTCACAACCACACTGGCCGTAGCGGTTATGCTCGCGCCACTGGCTATCGGTGCGCTACGTGCGCTCGACCAGCGTTTCCACCTCCGCGATGATGCGGTCGGCAAGATGGTCGAGGCGTTCACCTCGGCACTACGTGAGGAAATTGATCTCGATCAGATCCGCGAGCGCTTCCTAGACGTAGTCCAGAAGACGCTGCAGCCACAATTCGCCTCGATGTGGGCACTTGCGCCTGCTCAGGACACTCCGGAAACAGCCAGCCAAAGGTCGCGATCCGCAGTCGTGGCGCCCCTGCCACAGCACGCGGCTGAGCGGAAGCCGGACCTTCCTGTCGCGCCACTCGCCGCCATCTCGTATCAAGATCCCATTGTCGGATATATCCTCGAGCATCCCGGTACAGTGGAGATAGAGCGCCTGCGTATAGACTCGCCTGTGGTACAAAACCTCAAGGCCGAAGGTGCCGAGCTCGCGCTGCCGCTGGTGAGTCAAGGCGAATTGATCGCTCTGCTCGCGCTAGGGCCACGCATGGATGGATTGGAATACACCCGCGCGGACCGTAACCTGCTCACGACATTAGTATCGCAGGTCGCGCCGTCGCTTCGGGTAGGGCAGTTGGTGCGTACCCAGCAGGCACAGGTGCGCGAGCGTGAACGTATCGAACAAGAGCTGCGGACAGCGCAGGTTATTCAGCGCACGTTTTTGCCCAAGACGGTGCCGGCGCCTGCGGGATGGCGAATCGTACCCCACTATCAACCCGCGCGTGAAGTCGGCGGCGACTTCTACGACTTTCTCCCATTTGAAGATGGGAGACTGGGTATCATCATTGGCGACGTGACCGATAAAGGGATACCAGCCGCTCTCGTGATGACGGCTACGCGCACCATGCTACGTACTGCCTCTCAGCAGGCGGCTTCTCCAGGAAAGGTCTTCGCACGAGTGAACGATCTGCTTTCGGCTGACATTCCCGAAAGCATGTTTGTGACATGCTTCTATGCGATCCTTGATCCCGCCAGCGGTTACCTACGCTTCGCCAACGCGGGCCAGGATTTGCCGTACCTGCGTCATGACGACGGCGGTATTTGTGAGTTGTACGCCACGGGCATGCCGCTTGGTCTCATGCCGGGCTCGCGCTACGAGGAGGGGGAGACCACCCTGACGCCCGGCGACCATCTGCTCTTCTACAGCGACGGGCTGGTGGAGGCGCACAATCCCCAGCGCGAGATGTTCGGTCTGCCGCGCCTGCGGGAGCTGTTGCAGCGGCACGGCGATGGCACGCCCCCGATTGTGTTCTTGCTGCATGCGCTGGCGGAGTTCACCGGCGCTGGCTGGGAACAGGAGGACGACATTACGCTGGTAGCCGTGCAGCGTGCGCCTCACGACAACGTGCATAGCCATCAAAGCGCAGCCACGCGCGTGGCCGCCGCGACAACCGGCGAGATGGTCCCCTAACCCTCCCGCCTGCGCGGCTGGAGCGGCTCCAGACAGCGTTGAGCGTTTGAGCTTCCGGCGTGTACACAATAGTTTAGGAGAGCGCATGTTCGATGTGGTGGTTATCGGTGGCGGGCCAGCCGGTGTCACAGCCGCCTTGCGGGCGCGTGAGCTTGGCGCGGAGGTCGCGCTCATCGAGCGCGGCAATCTCGGTGGCACCTGCACCAACGATGGCTGTGTGCCAACCCGCGTACTGGCTCGTGCGGCGCGACTCATTCGCGAGGCAAGTCAGTTCGAGCGCTACGGGTTGGTCGGCGAGCCGCCAACCGTTGATTTTCCGCAAGTCCTCGCACGCACCCAGGAAATGGTGTATCGCATCCACGACAAGAAACAAATCCGCAGCCATCTCGCGGATATGGCCGTCACGGTGCACATGGGCGCTGGTGGCGCCCAGTTTGTGGACGCCCAGACACTCGCCTGCGCCGATGGCACCAGCATCCAGGCCGAGAAGATCATCATCGCGGCGGGTGGGCATGCGCGTCGTTTCCCATTTCCAGGGAGCGAGCACGCCATCACCCATAGCGATGTCTGGACGTTGACCGAGCTGCCGCGCTCCATCGCGATCGTTGGCGGCTCCGCAACCGGGTGCCAGCTTGCCTCGATCTTCGCAGCGTTCGGCGCTGATGTGCATCTCTTCGAAGTCGGCGCCCGGCTTCTCGGCGTAGAAGATGAGGCCGTCTCACACGGCATCATGCAAGCGTTTGAGCGGCGCGGTATCGCGATTACCACCCAAATTGGCGGCATCGAGCGTATTGAGCGACGCGCGGAAGGTCTTGAGCTTTTCTATCGGCAGGACGAGGAGGTACGCTCGGTCACAGCGGATGCTGTGTTGCTCGCGGTAGGCTGGCAGTCCAATAGCGAGGAATTGAATCTCGCGGCAGCGGGTGTCGAGTGCGAGCGTGGCTACATCCGTGTAGATGATTCCCTGCGCACGACGGCTCCAAACATCTTCGCCGCCGGTGATGTGACTGGGCGTATGATGCTGGTGCAAAGCGCCGTCTCTGAAGGGGCGCTCGCCGCCGAAAGCGCGATATTGGGACCTGACGGCCGGGTTGGGCATCGCATCGTCCCGCATGGCGGGTTCACCGCTCCTGAATACGGCAGCGTTGGGCTGACCGAGATACAGGCCCGCGCCCAGGACGACTGCGCCGTTGCCGTCGTGCCGTATTCACACAGTGATCGCGCGGTGATTGACGGCCACACGGAGGGCTTCTGCAAACTGATTGTCTCACAGTCCTCGCATCGTGTGCTGGGGGCGCATATCGTCGGCGAACAGGCCGTCGAGCTGCTTCAGCTTGTCGCGGCGGGCATGTCCGCGAACATGTGGGTGGAACAGCTCGCCGAGATGGAGCTTGCCTATCCCACATTCGCGGCAGTCATTGGACTGGCAGCCAGACAAATCGTACGCGACCTGGGAGTGATTCCCGTAGCTCCAGACTGGCGCACGTCCGGAAAACGCGGCGCCATTGAGTGGGAACGCCGCGACGTGTGAGCTTCAATGTGCGTATTCTCTTGAGAGCTAGAGAATAGGTGAGAGCTTGAGAACAGGGAGTGGTGAGGAGAGAACCAATGCCAGACGACGCCAACGTGCAGATGACAGTGCGCCAGGTGACGGCGCACACCGCCGTCATTGATATCAAGGGCGATGTTTCCGCTTTCGCCGAACCGATACTCATGCAGGCGTATTCCCAGGCCAACACGCCCACCACTCGTACCTTCATCCTCAACTTCAGTGGCCTCGAATACATGAACAGCAGCGGCATCGGCCTGCTCGTCACCCTGCTCATTCGCATCAACCGGCAACACCAGCACTTGCTGGCCTATGGGCTAAGCGACCATTATCAGCACATCTTCACGCTCACCCGTCTCAACGAGGCTATCGGACTACATGCTGACGAAGCCGCCGCGGTCGCAGAAGCCGCCCACCTGGCATAGATAGCGGAAGCGGTGATGAGGTCGGGCGTTCCGTCCCTGCACGGGCTCGACTTCAGCTCGCTGCTGATGTCCATCTTCTTCGTCATCGCCGTATCAGGCTATGGCGTCGAGTTCTCCGTCACCCGCTGACGAAATCACTGGCATGCCGCGGACGGCTGAGTGCAAACACACGCGAGAAGGAGGAGCTAATGGTGCCGTTCGTGCATACTACCGCGAAGCAGCTCGTTTTGGGAAGCGCCGGCATCGCGGCAAGCGGCGTGGTCCCGTTCGCCGCGAGCTGGCTTGCGATATGTGCTCTTTGCGCGCTGGTCTACTGGCTTCTGGCGCTGCGCATTTTTCGACACCGGCGACACCGCCAGAGCGAGAATCGGGGCATGTTGTATGTCTCCTTCTTTCTCGTTGCGTTCGCGGGAAGCACCCTCGTCGTGGAAGATTCTTTTGCGATTCATGACCCAGCCTTCTCGCTGCCTGTGTCGGGATTCTTCCTGCTCTTCTTCTATTTCTTTGCTGACAGTCGTTACACCCGTACGTGGACACGGTGGTTGGTGCTGTTGTTCGGCTTGTCTCAGATTGGGCCACTCGCTCCGCCAAAGCCGCAGCCAGCTAATCCTGCATCTACTCAATACATTGCTCACATTCCTGGGGGGCCGTACGGAGGGTTGGTAACGCTTGGGTATGGCGCGATTGCGTTATTCGGTGACATGTTCTTGATAACAATCGTTGTTTCAGGCATTCTTCCGAATATCTACTATCGCTACCGTCACCTGTGTGATACCGGAGCGCAGTACCAGATCCAGCGGAACGGACGCGCTGTCATAGGTGTTGCGCTAGCCTTCGGAAGCTTTCTCATTCTGATCGTGTCGGCTTTATTTGCTCAGTCATCCACACAAGATTCTTCCGTGGTGTACCTTTGCGTGCGCACCGGCTTTTACTTGCTCACGACCCTTCTTCCAGTCGCGATTGCCTTTGCGCTGCTGCGTGGGCAACCCTATGATCGCGCCGCTCTCATCAACCGCATAGCAATTTACGGCACGCTCAGTATCTGCCTGATTGCCGTCTACGTTGCCACTACCGGGCTACGGCTCTTCATTCCTGGACTCCTGGTATTTCCGCTTGTGCTCGTGCTTATTGCCCTCGACGTGCCCATCATGGTAGCGCTATACCCCCCGCTTTATGCGCAAATCCAAACTCAGATAAACCGGCGTTTCTTTCGCAGCCAGTATGACGCCACTCAGCTTCTCGCGGCGTATCGCGTGACGCTGCCGGAGGGGACGCGCCTGGACCAGCTGTGTAGAAACCTCGTCGCCGCCGTCCAAAAGGCCATGCAAGCCCGTTACGTCGCGCTCTGGCTGCGTTCGCCAGCGATCATGTATGGCGTGAACGCCCTGGCGCTGCCAGTGGATGCCACCCCGCGCGCTCGGTATGTGATGCCCAGCGAGCATACTCCGGAGCTTCATCTGCGCTGGCAAGCAAGTACGGCATTAACGCAGGCCGAGTTGCCAACACTTACTATCTCTTCCGATGATCCGGCACGCGCGTCGTTGCTTCGACCTTCCAACGCGATACAAATGACGCGATTGCCGTCGGAGTCGCCCGTTGCGTCCGCTATGAGAGATGTTGGGGCGGATCTTATCATTCCGCTGTTCTGGCAGAGCGAGCTGGTTGGCTTACTCGCCCTCGGTGAACGGTTGAGTGGGCAACGGTACACGTTTGACGACCGTGAGCTGCTGACGACGCTCATGGATCAGGTGACTCCGACACTGCATGTCGCGCACGTCACACAAGAGCAGGATGTTGAGCAACGCCAGCGCGAGCGTGTCGAGCAGGAGCTACAGACAGCCCGGCGCATCCAGGAGGCGCTGCTGCCGAAATCCGTCCCAGTACTCGACGGATGGCAGCTTGCGACATGCTACCAACCCGCGCGCGAGGTTGGCGGTGATTTCTACGACTTCTTCTCCCTGGCGGATGGGCGGCTGGGACTTGTGCTGGGCGATGTCACCGATAAGGGCATTCCCGCCGCGCTAGTGATGGCCACCACCCGCAGCATGCTTCGGGCTGTGGCGGCGCACCACGCTATCTCCCCCGGCGAAGTGCTGGCGCAGGTCAACGAGCTTCTCTGCCCGGATCTGCCCGCCAGCATGTTTGTGACATGCTTCTATGCGATCCTTGATCCCGCCAGCGGTTACCTACGCTTCGCCAACGCGGGCCAGGATTTGCCGTACCTGCGTCATGACGACGGCGGTATTTGTGAGTTGTACGCCA
>DATGEP010000344.1:0-10672 GCA_035310125.1 Ktedonobacterales bacterium
GTCACCACCCGTAGCGAAGATCCGTTGGTCGTCTACGACTGGTACGTGGACCGCGGCGAGCCGGAGAACTGGATCAAGGACCTCAAAAACGCCCTTGAGGCGGATCGCTTGAGCGATCACCGTTTCTGGGTCAACGCCTTCCGACTGCTCATGCATGCCGCGGCGTATTGGCTATTGGACACCCTCCGCCGCTGGCTCATCCAAGCGATCGGCGACACGGCCCGGATGCAGCTCGACACCCTACGCATCCGCCTGGTCAAAATCGGCGCGCGCGTTCGTGAGTTGCCCTCCACCCTTCGTCTCCACCTCGCCAGCAGTCACCCGGGTCAGCTTCTCTGGGAGGCCTTAGTTGCTCACCGCGATTCGTCATGAATAATTCGGGCTAGCCCACTTTCTTCGCCTGGGGATTGAGGCCGAGCCACACTTCCTCGTCAGTAGCAATCCAATTGAAATTGTCCTGCGCTGGAAAGGGCAGTCAGTCCCGGTCGAGTGCAAGGTCAAGCAGCCTGGAACAGCGGGTGATCTCAAGTGACGCATTTACGACTCTGTCTGGAGAGTCGTAAATGCGGATCTCTGTCTGGAGAGATCGCACGCGACATCAACCGCGCGGTCGAACCAGGCGTTCTAATCGGGCTTGGGATTACCGGCCGGCTGGACGCTTCAGACATCGAGCGGCTACGAAGGCATGTCGCGGATCTCGGCCATGCCGATGTGCTCCGAAACCGTGCCGCCACTGTATCGCACAGATGACCGCCGCGCGGCGGCGTGCTTTCTCTACAAGGACATGCCCACCATTGGCGGCGCCAACATCGATCAGGTCCTGGCGCCCCCCGCTCGGGCCGCCACGCAGTCCGGCCCTTTGGGCGTGGCGGAGTAGCATTGCTCCACGGCGACGTCAGCCGGTGTCGCCCGAGGTTGTGACGGAGGGACACGCATGGACTTCTTAGACACGTTGGACCCCGACCTGGCCGAGGTGTTGCGGTCGCTCCCCGCGGAAGGCTTCCTGGACTGGCAAGACTTGCCAGGGACCCGGGCGGGGCTGCTGCAGATGTTCGCCGCGCTGACCGCCGACCTCCACGACTCGCCCAACGTGCGCAAAGAGGACCGCACCGCCCCCGGCCCGGAGGGCGCACCCGAGGTCCCGGTCCGCATCTACCGCCCGGTCGACTCAGAGATGCCGCTGCCGTGTCTGTTCTGGATTCACGGTGGCGGGATGGTGCTTGGCAGTCTGGCGATGGACGACCATAGCCTGCAGCGTGTCGTCGAGACGGTTGGCTGTGTGGCGGTGTCGGTCGAGTACCGCCTGGCGCCGGAGCACCCATTCCCGGCGCCGATCGAGGATTGCTACGCCGCGCTGAAGTGGACTCATGCGCGTGCCGCCGAGCTTGGGGTCGACCCGACCCGGATCGCGGTGGGCGGGGCGAGCGCGGGCGGCGGCCTCGCCGCCGGGCTAGTCCTCCTGGCGCGCGACCGCGGCGAGGTGCCGGTCGCCTTCCAGTGGCTCATCTACCCAATGCTCGACGACCGCAACCGCACGCCATCCAGCCACGCGATTACCGAGCCGCGGGTCTGGAACCGGGCATCGAACCTGTTCGGCTGGCAGGCATATCTGGGCCTCGAGCCGGGCAGCGCGGGCGTGTCGCCGTACGCGGCCCCGGCGCGGGCGATCGACCTGCGCAATCTGCCACCCGCCTACATCCCGGTGGGCAGCCAGGACCTGTTCCTGGACGAGGCGGCCGACTACGCGCTGCGGCTGGCGCGGGCCGGGGTGCCCGTCGAGCTGCAGGTCTACCCGGGCGCCTTCCACGGCTCCGAACTGTTCGCGCCCGCGGCGGCAGTTTCGCAGCGGATGGTGACCGACCGTGACCAGGCCCTGAAGCGGGCGCTGCACCCCGAGCTTGCGCGCGCTCCAGCCGCACTGGCCGTATAGCGCGCCCGCCGGCAACGGGTGCAAAATGCAGACGCTCGAGGTGACATGGCATGGCCACTCACGCGTCGTTTTCACGTCGAAATTTCCTGATTGGCATGGCCGGTGCGGCAACGTCGTCCGTAGTGGCCGCGTGTGGCGGTGGTAGTTCGGCCCCCGCTCCGAAGCCTGCGCCGACTGCCGCCGCGGCCGCCGTTAGCACGGCCGCGAGCACCGGGACAGCGGGCACCGTTGAACTGGCGTATTGGAGTCAACTCCAGCCCGAGACCCAGCGCTGGAAGGACAACCAGGTCGTGATCGACGCCTTCATGCAAGCCAATCCGGGTATCAAGGTCACAACTGAGCACCCGGCGTTTGCTGATTTCGACACCAAGCTGGTCACGGCCGCCCGGGCTGGCACGCCGCCCGACATGTCGGAGGTGTCTGACTCGTTCCCGCAACTGGCCAAGGGCGGCTATCTGGCACAGCTCGACCAGTTCGCGCAGGACGTCAAGCTCGATCTGAAAGACTACTACGAAGGCAAGCTCCAGACCTGTTACGTGGATGGCAAGCTCTGGGCGCTGCCGATCACCGCCGATTGCCGTGGGCTGTGGTGGAACATGAACCTCCTCAAAGACGCCGGCTTCGATCAGCCGCCAACGTCATGGGACCAACTGGTCGCCACGGCCCAGAAGGTCACCAGGGGCGGCGTCTACGGCTGGGGTGTGCAGGGCGGCAATCAAGGCTTCATGATCTGCGAACAATTCTCGGCCTTTTTCATTCAGAACGACGGCAAAATTATCAGCGACGATCAGACCAAGGCCATGACCGATCAACCCGAGTGGATCACTGGTGCGACGTACTGGCAGGAGTTGACGACGAAGTACAAGGTCACCCAGCCCAGCGCTGCGACCGACGATCAGAATGCGACTTACGCCCTCTTTGCCCAGGGCAAACTGGCGATGTTCCCGGGCGGCCCGTGGGCCCGCGCGGAGATCCAACGCAATAACCCCAACTTGACCTTCGGCAAGGACTTCTCGGCGTCGGTGGTGCCGTACCCAACCGGCAAGCACCCGGGCACCTGCCAGGGCGGTTGGCTGCACTCGATCTGGACCGCCAGCAAGGTCCAGGACGCCGCCAAGAAGCTCATGGCGTACTACCACACGCCTGAGAACATCGCCCAGGAGGCCGCCAACTCCATGCCCACGCGCAGGTCGGCGACCAACTTCAAGCCGTTCAACGACCCGTGGTACAAGCCCTTCTGGGACACGATGCCGTATGCCCTGGCGCCGGTGCCGACGATGGCGGCCGGTGCAGAGATCTCGACGACGCTGTACAAGCTGCTGCAATCGATGCTCCTCGGCCAGCAGACGGCCGATCAGGCCGGCAAGGCTTTTGCCAAGGACGTCAACGAACGGATTCTGCCGAGGTACGTGGCAGCCGGTGTTGGCAGCGGGTGCGATTGTCCCGAGGTGTGATCGCGGTCGCACCCGCCGTGCCAGCCCCGCGACGGCTGACTTATCGGCAGATATACCCGTACCTGCTGATCGCGCCGTCGCTTACGGTGTTCGCCCTCGTCCTTGTCTATCCGTTTGTAGATGGAGTCCGGATCTCGTTCTTTCAAGACACGCTGATGTCTCAGTCGCGTCCGTTCGTCGGTTTCGATAACTATCGCGTCGTCTTCCAGATTCCGCAGCTGGGGACGGTCATGCGCGTCTCCCTCACGTGGGCGTTAGGCTCGGTGGTGGGCGAGGCCATCCTTGGCATGGTGGTCGCGCTCATGCTCAACCGCGCCTTCCGCGGGCGCGGGTTTTTCCGCTCCCTGCTTGTCGTGCCGTGGGTCATGCCAGCTGTCGTCACCGCGGTGATCTGGCGCTGGCTGTACCACTCCGAATTCGGCGTGGTGAATCAGGTGTTCGGACCGCTGGGGCTCTTCCCAGACAAGGAAAACTGGCTCGGCGACCCGAACACGGCCCTCTGGGCGGTGATGGTCGCCAACATCTGGCGCGGCTTTCCATTCTGGATGATCATGATCCTGGCTGGCCTCCAGGCAATCGAGCCCGAGCTGTACGAGGCCGCCCGCGTCGACGGAGCCCGCGCGTGGCAACTCTTTCGGTACATCACGTTACCCAACCTGCGCATCGTCCTGACGATCACCTCGATCCTCTCGTTTGTTGGGAATTTCAACAACTTCACCCTCGTCTATGCACTGACCGAGGGTGGCCCGGTCGACTCGACCAAGATTCTGCCGATCTTCAT
Organism: Ktedonobacterales bacterium; assembly: GCA_035310125.1. Lineage (GTDB taxonomy): Bacteria > Chloroflexota > Ktedonobacteria > Ktedonobacterales > JADMIN01 > DATGEP01. Next base: position 4,166 of record DATGEP010000344.1, read on the forward strand.
CTGGGAAACGGCCTTCAAGTTCACCCGCTTCGGTGAAGCGGCGGCCATGGCGACGTTCTTCGCGGTGCTGATGGCGATGCTCATCCTGGTCTATGCGCGCACGCTGCGGTTGCGGAGTCGGGAGGTTTGACCGCGCGCCTGCAGCGGCGAGGGGTTGCCTGGCTGCTCAACGGGACGACGGTGGTATTTACGGCGCTCGTGCTGTTCCCGTTTTACTGGCTGCTCGCTTCATCGCTGGAGACACCGGATCAGCTTTTTCGAATACCAGCGGTGCTCGTGCCGACTGCGCCGACATTCGACAATTTCGATCGACTCCTGCACAGCTCGTTCCCGCACTGGTTTCAGAACAGCGCGGTCATCGCGTCGGCTACCACGCTACTCGCGTTGACACTGGCGGCACTCGCGGCCTACAGCTTTTCACGGTTCACATTTCGTGGGAACCGGGAGCTGACCACGATGCTCCTGTTCGTGCAACTCTTTCCGGTCGCGGTGGTAGTCATTCCGCTCTTTATCCTCTGGACCAACCTGCGGCTCACTAACACCTACTGGTCGCTGATCGTCACCTACCTGGTGTTTGGACTGCCCATTTCCACGTGGTTGTTGATCGGTTTCTTCAATGCGGTGCCGGTCGAACTCGAGGAGGCGGCCATGATCGACGGAGCGTCACGCCTGGGTGCGCTGTGGCGGGTCACACTCCCGCTGTGTGTGCCTGGCCTGGCGGCTACCGCGATCTACGTGTTTCTGCTGGCCTGGAACGAGTACTTCTTCGCCCTGACGTTCATGAACTCCACTGACATGCGCACCATTCCAGTCGGCCTCACTTCCTTTTTCGCGGAGCACTCCGTCGATTGGGGACTGGTCATGGCCGGGTCTGTCGTGGCTTCACTGCCGGTGGTGATCCTCTTCGGGCTGCTGTCGCGCTACTTTGTGCAGGGGCTGACGTCGGGCGCCGTCAAGGGCTAACGTTGCGCCGCATGCAGCATGGCCTCGACGTCGACCGTCTGTCGGGTGCGCCCTGACTCGATCGCACCGAAGATCATCGCCGCGGTGCGTATGTTGTCGTCGAGCGTCGTCGCCGGCATAGGCCCGTCGTCCAACCAGTCCAGAAACTCGGACACGATCCAGGCATGTCCCGCGTACCGCGGCTGCGGCGCATCGACTTCGTGGGTGACGACGCCCTGGCCGCGCATGGCGGTGAATGCGCACAATCTGGTCGTTGCCGACGGTCACCGACCCGTCTTCGCATTCGGCCCGGTAGTACTCGTGGCGCCAGGCATTTTGCTCGCCGCCCGCGGTGGCATTGCCTTCGTGCGTCGCCCGCGTATCGTTCGACATAAGCATCAGGCACAGCGCGCAAAACTCGCCGGTCGAGCTGGACCACGGGGGGTTCCACTCGAGCGCAGTCATCTGTGCGCAGTCGCCACCGGTCAAATTGCGCAGCATATCGAAGTGGTGCGCGGCGCTGTCCACCAGCATGGCGTTTGGTAGTTCGTGTCGCCGCTGCCAGGTGTTGTAGGCACGGCAATCGTCGCTGAAACGCGAGACCACGTAGTTGATCCGTCCCAGCTGCTCGGATCGCAAGACCGACCGCATAGCCAGCATCGGCCCACCGTAGCGGTAGTTCTGGACGACCTGCATCTTGACGTTGGCGGCTCGGACCGCCTGGTAGATCTCGCGGCACGCGGGCCACGTGTCGGCGAGCGGTTTCTCGCACAGGATGGCCAGTCCGCGTTTTGCCGCCTGGACCCCGTCCGCGTGGAAGGCGGCGGGCACCACGACCACGCAAAAGTCAGCCGCGACTGCCTCGAAGGCCGTCTGCATGCTCGTGAAGCGATGTGCGGCCCCCAGCTCGAGAAAATCGCCCGAAGCAGCCAGTGCCGTCGGGCTGACGTCGACCAGGCCGACGACCTCGAGCCGGCCGTCGAACCGCGGCAGAATGCGGTGGATCCACTCCTCAGCCATACCGCCGGCGCCAATCATCAGACAGCGCTTGCGCGCGCGAGTGCTCACGCTGCCTACTCTACCTGGCGTAGTTGGGTGTCTACTTGACCGCGCCCGACACGGTTTGCTCTACTGGAGGCGACTGGCAGCGAGGAGGGGGAGTCTCAGCGGGTGTCGAACCTGCCGACGATTCTGGAGGTATCGGACCTGCACGTCGCGTTCCCGACGCGGCAGGGGCCCTTCGCCGCCGTCGACGGCGTGAGCTTGCAGCTTGGGGTCAGCGAGCGGCTGGGGCTGATCGGCGAGTCGGGCTCGGGGAAGTCGACCCGGGCGCTGGCGCTGATGCGCCTGATCAAGCCGCCCGGACAGATCACGCGCGGCCGCATTGTCCTGGATGGCGTCGACATCCTCGGTCTGACCGAACACGAGATGCGTCAGCGACGACTCGCAGACATCGCGCTGGTGAACCAGGGCGCCATGAATTCACTCAACCCGGTCATGCGCATCCGCGATCAGATGATTGACGCGATGCAAGCCCACGGCGACGAGCGGTCCAAACACGAGTGGCAGGCCCACCTGGCAGACCTCTTGCGCTCAGTCAACCTGCGGCCGGAGGTGGCCGACCTTTTCCCGCACCAGCTCAGCGGCGGCATGAAACAGCGCGTGTGCATCGCTACGGCGATCAGTCTTCGGCCGTGACCAGAGACTTGTTGACGAGTTGCGTCAAGAGGTCCAGTACGTTATCCGATAGGATCCCCCCACCGGAGCAGATACTCTCGGCCGCCGTAGGCGTCCAGCCGCCCGCGAAAACCGCCAGGCGGCTGAACAGGATCTGCTCGGCCGGTGACAGAAGCTCGAAGCTCCACGCCATCGCGGCCTCTAGCGTCTGGTGGCGCTGTGGCTCGGTCCGGCTGCCCGCGGTCAACAACCGGTAGCGATCCTCAAGGCGCCCCAGCATTTCCCCGGCGCCAGGACGCCGTGTCCTTGCTCACGGCAGCACTGCTGGCGTGCGGTCGCGGCGACTATGCCGCCGCGCGCTCAGTACCATGAGGCACTGACACTAGCCCGGGAGGTCCGCGACGTTTGCGTGGTCTGGCATGCGCTGAGCGCGTTGTCGCTTGTGACCCTGGCCAGGGCGATCTGGCAACCGCACGGGCGATGGCATATGAGGGCCTGAATCTGAACGCTGACCCGAAGCCCAGCTCACCGTCGTGCGAGCGGACTTTGAGCCCTGCCTGCGAAATTACGCCATCGCAAGCGTTTGGACTAGGGCAGACTCATGGAACTGATTATCTTCGTCGGCGCGTTGTGCATTGTGGGTGTTCTTGCGAACCACTTTGGACATGACAGTCGACCGCCCGCCCCGTCAAAGGAACAGGACCTGGCCAACCTCGGCCTGAGCTGGCGAAGCTCAGATCCGCCTGGTGAGAATACCCTCACACGCCACGATGTGCGCCATGCGCCAGCTCGATGGCGGAGCTGGATCCGAACTATTGCCGCTGCCCGACATTTTCGCGAGGAGAGCGCCCGATGATCAACAGGCTTGTAGAGGTCGGCCCCGAGCAGCGCCAACTTCTCGACGAGCGGGTGCCCGGCGCCTTTATGCATGCGGGTGGCTGATACGGACACGGTATTCGCGCAAGTACTGGTGGCGCTGCAGCAGCCGCACTTGCTGCAAGACGATGCCATGCGGATCGGCCAGCCAGTGCTGGTCGCGATGGGCGCTGACAGCCCGAGCATGCGGCCGGTTTTCAAGCATGCGCTGTGGATGGCCGAGCATCTTCCGGGATCTTCCATGGATCACTTGGTGCGCATCGCATTAGCTCGACGGGACTATGCCTCGCTGGCGCGAGCCGCCGTCAGATTAGGCCCCACTCGCAATACCTGCATAGAGCGCCAACGCCGCTGACCTGCGTCTACAGACTTTTCAACGCGTTGGTGACGCCAAGAGCAGCGCAGAGAGCGCCTTGGCTCACGTCTGCCGCTGCACTGGCTTTCAGGCCGAGGACCGCACGAAGTAGTCCAGAGGATCTGTGCGTCATCAAGGGCATCACCCCGAATCGCGCTTCGCGATCCGCGAGCCGTTCGCCCAGCTGGCCACCATCGCAGACGTCGACTCGTGGCTTAGACACATGGGCTCGGCAAAGCTGATGCCCGCCGCGTTCGCGAGGCGCATGGCCATGATGCCGCCCGGCTGGTTCGCGAGAACCCGTATCGGCTCGCCGATGACATCCACGGCATCGGCTTTCTGACAGCCGACAGCCGTCGAGCGAATGGCTGGTCCCCTCTGCACAATCTGCTGGTGCAGCAGCTCCCAGGCATCCGCCGTGGACTGCATGGCCAAGATGCGGCGAGCGGTGACGGACCACGAGGAACTCGTCCACCCAGGACCGATGGCGAGTGAGCGGCGCGCACCCCAAGCAGCACACGTGGGCCGACGGCCATGCCCGGGCCGGTCAGCGACAGTGCGATCGTGGTCCGTACCTTCAACCGAATCTCTTCGACAACCGGACGGATGGAACGACCTTGGTCGCCGTGCAGCGCACTCCATTCAGTTGTCGTCGATACCGTGCAGCGAGCCAGGAGCTCAGCTACGCCGACTTCTTGCACGGTTTACTCGAGGAGGAGAGCGTGGCGCGAGCCATCGCTGCCACCCAGTGCGTGACATAGGCAAGCTATGGTTCCACGAGCGCTCTCTATTGGTGATAGCGGTCGAATTCCGACAACACTGTTCTATCGGTGTTCAGGCTGGCTTAGCGGCTCAGATGGCGTCTCACGACCTCGTCGTTCAGCACGAGTCCTAGCCCGGGTCCGGACGGCGGGGTGATATAGCCGTCGACCAAGGTGATCGGCTCATCGAACAGCTCGCCATGCAGCGGGCCAACGTTAAATTCCTGCATCATGAAGTTTGTCGAGCACGAGTCGAGCTGAATGGCGGCCGCAGCCGCGATCGGACCGACAAACATGTGTGGCGCGATCAGCGCATGGTGGGCCTCGGCAATCGCGGCGATCTTCTTCGCCTCGAGAATACCGCCGCACTGTCCTACGTCGACCTGGATGATCCCGGCCGCCTGCTTCTCGATCAGGCTGGCGAACTCGTACTTCGTCGCCAGGCGCTCACCGGACGCGATCGGAATACTGGTCTGGGACGCGACTCGGGCCATCTCGTCCACCATTTCCGGCGGAACAGGTTCTTCGAACCACATAGGCTCGTACTCTTCGAACACTTTTGCGGCGCGAATTGCGCCGGCGGTGCTGAATTGGCCGTGTGTACCGATCGCGACTTCGAGCTCGTCTCCGACGGCCTCGCGGATGTAGCGAAAGATACTTGCCGCATGCTTCAGGTCCTTGAGCGGAATGTCCCGCGGGAGTGGAAACAAGGGCATGAAGGGATCAATTTTGCACGCCGAGAATCCGGCCTCGACGAGCTGCCGCGCGATGTCACCTGCTTTCGCTGGGTTCTCCCAGACACCTTCGGACGGCATATACGCGTAGGCGCGCAGCTTCTCGTGGCATCGACCGCCAAGCAGGTTGTAGATCGGCTGGTTGGTGGCCTTGCCAACGATGTCCCAGAGCGCCATCTCGATCGCCGAAATCGCCGGCGTCGAGTCCATGCTCGGGTGACGAAAGTCGTGCTGCAGCGCGAACATCCGTTGCCACATTTTCTCGATGTGGAACGGGTTTTGTCCGATGACGAATTGCTCGGCCAGACTCTTGAGCAGCGAGATCTGAGGTCGGAGATCGCTTGCGTTGCCACTGACGCGTTCGCCCAACCCGACGATGCCCTCATCGGTCATGAGCGCGATGAAGAGGAACTTGCGGCCCCCGGCATACTTCGGGACGTTGTCGACGACGAGCGTGTCAATAGCGGTCACTCTCACGGGTTGCCTCACACGAAGCGGCGGGTAGTGTGGTGCCAATCGCCATCAAAAGCTTATGCGAGATCCGACCAGGGGACCTGGGGACTTCGCGGTCGGCCACGTCCAGATAGCGCGTCCCGCCTCGGCCAGGGCTTTTGATGGCTATCCGTAAGGCCGGGAAATATAGCGACCGCGCCCGCGGCTCTGATGAGCTGCGGCCAGGGTTGCGGCCGTCATACGGCGGGCTCGATCCTGGTCGTGCCACCACCTCGTCGCCCGTGTCGCGGGCCGTGCCGCTCGCCGTGCAATCTGTGTCACGGTCGTTGGCGGATCGGCATGGGAGCCGGGGTGGCTGCGTAGCCGCACCGAGAGTGTGACGCGCTCCCCGTTGAGTTACGCCAGTTCGCGAGCGAGCGCCTTGGGATCATAGCCTTTGTTCGAACATACACATCCAAATGGCTGTCTACCTGGTGAAGTACCCGCAGATCAGGATCACTTACGATGATAAGCTCCTCGATCCCGCAGCGATCGTCGACTCGTGATCGCGCGACACGGGCTGTGGAAGAGAATTGCGCGACAGTCAAACGTGATGGAAGCGTAAGCCAATGTCCAGGATCAAGGCCCCGGAACATCCGGGGCGTCAGCGCGCCAAGCTTCAACCCCCTGACCCGCACGTCGGTGGAGACAGCAAAGGGCGGACCTCGGT
>DATGEP010000345.1:0-2596 GCA_035310125.1 Ktedonobacterales bacterium
CGGCCGGATGGAGACGTGGACAGCGCCCGCGCGGCAATTCGCCCGCCGCGCGGATATCCTGGCCGAGCGGCTGGGGTATCCGCGCGAGCGCCTCCTCGCCTGGAGCTACACCCAGGCGGTCCTCTCCGCGTCCTGGGAGGTGATAGCTGGTACGGTCCGCTATGTTTCATGGGTGGCGCGCGCCGAGGTGTTGGCAACGCTGCTGTGACACCCGTGACCGGCTGACCAGGTACGTGATACCTTCCAGCGGGCGATGTCATGCGATTTTCGATACTATGAGACACGACTTGACTATCTACATGTAGTGTGATATGTTCACCTGAATGTCGCTTGTGCAAGCCATAGTAGATGGATTTTTTTAGTGCAGCCTTGACCAGACGCATGAATGCGCAGGGAGGGTATGCATGCGATGCCTAACTTTACCGCCTTTTTTGATCGCCTCAACGGGCTGTGCCGCGCATACGACGAAAGTAGGCGAGCAGGCGCAAAATCCGAGCAGACGACGCAGATCGTTACGCAGCTAATCCCGCTGCTCACACAGGCTCTTCAGACGCCGCTCGCCAAAGAAGTTGGCAGCGCGTTATATGACCTGGTGCAAAACACCTGGAGGCAGGTTACTCGCGATCCGTACTTCACAACTGCGGTTGCTGAATACCTGCGCACACGTATCAAGGTTGTGGAAGACGCGACCAATCGGTTCGAAGATGCCTTTCATGAGGCGGGCTGCAACAACCAGTTCGGCCAGCCTGGCCCCACCGTGCTCGTCCCGACCACCGTGCTCGATCAGGTTCCCGTTCTCCTCGATATCCTCCAACGCACCGCGCAAGAGTGCCGGAGCTTCTCCCTTCAAATTCCGTCCAGCCAATCGGTGCTGGCATCACAGTACCTGATCGGACTGGAGAATGCGGGGCACGGGACCGCGCTCGACGTAACCGCGACCACGAGGACATCAGCCCAAAGCGTGCCCTTGTCGCTCCCAGCTTTGCCTGCCTTCCCGATACCGATCAAGCAGCGCATGTTTATGACCCACGGGGCGAAAGCTCGACACCTGCTCGTCAAAGTGATGTGGTTCTGCAAGTGGCTGCGCATGGCTTTGCGGCAGCGACGCAACATCATTGATCAAGCGGGAAACCTTGGATTGTACGATCTGGTGGCGTTATCCCATGCGGCATCTACGCTGGTGGCGGACACCGAGAAGGCGACGAGCTATTGCCACCAGCTCAACAAAGATGCGTCTTCTCTGCTGGGCTACGCTTGAGTGTGCGCGCTGGTCCTCAATACGCGGACCAGCGCCGTCAAAAAGACGGGCAAGGATGAGCGGTATGGTATGACTCGGATGTACCCAGTAGACGTATCACACGAGAGACGTGATGCAGCGTTATTGGTCAGTAGCTCCGGGTGCGATGCGGCATGGTCGCGAAAGGGGTAATCCGATGTTACGCGCCAGGGACGCCGATGTGCGCGAGATGATGGATGAGCCGCAGGTGGATGCCGGGGCGCTGCGGCACAGTTTGCGCGATTTGCGGCGCATCAACGGGCTGCTGGGGTGGCGGCGCATGGTCGTGCGGACGGTGGCGCGCACGGTGGAGGCACGAGGGTCGCGGGGGTCGTTCTCGCTCGTGGATGTGGCGAGCGGTTCGGGTGATATGCCGCTGGCGGTGGCACGGTGGGCACGGCGGCGGGGCATCACCGCGCGGATTGTGGTGACGGACGTGAACCCGGAGATTGTCATGGCGGCGCGTGCGTTTCTGGCGGAGACTCCGGGCATCGCGGCAGAGCGGCAGGACGCGCTTGCGCTGAGCTATCCCGATGGGAGCTTCGATATCGCGCTCTGCACGCTGGCTCTGCACCATTTCGCGCCGGACGATGCGGTTGGGGTGCTGCGGGAGATGGGACGCGTGGGGCGGCAGGTGCTGGTCTTCGATCTCGTGCGCTCGCCGCTCGCGTTTGTGGGCGCCGTCGTTTTGACGCATCTGCCGGGGATGGAGGCGATGACGGGCCACGATGGGCCGGCGTCGGTGCGACGCGCGTATACGGCGCCGGAGCTTCGCGAGCTGGCGCGGCAAGCGGGACTACGAGACGGGCGGGTGTCGGTGCGCTTTCCGTTCCGGCTGACGCTGGAGGCGTGACGCGAATCGGGCGGACCGGCACCATGCTCATCGCCTGTCGTGTATTCGACGTGCACATTGGAACGGCGCGAGTATGACCAGCGAGCCGCATCGCAACTCGCTGGTCCGCCCTTCTCAGATCAGCTACCGGAGCGTGCGCATCCAGCTCGCGAGAGCCTGTGCAACCTCATCAGGGGAGTCCTCCTGGGGATAATGGCGTCCGCGCACGGTTACCTCGCTTTGCGCCGGCCAGCTACGGCAGAACGCCCGCGCGCTCGGCGACATCGTGCCCGGCTCGCTGTTGATAAAGAGTTTGGGGATGGAGCTTTGGGCTAGCCAGGCCCCGTACACGATCTTTAGTGAAACGCTGATCCGTTTTGTTGCATGGATCATGACCGCGACGACGATTCCTTCTGGCAATTGCTCCCCCTCGCTGGTGTGTGTGAATGGTCACTCGCATGAAGAAGCGTAGCCGGTGGGCATGTCAG
>DATGEP010000346.1:0-78929 GCA_035310125.1 Ktedonobacterales bacterium
GTGTAGATCTTGTAGCCGCCGGTCTCCAGATCGCTGATGCCCCAGAGGTTGGCGAGCTGCTGCACTACGTAGTCCACGAAGTGCGGCGCGCGCTTGATGCCCTCGTTAGTCGCGCTGCCGTTGCTCTGGCCCGCCCAGTGGTAGATCTGCTGGTTGATCAGGATGTTCTGAACTTCATCGAGAGCGGGCTGGACATCCGCCTGGGTGAAGGTGCCCGCCGAGGCCGGCATCCCATTGTGCGCCAGATTATTCAGCACGGCGCTGGCGCGGCAGTAGACCAGCCACTCATGGCCGCGCACGAGATACCAGTCCGGCCCGAAGCTGGAGATGAAGTAGTTTTCGTCGCACTCATGGCCGGGCACGAACGGATTATCCCACTGGCTCTGCTGGCAGGGGGCTTTCACGCATGAGAACTGGACCGGCAGGTACAGCGTCGGCGCGTTCGGTAGGCCGGCGAGAATGGCTGCCTGCGCCCAGGAGAGCTGCTGGTTCGCCAGCTCGTACTGCCCGTTGACGTCTTTCGGCTCCAGACCGAAGAAGTTGCGCGCCGCCGCCTCGATGCCCTGGTTCTGGTCGCCGTACGGAATGGTATCCAGATACATCTCTAGAATCTGGGCTTTGGTGTATTGCTGCGTCACGCCGTAGGCCAGAATCGCCTCGTTGAGCTTGCGCTGGATTGCCTTCGTCGAGTCGTGCAGCACGATGTTCTTCACGATCTGCTGTGTGATCGTCGAGGCGCCCTGGGCGGAGCCGCCGGCCTTCAGGTCCACCGTCACCGCGCGGAGGGTGGCCTGAAAGTCAATGCCAACGTTGCTGTAGAACGTGCGGTCCTCGGTGTCAATCGTGGCCCACTGCACCTTCTGGCTGATCTGGCTTAGCGGCACGTAGATCTGGAAGCCCTGATCATTGTGGACCGTATAGAGCGGAAAGCCGTTGCGGTCGTAGATGGTGCTGCTGGACTGGTTCCTGAGGTTGGCGATGGCCTGGATATCAGCCGTGTGATACTGGTAGTAGTTGTAGGCATAGAGGAAGCCCGCGCCACCGGCGAAGACCGTGATGAAGGCCAGAGATATCCCGAGCAGCATGCCGCCAATCACCAGCAGCGGATTGGGCGGTATGCGCCCGCGCCGCCACTTCGCGGCCACCATCCGCACGCGCGACCGGCGATGCGACTGGCTCGCCAGCTTCTCGGCAATCTCCGCGGGAACCGCGACCCGGCGCGACGACGGGGGAGTGCCGCCACGCGTGGGAGGAGGCGTCGCGATGCGCACTGGCGGAGCGCCGGCATCCCGAATGGAGCGACCCGTGCGTGAGAGCGCCGCGCCAAGCTGGCGAGACATGCTGCGCGAGGCGTCGCGGGCCATAGACGCCATCGAGCGGCGTCCGCCGGTGCCGCTGCGCTCAGCCGTCCCGTAGCCGTCACCGTCGGGGCCACGCTGCCGGCCGGTCGCTGGTATTGGCGCGCGAGAGCTGCGGTCGGGCGTATCATTCGGGCGCCCTCCCCGTCCGGGCGCGGCATTACCTGGCCGCGAGCGCGGGCCGTACTCATCGCCGTCATCGCCGGGTGCGCCGCTGGCCGTCAGCGGCGAGCGGATGAACCCGCCGCCACCGCCGTTGCCGCCACGCCGTCCGCCGGGATCCGAGGGCGATCCGGGCCGGCCTGGCTTTCCGGCCCCACCAGGAGCGCCCGACCGAGATGGAGGAGACATACCGTCACGCGGGTCCTCATCCCGCGCGGGCCCTCGCCGCGCGCCACGCGGAGCGGCAGACCGATCGTGCTCATTCCGTTCGTCCGTCTGGCCTGCCCGTGTCCGATCGCGATTTGAGCTCCGGTTGTCTCGTTCCATGTCTCAACCTCCACACGGCGAACTTCGAGTGTATTCCGATTGGCCGCCAGTCCGGCGTCAATATCCTGTGCGCGCACTCCTGACCCAGCGGGGACCAGGCGTTGCTATAGTACGCAGAAATGCTCGCTACCGCAAATTGATGGGAAAGAAGGGCCTATTTCACCTCCGCGCGCTCATGCGGCACACGCATCTCTGAAGGAGGCGGCCCGCAACGCATGAGCTCACGATGAGAGGGAATCCCCCGGGAGCGCTGGTGGACTGGAGGCGAGGCCGCCGCGTTATACTTCCAGGGCAGACACTCTGCGGATTTGGAGGTAGTTGTTCATGATTTCCGCCGCTCCGTGGCGCGGTTCCCTGATTGACAAGCTCGTTCCGGGCGCCGAGGAACATCCGGCCAGCCACGCGCCCGCGCGCGATGTAGCCACGCTCGCGCTTGGCGCGCTGCTCGTAGCGCTGAGCCTCTGGCTCGATATTCGCTATCTCGGTCATCAAGCGACGACGCTGGCGGGTGTGCGCGTCGGAGCCCGCTCGCTCGTGGGCAATACCGTGCTCGCGCTGCTTTTCGTCGCTATGCTCGCCGCCGGAACGCGCTCCGTGGCCCGCACCCTCTGGCGCGACGTCGCACTCATCGCTGGCGGTACGCTGTTGCTTGCCCTCGCCGCGCATGTTGTGATGTATCTGCCTGGCAATCCCGTCCCGATCACCGGGCAGACCTTCGCCGTGCTCCTGCTCGCGGCGACGCTGGGCTGGCGGCGCGGTTACACCACCATGGCGCTCTATGTCACGCTCGGCTCAGCCGGTCTCCCGGTCTTCGCGGATGTCACCTCGCCCGTCACGTATGGCTATCTCGCCGGCTTCGCGCTGGCCGCGCTGGCCGTCGGGTGGCTCGCCGAGCGGGGCTGGGATCGCGGATTTCACACCGCCGTCGCCGCTATGCTGCTCGGCGAAGCGGCTATCTATCTTGGCGGCGTGCCCTGGCTCGCGCATTTTACGGGCTGGAGTCTCGCGGTGCGGCTTGGTCTCGTTCCCTTTCTCGTGGGCGATACGCTCAAGCTGCTGGCCGCCGCGCTCCTGCTGCCCGGCGCGTGGCTGCTGACGGGCCGGGCGAAGCGATTGGAGGTGCCAGGATGAGCAACGAGAGCGACCAGCGACCGCCCGACGAGACGCAGCCGCCGTTTTATGAGTACTGGAACCAGCTCAACATGCTGAGCTGGATGGGCGCTCGCATCACCGAAAGCGCCGACGGCCACGCGACGGTCTACTTCGAGCCGGGCGAGCACCATCGCGGGGCGGGTCTCGGCGGGCGCGCTGTCACCGGCGCGGTGCAGGCATACATCTTCGATATCGTCACCGGCGCCGCCGTTGCATCACTGGCGCATGGCACGAAGCCGCAGGTGACCGTGAAGCTGGATGTCACGTTCGAGCGCCCTGCCTACGATGACCCGCTTACCTTCGAGGCGCACGTCCAGGCCGGAGGACGGCAGATCTCCTTCGTCGAAGGAGTCTGCCGCGACCGCAACGGCCAGCCCACGTCACGGTGCGTCGCCATCTACCGGCGCTTCGACAAACGCCGCGAAGCCTGAAGCCACGTAGCGCTGTGACGGCCATTGCCGGCTCACAACCGGGCAGAGGCCGTCACGGGCAGGCTCTGCGTGCACGGGTGAGCAATCACCACGGCCATTGGAAGCTCGCCGCGCGATAGATCGCCTCAACCGATTCCGCCTGCTCCAGGGCGTCTCCCAGCGGCAGGAGCGGCGCCGCACCCGTGAGCACGCAATCCGCGAAATGCTCTACCTGCAGCTGATACTGGTCTATCGCCGCGAAACGGTGCTCTATGGTGTCATCTTCCCGCTCGATACGGACAATCGTCTCGTTGAGGCCCGGTGTGAACGGGCGCGGCAGCAGCAGCCTGCCCGTTTCACCCAATATCTCCATGTGCTGATGCCACGGCAGCTCGAAGCTCGATTCGAGCATGCCAAGCCGCCCGCCGCCAAAATCGAGCACCGCCGCGACCGTCCGCTCCACCTCACTGCCCGACGGGACATCCACACGCGCGGCGACATCGCGCGGCGCCCGCCCAAATACCGCACGGCAGAAATTCAGCGGATAGCAGCCGACATCCATCAACGAGCCTCCCGCAAGGTCGGCGCGCAGGCGAATATCGTCCGGGCGGCTGCGGATGTCGAACGCGAAGGCGCCACGCGCCAGGCGCACCGGTCCAATGGCACCCTGCGAGATCTCCTCAAGCGCATAGCGAATCTGGGGATGGAAGCGATACATGAACGCCTCCATCAGCAGTACGCCGGCCTGCTGGCTGGCCGTGATCATCCGCCGCACCTCGTCCTCTGTCGCGCCCAGCGGCTTCTCGCAAAGCACATGCTTGCCCGCCGCCGCCGCGCGCATCGTCCACTCCGCATGCAGACCGTTTGGAAGAGGGATGTATACGGCGTCCACGGCCGGATCATCCAGCAACGCCTCATATGTGGCATATGGCCGCGCGCCGGGGAAAAGATCCGCGACGCGCTCCGCGCGGGCCATGTCGCGACTGGCGATAGCCGCAACCACCCCGTTGCTCGATGCGCGAATGGCCGGCAGCACAGCCTTGACGCCAATGTTCGCTGTACCCAGCACGCCCCAGCGCACGGGCGCCGGCTTCTCTCGTGGCATAGTCACGTCCGCTACCACACTCTTTCTTTCGAACGCTTACGAACCATCGTGTTTGCCGTTACTATACCAGCCAGATATGCGCCAGCGCCTGAGTGGGAGGAACAGGCGCGCACGACGCGGTATACTATGCGGAGGCAGCATCTCCGCTGGGCGCCGCCTGCCGCACCCGCCTGCCATGGACGCTGTAGGGGCGCTGCCTGCCGCGCTCGCTGTCATAAAGGGCGACGTATGGCGGCCGGCGCACTGCACTGTGTCATCGAACGCCTGGCTGCTGGACATTGGTCTGTATGAGGAGGTATGAATGGCGCGAATCCGGCTGTCCGATCCTGAAGATGCCGACCCGAGGCTCCGGCCGCTCTTTGAGCGTTTCGAGCGCGAGCGCGGCAACATGCCCAATATGTTCCGCACGATGGGGCTGCGGCCAGAGATCGCCGAGACTGCCGCCGCCCACATGCACGCCATCTTCTCAACAGGGACGGTTGACGCGCGCCTGAAGGAGATGCTGGCCGTTCGCGTCTCGCAGATCAATCACTGTGCCTACTGAAAGGCCTCCCATACTGCTTTGGCAAAGCAGCTAGGTGTTAGCGAAGACCTGCTCGACGCGATGTATCATATTGATGAGCACGCGCACTTGTTCACTCCAGCGGAACGTGCGGCGCTGACTTTGACCGAGCGCATGACGACCGACGCGCACGGGGTGGACGAGGAAGTCTGGGCGGAGCTGAAAGAGCATTTCGATGATGGCCAGATCGTTGAGTTGGCGGCGGTGATTGGCCTCTTTAATTATTTCAACCGCTTCAATGACGCCTTACGGGTAGACATCACTCCCGCGGCATATCCAACGGAGAACCATGACGACGAACGATAGCAACGAGAGCACCGAATCCCAATCCCATGTCATGGTGACAGCGGTGGACACGATATTACGCAGTCCGACGAGCTGCTGGCGGGGCTCTCCAATGTCAACGCTGGACCCGTCCGGATGTATTGCCACTCATGAGGGCTTGTACCTCGGCCAGTGTTACCAGGTTGAGATCTCCGGGGATCGTGTGCTTCAGGGCAGAAGCCGCTGTTGCGAAATTCAGCGCCTGTTCATCCCCCACCCCTGAGGTCAAGCCGTAGATCAGCCCAGCGGCAAAAGAATCGCCGGCACCGACCCGATCCACGATATGCGTCAAATCGTATTTCGTGCTCGCAAAGAACTCCCGGCCGTTGAACAAACAGGCCGACCATCCATTATGGCTGGCGCTATGGCTTTCCCGCACGGTGATCGCCTGGTACGTCAAATTCGGGAACGCCTCGAAAACCTTTCTGCACAGCGCTTCGTAGCGATCGAGTCCTGCTTGACCAGGCGACGTCTGATGCCCTGCATCGCTGGAGTCAAGCGTAATACCAAGTGAAAGCTGGCAATCTTCTTCATTAGCGATGCCTACGTCAATGTGGCGGACTAACTCTCTCATCACTGCTGGGGCCGTCTTGCCGTATTTCCACAGCTTCCCACGGAAGTTGTAATCGCATGAGATGGGTACGCCGCGCTCCTTTGCGGCCCGCACCGCCTGCAACGACAGGTCCGCCGCGCGCTGGCTCAGAGCGGGTGTGATACCGCTGATGTGCAACCAATTTGCGCCTGTAAACACAGTATCCCAGTCAAAGGTTGCTGGCCCTGCCTCCGCCATGCTGGAGTGACTGCGGTCATAGATGACGACCGATGGTCGCTGAATCGCTCCCGTTTCGAGAAAGTAGATTCCGAGCCGCTCTCCGCCACGTACGATCAGGGATGTATCCACGCCGTGACTGCGCAACATCGCGATGCAGGCATCTCCTATCCGGTTCTCCGGCACCACGGTCGCCAGCGCGGCATCCATCCCCAAGTGAGCAAGCGAGACGGCCACATTCGCTTCTCCGCCCCCAAAGGTGGCCTCCAGAAATGGCGACTGCAACAGACGCTCCAATTGCGGTGACTTCAAGCGCAGCATTACTTCACCGAGGGTGATAATTCTCGTCATTGCTCCCTCTCATCTTCTCCGCGCAGGTGACGGACGATTGCTCGTGCTTCTCCCGCCAACCGCGCGATCTCGTCGAACTGGCCCGCGACGATTGCGTTGCTCGCTGCTATCCAGCTTCCCCCACAGGCTACGACGTTAGGCAGCGCCAGGTATTCTGGTAGAGTCGCTGCCTTGATGCCGCCGGTTGGGACGAACCGCACATCTGGAAACGGGCCTGCGAGCGCCTTGAGCATTCGCACTCCGCCAAGCTCCTCCGCGGGAAAGAACTTGAGCACCCTCACGCCCCTGGCCTGTGCCATGAGTATCTCGGTTGCCGTTGCCACGCCCGGAAGCACCGGAATGTGTCGTTCCAGACACCACTCCACGAGGGTTGCATCAAAGCCCGGCGAGACAATGAAGCGTGCGCCGGCCTGTACGGCTTGCTCAGCCTGCTCTATAGACAGGATCGTTCCCGCGCCGATCAGCATGCCATCTAATTCTCCAGCCATCATGCGTATCGCCTCGGCGGCGACCCTGGTCCGGAAGGTAATCTCTGCGCAGCCAATGCCACCGGCAAGCAGTGCCCGGCCAAGCGGTACCGCATCTTCCGCTCTGGTGATCGTGATTACAGGCACTAAACCAATATGCCCAAGTGTCTCAAAGAGTTCCGTCACGGTCCGCCTGCCTTTCTTCGCGCGTGTGCGATTGGCCATCGCGAGCGCCACCTTCGAGCGATCTACCAGCCCACTCGTCCAGACTCTCTCGGGTATCTTCAAGAGGTGGCGCGATGTCCGCCTCAGGTTTGGAGTTAGAGCCAGCCACTCGCCTGCAACCATTCAATCGCTACTGCCACTCCGTCCCGCGTATTGGTCTCCGTCACCCAATCGGCAACGGCCTTCACAACTGGCGGGGCATTACCCATGGCGATACCGACCGCGGCCACACGCAGCATCGCCCTGTCATTCTCTTGATCGCCTATCGCGACCATTTGTGTTACCTCGATGCCGAGCCGCTGTCCCAGCGCCACCAGTGCCGCCGCCTTGTCTACTCCTGTGTGCGTAATCTCCAGATAGGTCGCGTGCGAAAACTGCCCCACACACCCCGCGGGCAATGTCTTCGCCAGGGCATTGAGAGCGGGAAGCGTCTCCGGCTCTCCGGCAATGCAGAGGAGCTTGTGCGGCGCTTCAGTGACCTGCGCAAGATCTGGGAGAATGATCGGCGCATCCCCTGTTATGGCGCACTCGCGGCGCCACGTCGGATTCCACCTGGGAAGATAGCAGTCGTCCCCCGCAAACCATCCTACACTGATGCCCTGTTCCAGAGCACGCGCCACCACCATCCGTGCTGAACCGATGTCCATGCGCTGCTCCGCGACCACCGCAGTCGGCGCGCCAGGCCGCGGATCAAGTAAGCAGGTCAGCGCACCTGTATAGCAGATGGCCCACCCCTCAATTCCTAGATCACCCATAATTCGTCGGAGAGAAGTGGGGCTGCGCGCCGAAGCCAGCACCACGCGCACACCCCTTTCAGCAACCTGCCGTACAGCTTCGCGGGTCGCGGCGGTGATCTGGTGATCGTCGTTGAGCAGCGTGCCATCAATGTCCACGATGAAGACACGTGCCTGTCTTCTCTGTTTCATCGCGAGGTCGCATAACTTTCCCTGGGAGGGCATACCGCCTGGTGTTGAGATATCCTCACTTCCCAGGAGGTGTCCCCTCCCATCATCGGACGGGAGCCGTTCATGCCTTGGCACCTATTCGCGCGGAGGCTTGCTACCTCCGTGCTGGCAGCGTAGATGTTAGAGCAGCCGAACGGCTACTTCCTTTAGCTGGCTGTACGCCTCCAGTGCGTGCATGGAGTAGTCTTTGCCAACGCCGCTCTGCTTATAGCCGCCGAAGGGTAGCACCATCTCATGTGCGTAATACTCGTTGATCCAGACCATCCCAGCCTCAATCTGGTGGGCGACGCGATGAGCAGTGCTCAGATCCTGCGTCCAGAGAGCCGCCGCCAATCCGTAGGGCGTGTCGTTTGCCAGCGCGATCGCCTCCGCCTCGTCATGAAACGGCATGAGGATGCCTACAGGCCCAAACACTTCCTCCTGGAAAATCGTCATCTCCGGGGTGACCTCGGTAATCACGGTCGGCGCGTAAAAGTTGCCGTGATGTTCGCCTCCATCGAAGAGTGGCTTGCCTCCTTCCAACACCTTAGCCCGCTGAGCTACCGCTGTCTCAACGTAGTGGTGGACGCGCTGGCACTGGCGCTGGCTGATAAGTGGCCCCATTGTGGTCCCTGGGTCCAGAGGATTGCCCACCTGCTGCGCCCGTGCGATCGCGCTGAGCCGATCCACAACTTCTGTGAAGATCGCCTGATGCACGAACACCCGACTGCCGGCACAGCAATCCTGCCCCGCGTTTTTGAACAGCCCGACGGCGACTCCTTGAAGCGCTGCGTCCAGGTTCGCATCCGGGAAGATGATTTGCGGCGACTTCCCGCCCAGCTCCAGCTCCACGTGAGCGATGCGGTCAGCCGCCGCATGCATGATCTTGCGCCCGACCTCGGTGGACCCAGTAAACGCGATCATAGCGACATCACGATGATGGATCAATGCTTCACCAGCTACCGACCCAAACCCTGGTATAACATTGAACAGCCCGGCGGGAACACCAGCCTCCAACGCAAGCTGACCCAGCATGAGGCATGTCAACGGCGCTTCCTCAGCAGGCTTCAAGACGACCGCGTTGCCCATAGCCAGCGCTGGCGCAACTTTCAAACTCGCCAGCGGCAATGGGTAATTCCAGGGAACAATTGCCCCCACCACACCTAATGGCTCGCGTAACACATAGGCCCACTTGTCAGGGCCTGACTGGAGCGCCTCACCCAGGATCTTATCCGCCGCTCCCGCGTAATACTCAAAGAGTGATGCGCAGAGCAAAATCTCGTTCTTCGCATCCACAAGCAGCTTGCCGACATCCTGCGCCTCAACCCTGGCAAGCTCATCCGCGTGGTCCCGGATCAACTGGCCAATCTTGAACAGCACCCTGCCCCGCTCTGAGGGATTGATTCTCGCCCACGGCGCCTGACGAAAAGCTCGTTTGGCCGCCTGGACCGCCCGATCAATATCTTCGGCCTGTGCTGATGCCACAACGGCCAGAGTCTCCCCGGTCGCTGGATCGAGATCTTCAAACGTCGCCCCGCTCCGCGTTGGACCCCATTGCCCATCTATGAGCATGCCCTGTGGAACAGTTAACGAAACTGCCATCATTGTCCCTCACTTTCATCTCTGCTAATGGCCCGATCGAGCGCTCCCCACGAAAAGGAGTTGCCGGCCGCCCATCAGGACGGCATTTTGTCTAGATTCCCTTTTGGCGAACACGATCATGGGCTTTCCCTCGTAGTCCAACATTCAGGTACACGGCCCCCACGATGATCAGTCCGACGACCGCCTGGAAGATCAACTGGGAGACACCTACGATGCGCAACGTGTTTTCGATCACCACTACAACCAGCACTCCGCCCATCGTGTTCACCAGCTTTCCTTCGCCGCCGAACAGGCTGGCTCCTCCAATGACCACGCCCGCGATAACGTCGAACAACGTCGTGAGATCAGCATTGGGGAGCGCGATGTTTAAATAGGCACTCTGCAAGGTACCCGCAAGAGCGGCGAATACGCCGGACAGGCAATACACCGTGACCAGGCTGGCTGCGACGGGCAACCCAAAATAGCGGGACGCCGTTGGATTGCCTCCCACCGCGTAGATGGTCTTTCCCAGCACCGATCGTGCGATGATACCTCCCATCAGAGCCACCATCGCCACCCACACGATAACCTGCACCGGCACTGGCCCCACACTCGTCGTTCCCAACGCCTGGAAGTCTGAGGGCAAGCTGAGTATCGGGTTGTTGTTCGTGTAAATACGTGCGGCACCTTCCGCCATGACCAACATACCAAGGGTGACGATGAGCGGCGACACCTTGAGAAAGATCACCACCAGCCCATTGATCGCACCCGCCAACGCCCCAATGAGCAGGGCGAACAGCAGCGCGAGAAGCGGTGACACCCCCTGGTTCGCCGCGGTGCCTGCGACAACAGACGCCAGAATCCAGACGGATGCGACCGAGAGATCTATGCCGCCCGTCAAAATGACCAGGGTTTCCCCTATCGCGGCGATACCTAGCGGCGCCGCGATGAACAGATCGTTGATCAGGTTGGACAGGTGGATGAAGTTCCCCGATGATGCGATAGTCGCGATGAGCATCAACAGGAGCAAGATCAGCCAGATCCGGTACTGCCGGACGGCGCCGCCAATGAGGGACAATCCCCATGTGGTGTCTCGTGCAGCCGCGGATTCAGTCTCCGCTGTCGTTTCCGTCTCCATGTGCGGTTTCCTTTCGTTCGGCTGCTGGCCTAGCTCGCGTAAGCGGCCCCGATGATAATCACGCCACTGACAAGCTCCGCAACGTTCGGATTGACCCCATAAAGATTGAGGACATTGATGATGAGTGTGTACGCGATAGCACCCAGGAACGCCCCGCGCAGAGTTCCGCGCCCCCCGAACAGACTTACGCCGCCGATCACCCCCGCTGCGATAGCCTGCAAATTGAGCGTTAGATCGCCCACAGGATCTCCGCTAATGATGCGGGACGTGTAGATCACGCCCCCTAGTGCCGCAAAGACGGAGGAAAGCACAAACGCCGTGATAATGACGCGGTCAATCCGCACGCCAGAAACACGGGCGGCGTCTAGATTGCTCCCCGTCGCGTACATGCGCCGTCCGGTGCGAATGTAGCGGAGAAAGAAGCTCCCAGCTGCCAGCAGCACCAGCGAGAGGCAGAAGGCGTAGGGGATATCCCCAACGCCGGAATACATCAGCGACGGGAGGTTGCTGCTGAAAGGAAGGCTGATGCGGTTTCCACCGGAGATGACCA
Organism: Ktedonobacterales bacterium; assembly: GCA_035310125.1. GTDB lineage: Bacteria > Chloroflexota > Ktedonobacteria > Ktedonobacterales > JADMIN01 > DATGEP01. The sequence continues at coordinate 11,426 of DATGEP010000346.1, forward strand.
GGGCAATTCCTTCTTCGACGCCCAGCATTCCGAAGGTCACAATGAAAGATGGGAGCTTGAGCTTCGCCACGACGAGGCCAGATACGAAGCCACACAGTCCAACCACCACCACGGAGGCGACAACTCCTACGAGCAGTGGATGCCCTGCGGCGATGGTAAGCGCCAGTATGGTTGATCCCAGCGCGACGGCGGCTCCCACGGCGAGATCTATTCCGGCCACCAGCATGACCATGGCCTCTCCCATCGTCACCGTCGTCAGCACCGCGGATGCCTGCAACAGCCCGACCAGATTCGCCTCAGTCGTGAAGCTAGGATTGGTGAGCGCTGGGATGGTCACGAGAGCCAGCACGGCCAGTAAGATGCTGTTCTGGACTCCGAAGTGTTTTAGCCATCTCGCAGTCCGTCCTATCGCGGGCGGAAACGCCGGCAAGGCTCCTTCTACAGCTTTCTTAAAGGTCGCCATAACTACCGTCTCCCTTTCGCTGTCGTAGGAAGCGCTTCCGGTTCTCCCACGCTCTTGGGAAGAGCCGCCTGCAAGATCTCCGCTTCCACATAGGGCGGCTCCATCCTGGCTGTAACCACTCCTTCAGACATCACCAGGATGCGATGACTTAACGCCGTGACCTCAACGAGCTCTGAGGAAATCAACACAATCGCATGACCCTCGGCAGCTAGATTGCGGATGAGTTGATAAATCTCCGCCTTCGCGCCTACATCAATCCCGCGTGTCGGCTCATCCAAAATTAAGATATGCGGCTCGGTCATCAATGCCCGCGCCAGAACTACTTTCTGCTGGTTGCCTCCTGACAAGCTTCCGACTGCTTGATGTAGCGTTGCCGTCCTGACATTCAAGCGGTCGCGAAATCTGGTGACCATGGAGGTAAGTTGGCCAACATGAATGAACCCTATTCGCGCGCACTGCGACAATGCCGAGTAGCTCATGTTGTCATAGACCGAGTGGATAAGCACGAGCCCCTGCGTCTTGCGGTCTTCGGGTACCAGCACCATGCCCGACCGGATCGCGCGTTGTGGTGACAGATGATGCAGGCGCTTCCCGCCAACCGCGATCGTACCTCGCCGTATGCGCTCTATTCCCATCAACGCCCGCGCCAGGCTATCCACCCCACACCCCACCAATCCAGCGAATCCCAGCACTTCCCCTTTGTGCAAGTCAAACGAGACGTCGCGTACCGAGTCCGTAGACAGTCCTTCCACGCCCAGCAGAACCTGGGGTGCGACAGACTGGGGTCGCTCCGGGAACCGCTGGGAAACCTCTCGGCCGACCATCTTGCGAATCAAATCGCCTTCCGTTACCGCCGCTACCGGTTGCGTCTCGACAACGTGCCCGTCACGCAAGACCGTCACGCGGTCCCCCAGTGTAAAGATTTCTTCGAGCCGATGCGAGATATAGATGAGTCCGACGCCCTCACCTCGCAGTTTCCGCAGCAGTGAAAACAGCACATCAAGCTCTTTGCCGGCCAGCGTCGCCGATGGCTCATCGAGGACAAGAATCTGCGGATGCAGTGCCAGCGCCTTGCCGATAGCCACTAACTGCTTCTGCGCTACCGTCAGGCGCCCCACAAGCATGGTTGGAGGAAGATGTAGCCCTAGCTCATCCAGAACCCGCATCGCCGTTGCGTGGATCTGTCTCCAATTGAGGATTCGAGCCTGACGGAGCGGTTCTCGACCGAGCAGGATGTTTTCCGCAATCGAAAGGTCATCCATGAGCTCCAATTCCTGATATACAACTCCGATGCCCTGGTTTAACCCATCTATCGGTGAGCGAATCTGAATTGGTTTGCCCTGGAGCAGAAGATGTCCTTCATCTGCCTGATAGAGACCGGACAAGACCTTCATCAGCGTGGATTTGCCCGCGCCGTTTTCTCCGACGAGGCAGTGGATCTCGCCAGCCTTTAGATCAAATGTCACTGCTGAGAGAGCAGTCACGCCCGGAAATCGCTTGGTAATACCTTTCATCTCAAGCAGGGGCGCTTCGGGGGATACCGTCGCCGCTGACATCATGAGTCCTCCCTCGCTGCTCTGCCAGGGTAGATACGGGAAACGCGCGTACTACAGCGGCGCGCCTCCCGTATCCCAATGCACTACTAGAACAGAGAACCCGCCTGCTGAATCTGTGCGATATAGTCCTTGGTCTTCTGGCACTCCTCCGTAGTCATGCAGGTGAACGTTTTGTTCTCGAGGTCCAGCGTCTGCGCGTGGAACTGCACCCCCTGGCTGATGGCAATCGCTGCCTCTAGAGCCGACTCACCATAGAACGGAGGATTCTGCGTGTCGGCGATATTCACACCCGAAACGATCGCCTGTAATCCTTGCAGCTGCCCGTCACCAGTGAAGAACCACCCATTGAGATCGGTCCGATGTGCCGCTTGCAACGCCTCGAGCGCTCCCAACATCATCTCATCGCTCGCCGCGTACACCCCCTGAATCGAGCCGGCTGGGAAGCGCTGGAGGTAGGCCTCCATAACTTGCCGCCCGCCTTGTAACGTCCAGTCTCCAGACTCGGCTGCCACAATCTGCAATCCTGGGAAGGGCTTGATCGCGTCTGCTACCCCCTGATGGCGCTCGATAGCTGGCTCCTGGCCGACTCCGCCATCCAGCAGCACCAGGTTCCCCTTGGGGCTGTTCGTATTTTGGGTAGCCTGTAGCTTCTTGACCCACCATTGCGCCGACTGAAAGCCAATCGGGTATTGTTTCGCGCCGATGAATAGTTGATACGTTCCCTGCCCAGGCGCGACACTCAACGCGCGGTCAATGACGATCAGCGGTACATGTGCGCTGTTCGCCATGGTCACGACGGGGGTCAGTGGGTCTGTCGCGAGCGGATCAAGGATGAGTACGGCTGGTTGCTGAGCCAGCAGCGTCTGAACGTTCGTCAGCTCCGTCGAGACACTCTCGTTGGCGTCGTTCCAGATGAAATGCGGCACACAGAGTTTTGTCGCCCACGTCTTGAAGGAAGCCATAGACGACACGCGCCACGGCGTATTGAGATCGGTTTCGGCAAACGCGACCTTCAAGTTAGCATCTTTGGGCTTGCCGGATGCATCACAATTCGTAAAGCTCTTCAACCCCTGGATAGTGGTTGGCGCTGGTACATGGCTCGTGCCAGAGGAGCCGCCAGATAGCGCTGAACCACACGCGGTAACGCTCACTACCACAGCGAGCAGGAAGCCGATAATAGCACCTCGAATACCGGTGCTTTTCATGATGGCTCTCCTTTCAAGAAGACTGCCAGTTCGAGAAAATGAAACGCGCGCTCTGGGAACGCGCCCTGGAGTTTGCATGCTGTACCGCTCATGCCTGGATAGCTTGAACCGATGCATAGTCGGATACAGCGGGTCGGGCTCGAGTGCTGCGCCTTTCTCTACGTTCCGATGCCCTCCCTTCGTCCAGACTGCTCTGGCGTGAACTCGTGAAGACGTGTGTCCTTCCCCTGTTTCCAACCCAATATGTGCCCGCTTGCTCTTTCCTCATCACGCAACCATTGCAGGGCACGAACGAAAAAGTAGTCGCCATACAGCGTTGACTCATCAACGCCCAACCCATGCGGGAGATCAGCCGTCGCGTGCAACAGAATTCCGGACCATTCTGGTCCCGCCACATACTCCTCGCAGAGGACACGCAGGATATCGCGAGCCGCGCTCGCATATCTCGCGTCGTCATCAATCGCTGTCTGGCGCAGCAATCCATACGCGGCAATGGCTGCTGCTGAAGAATCTCGCGGCTCCCCTGCCCCCCTCGCGGAAAAATCCCAAGGGGGCACTCGTGAAGGCGGTAATGCGTCTAAAAAATATCTGGCCGCCCGGTGCGCCGCCTCCGCATACCGCTGCTCGCCAGTCCGCTGTGCCAGAATAGTCCATCCCGTAATGGCCCACGCTTGCCCCCGCGCCCAACAGCTCTCCGAATGCAATCCCTGGTAGGTATCTCCCTCGCGTGGCTGACCCGTCGCCGGATCGAAATGGTAGACATGATAGACCGATCCATCTGGGCGCAAGTGGTGGCGCAGCGCCGTATCAGCATGCGCAAGAGCCACCTCGCGGTACCGCTGAATTCCTGTCTGCTCGCTGGCCCACAGCAGTAAGGGGAGGTTCATCAGCGTATCAATGAGGGTCGTTCCTTGCCACTCTTGTCCTCCAAAAAACCCCCATCCGGGGATGAAGCGCCCCACTTCGTGAAATTGCCCAGCCAGGCTGCCCGCCGCACGCAAAGCGGCTTCCCGGTAGTGTTCGTTGCCTGTTATGCGCCAACCGGTCACCGCACTCGGACAAAACATGAATCCCAGGTCATGATTCTGCCGCTCGCTCGCTCGCTGCGTGAAGCGCTGCAGGAGCGTCTCCGCTGCCTCGCGGAAGCGCGCATCTCTGCGTTCCTCATACGCGATCCACAGCAGACCGATCCAGAATCCCCCCGTCCAGGCGCCATCGGCAGTCGTCACCCACTGGCCCTGCTTCGTGATATGTGGATAGGCGGCAAGCGTGTGATTCTGCTCAACTTTGTCCAGCGCCCGTTGCAAGGCGACTTCCCCCCACCGTTCCATACGTCACCAGACTTCCCGCAGCAATGTCTCAATCTCTGACACCGTCGGTTGGTAGGGATTGCTGCCCATATCCGCGTGCACGCGCGATTCCTCGGCGACCTGCTCGATATCGGCCTCCGGCATCTTGAACTCGCGAAGTCGCCAGGTCACGCCGATGTCGTCGAGGATGCCGCTCACCTCCGCGGTCACCGCGTCGGCTACCTGCGCAGCGGAGAGCTCACGCACATTGAGCGCGAGCGCATCCGCGAGCAGGCGATAGCGTTCGAGAGCATGTGGAGCATTGAAGCGCAGAACCGGGCGCAGCATGATGGCGCACGCAACGCCGTGAGGGATGGAATAGTGACCACCCAGCGTATTGGCAATCGCGTGAACAGCGCCCACTCCTGAGTAGGCGATGCCAGCTCCAGCCATTGCGGCCCCCTGCTGCATCGTGCCCATCGCCTGGGCATCTTTGCTGTTCGCGACCGCCGCTCGCAGCGCACTACGAACCAAACGGATGGCTTCAAGATGCAATGCGTCGGTAAATGGCGTTGCCGCCGTCGAGAGGACTCCCTCGATAGCCTGCGTAAGCGCATCCGCACCGGTTGAGGCTGTCACCGCCGCGGGTAAGGTATCGAGCAGCGTGGGATCGAGAATCGCCAGACGCGCGGCTAGATGCTTCGAGACGATGACCGCCTTGCCCTTCGTGACAGGACTGGAAAAGACGGCCCCGCGCGTCATCTCGGAGCCACTTCCGACCGTGGTAGGTATGGCGATGAGCGGTATACCTGGCGTCTGAATGTGATCCCAGTGCGCCGCGTACTCCAGGAGATCGCCCCCGTTCGTCTCGAGAATTGCGGCCAGCTTGGCAACATCAATCGAGCTGCCTCCACCAACAGCCACCAGCACGTCCGCCTCATGGCCGCGTAACGCATCGAGCGCCGCATGGACATCTTCGAGATGGGGATCAGGGGTCACTCCGTCGTAGAGCACGCTGCCAGGAAGCACCGCCTGTACGCGCTGAGGAATTCCTGTTTTGCCCAATGTTGTATCGGTCACGATCAGCGCCTTGTGCTTCCCCAACGCGCGTACGTGATCCGCGAGGGTTGCGAGGCTCCCGGCTCCATAGACAACCGTTGGATGCATGGCAAAGGTGTACTGGTTCATGTCGTTGCCGTCTTTCGTTTGTGCAAAAAGTGGGCAATCGCGGCGTGCTGCTCATCGGTGCTAAAGCACAGACCCACTCCTTGCCGCTCAATGGCGTAGCCTTCGTCGCCAGTGCGTGTGGCGTGAATGGCTCGTTTCGCAAACATCAAGGCCGCGGGTGCGAAGCGCACGAGCTGACTGGCAAACCGCAGCGCCGTTTCCAGCGCGTCGCCCGCTCCACATATCTCGTTTGCCAAATGGAGGGACAGCGCCTCGGCTGGCTCGACCAGACGCCCAGTAAAGATCAACTCCTTCGCCATCGGCTCACCGATCGTCCGGGGCAATCGCTGTGTGCCGCCCCACCCTGGTAAATTGGCGAGGGTGATCTCCGGCTGGCCAAGTTTCGCGCCCTGCGCCACAATGCGAAAGTCGCACGCCAGCGCGAGCTCTAGTCCCCCGCCCAGGGCGTAGCCGTTGATTGCCGCGATCACCGGTTTGGCGCACTCATCAATCTGCTGAAAGACAACCTGCCCATACCTCATGAGTGCCTCGGCCTCCAGTGGCGTCATGGTAGAGAAGGACGTAACATCTGCTCCCGCGCAGAAGGCACGCTCACCAGATCCCGTCAGAATGACTGCACGTACCTGGTCGTCGCGCTCAAGCTCCGTGAGATGTGCCTGAAGTGCATCGAGCATCTCCCGCGTGATCGTGTTCAAGCGGTCCGGCCGGTCGAGCCAGATGATGCCGACACTGGCGCTCTCCAACACACGACGCTCCACCCGAATGACGGACACGCGCTCACCGCCTTTCGCTGAATCGTTGTTTCAAATAAAGTGAGCCTTGCTGATACACCTCTGGGGGTATTGCGGCAAGAGGCGCCGCAATGTCTGGCCTGAACCCCATGTGCGCCAGCACCTGACTCTCGATATCAACGCCATGAGCCAGCTCGACCAGCTCCAGCCCCCGTGCCCCAAGTCGAAACACGGCTCGCTCGGTAATGTACAAGACCTTTTGCCCACGCGCCCGTGCTTGCTCCGCGCTGAAGGTGATTTCCTCGATCTCTCCAACAAACTTAGGCACCGCACCCTCGCGCTCAATGATGAGGCGATCCTGACCATTCGTAATCTGAAGTCCTTTAGCCGTCAGGGTGCCGCAGAATATCACCGCTTTGGCCGCCTGAGTAATATTGATAAAGCCTCCGGGTCCCACCAGGCGATGATCGAAATAGCTGACGTTGACGTTGCCTCTGGCATCCACCTGCGCAAACGAGACAATGGCCAGGTCCAATCCGCCACCATCGTAAAAGTCGAACTGACTTGGCCCGTCCAGGATGGATGTGGGATTCCACATCATACCGAAGTCAGAATCCCAGGCTGGAACGCCACCGGACGCCCCCTGCTCAATCGTGAACGTCACGGCATCGAGAATGCCCTCCATTTCCGCAGTGATCGCAACGCCATCGGCCACGCCAAAGCCTAAATTGACCACCATACCTGGCCGCAGCTCGAGCGCCGCACGCCGGGCAATGTATTGCCGCTCTGGGCGGCTCGCCTGCCTCGGCGGCACCCTGGTAACTAGCTCGCCGCTGTAACTGGGGTTGTAGGGTGTAGCAAACGATTGCCGCTGTTCGTCATCCACCACAATCATGTCCACCAGATGGCCGGGGACCCGCACCGTGCGCGCATCAAGCGTCCCACCCGTCGCTAGCCGCTGAACCTGCGCAATGACGATCCCCCCGGAGCAGTGCGCGGCCTGCGCGGCGGAGAGCGCATCCATTATGACCGCTTCATGCTCCATGGAAAGATTGCCCTGCTCGTCGGCTGTCGTCGCCCGAATGAGTGCGACATCAATACGTGGGGCTGGATAATACAGCCATGAGCGACCATCCAGCTCGATCAGCTGCGGCCGGATGTGTCTCCCCGGCTGCGTCAGCTTCACACGCGGATCTAAATAGGTGTCCATCCCCACCTGCGTGACGAGGCCAGGACGGCTCGCGGCACTCTCGCGTAGCAGCTGTGATAGGATCCCTTGCGGCCAGACTGCCACCTCGAAGGCTCCGCTCACTGCCATCTCTGCCAGAGAAGGTGCCCAACTCCAGTGGCTTCCATAAACCGTTCGTACCATATCTGGATGGGCAAGTCGCTCGGTCCCTCCACCATGCCCATCGCCCATGCCAGAGGGGTGATAGAGCGCCAGATCCTTGGGTTCTCCGGTGACCAAAAACCGCTGTTCCAGTGCAGCGAGCAGCGTGTACGGATCGTTGACTCCGCCACCTGACCCACTGACTGCGACAGTAGCACCTGAACGGATGCACCGCACCGCCTCGGCAGCGGAAACTACCTTTTGTGCGGAATGCCAGCCGCCGTTGATGACTTCACCAGATTCCCCGGGACGAGCGCGGGACATACTGACCTCTTTCTGCCTGACTTCTGCACTGCTTCGGCTGGAGCGCCGGTGAGATGACCACTTGTGCGGGTAAACGACCTGGCGGCACCTGCGGGGGAGCGATACGGATCAGGTGTTGACATTCAGTTCCATCAAGAAGTCGTAGCGATCACTACGCAGGATGCAAACAAAAAACTCGACAGGATTCCTATCAGCCAGGTACGAGAGCCGGTCAACCTGGATGATGGCGGAGTGCGCCTCGATGCCGAGGTGCTGAGCTTCATGCCGCGTCGCCTCACGTACCCGAATGCGCTGAACAGCCCGTACGATCGGCTGCTGGGTCGCTTCCTCGATATACTGAAAGAGAGAGAGCGAAAGATCGTTCTGTTCGAGGTCGGGACAGACAGCCTTCGGAATATAGGAAATCTGTAACGTCATAGGCTCGCCGTCGCCCTCAAACAGCCGCTCGACACGCAGCATCGGCTCGTCCTTGGCAAACTCAGCAGGAGCAGCCACCTGTTTCCCGTTAACGGTCTGCACAGACAGGACGACCGTTCGCGGTTTCAATCCTGAGGTCAACATGTCCTCAGTAAAAAAGCCGCGAAGCCGCGTCAGATGCTGATGCACACGGGTTGCCGTCACCCGCAGGCGTCCCCGTGGTCGCTGCCGGTACAGCAAACCATCCTCAAGCATCTCGGCGACGGCCTGCCGAACGGTGATGCGGCTCACATCGAACATCTGGGCCAGCTCTTCTTCTGTAGGAAACTCCTGATCAGGCTGAAAATCTCCCCGCTGGATCATGGCCACCACCTCCTGTCGAAGCTGGTGATAGAACGGCACCGGACTGCTCTTGTCGAGAGCGACATTCCCCAGGCTCACGAATTTCTCCTCTCTGCTTACCTACCGATGTCCTAATGTCATGGCATCAGTATGTACCACTGGAAGTGCGGGGGCCGGAATCACCCAGTTCGTCCTCGGTGGACTGTATTCGTGCGCCTTTATCATGATGTAATGATGATATGACATTATGATATAATTGTCAAGGGGGATGCTACGAGCTCTCACACGCTGTCTTTCGCGCGAGAGCAGCCCATGCACTCGTTGGATGTCAGATGCAGTGCTCTGGCGTTGGTCACCCGCGCGAAAGCATGCAAACATTCTCGGCACACCTGGCCATGTGGCGTGCCCTGGAGCCGTGCCGTTCTCCTGGCACGGCCTGACCGCCCGCACGCCGTAGGTACGCGGTGCCGTCACAAACCGGGGGGTGAGGAAAAAGAAGGAGACCAGTCCTGTTGTGAAGTGAAATCGCAGCACAACCGGAGGATCTCCAATGCGGTGTAGCGTAATGGTGGCGGTGATAGATCGGGAAGCAGACGTTGCCCTTTTCGGCATGGGCTATGATTACAATGACGCACGGGCCTCAACGTGAAAATCCGCGCAGGCGCGAGTCCGACTCGCCGCAGCACCTCGAAGTTTATGTTTAAGTCCATTAGCGACGGATAGATGACGCCTTACGGGTGGACATCACTCCAGCGGCATATCCAACGGAGAACCATGACGACGAACGATAGCAACGAGAGCACCGAATCCCATGTCAATGGTGACAGCGGTGGACACGATATTACGCAGTCCGATGAGCTGCTGGCGGCGCTGCTGCGCGATCTGGATCAGCTCGCCACATACCTGACCGAGCGGGGGCGGCATACCTATGAGCTGGCGCAGCGCTTCATGGAACATGCCCGCAAGGACGGCAGCTCGCGCTCCTATGACGAGCGGCAGGCCGCGATGCTCGAATACCAGCACTACATCTGGCACGAGATTGCCGGCCTGGTGAATAAGCTGCTCGTCACATATGGCGCGGACGCGCCCGAGGAAGAGCCAGGGAGCGACGCCACTGCCGCGCATGGAGGTCACTAAACATGCCGGCGCAACCTCCATCTCCCGCGGCGCGCCGACCTGATAGCGCCGCCGTCACGCGGCGGCAGCTGCGCGGCCTGCGCACGGGTGTCTCACTCACGGCGCTGCTAGGCGGCCTTGCCCTCTTTGTGTTTCTTACCACACAGCTCGGTCTACCGGGACTGCTCGCAGGCATCTTCGGTTTCATCTTCGCTCTGCTCGGCCGGTTCGCGATGGTATCCCTGCTGCGCGACTGGCTGCTTCGAGCGTCGCGAGGCCGGCGGTAAGCCCGCTTATCGCGCCGGTCGCACGGGCTGGCCGTACTCGTCATATTCAAGATATGCCACATCGCGGACGTAGGGGTGCACGCGCAGGCGCTCGGCTACCTCCACCTCCACTCCCGGCGGCACCAGCGTCAGAAAGCCGTGCTTGCGTGGGATGAGACGGATTGGGCGCGCCTGACTCGCCGCCAGGAGTTTCTGCGCCTGGCCCACCGTTACCCCCTGTTTGAAGAACACGGCGATGCGGCCCGGACCCAGCAACGGGAACTGTTGCCGCGCGGGTGAGCCTTCGATTTTGTCCACCAGCGCTTGCGCCGCCTGTTCCGCGTGCGCATGCAGCCGCTTGAGCGCGGGGGCCGCCACCGCTTGCGCCCGCCCGGTGAGGTCGCGCGCGGATGCCGCCACCCGCCCAAAGGCGTCGCCCAGCCTGGACGTCGTCTCAGGCGCATATGCGGGTATCGGGTGAATGCCGCTCGCCTTCGCCTCGCGCTGGTAATGAAGCGCGCCTTCCAGCCCCGGCAGCAGATCGTGCCACCAGCGGCGCACCACATCAGCGACCGGGCGTTGCTCCTGGTGCAACCGGTCGTGTCCAACTGATGCCTCAAGCTGCCCGCGAAGCTCCTGAAATCGCTCCATGCGCGGATTGGGCAACGCCGCGTGCGGCACACCGGCGGGAGGCGTGCCAGGCATGACACGACCCGCAGGCGATGCTAGACGAGGTCCATCGGCTCGCGGCGGCACTGCTAGCTCCTGGGGAGCGGCGGGCCGCGCGGGCGTCTGGGTACGCGCGACCGGCTGTGGGCGCGGCGTCACTGCCCGCGCGGGGCGAGGTGGCCACGAGTTCCCTTCGCCAGTTTCCAAGAACGCCGGACGCGATGTGTGACGTGTGCGCGGGGAAAGATACACCGTTGGTTGATCCGCAACGGCCCACCCATCTACCTCGTCAATCACATCACCATCGTCTTCGGCGAGATCGTCGCTGGCGAGATCGTCGCTGGCGAGATCGTCGCTGGCGAGATCGTCGCTGGCGAGGGCGGCTGGCTCGTTCGGTGTGGCAGCATCGAGCGCCGCCGATGCGGGCTGGCTCACCACGCCGCCCGGCGGCGTTTCTCCCGCCCGGCGGCTCGTGGCGACCCCACTTGGCGGCGTTGCCCCCGGCGCTGAATCGTCGTGTCGCACTGGCCGCGTGATGGCCATTGCCAGGGTATTCTTGCGTGGACGCGAGGGTGCTTCAGGACGCACGGACTGCCGCATCACCGTCGCGGCTTCGTCTTCACTGTCCGCTGAATGCTCTACAGCATCTGGTGAAATGGCGGCCAGCGGTTGGGTGACACGAGCACCGGCGGTCACACCCTGAACCGGCAGCTCCGGCTCATCTCGCTTCGCCTTGTCGCGTTGAGTGGCATCCGCCTCATGCGCACCGGCTTTGGATGTTGTCGTCATATCGTCTCCCCTCGTCTGGTTTCCGCCGTCCGCGTTGGAAAGACTCTCGCGTGCAATGCGAGGAGCCCAGTCCCCTCGCAGTCGAAAGCATACTCTTTTCGACCACGAGGCGTGAAAGCGTCATTCAGCCATCAGCGCGGTTGCGAACCGGGCTGAGGTCCCTCATAACAGTTTGGCCGTGTGGGAAGAAAAGGCTAGAAAGCGTGTACCCACCGCACCCGTGCTATGGCCGCCGTCCCAGATACTCATCGAGCAGCTGCGCCGCGTGGCGGGTGACATCTGCGCGGAGCGCGTAGAATGTCATTCGGTCGCGGTCATAGAGTGTCACCAAGCCCGCAGCGCGCAACCTTACCATATGATGTTTCGTCGTGGCTTTTGTCAAGCCCAACCGCTCGGACAGCTCGGTCAAATACATCTCGCGCTCGGCCAGGAAGTGTAGAATGCGCAGCCGCGTTGCGTCGCCAAGCGCCTCAAAAAATCGCAGTGTCTCCTCACTCGGGGCGCGTGGATCGTCCGCTGACGCCTCTGATTCCAGCCAGTGAGCGTCCACTGGATAACAGAACGTCAGGATGCCATGCCAGAAGTGGTAGAACACCGCCGGCCGGCAAAAGTAGCTCGGCGCAAACAAAATCCGGCGCAGTCCGGCTGGTCGCTGCCATTCCACACCGCGCATCGCCAGCTTGAGAAATCTATCCGTGGGCAGCTCGGCGCGCTGTCGCTCCAGCGCCGCTGCCTCACGCTCCAATAGCGGCAGAATGCGTGCGCGCTCTGCCGCGAATACTGCTTCGTTCCACGCATGCAGCGCCGCGATCAATTCCACGCGGGCGCGCTCCGGGTCGTGCAGCACGGCTGAGACCGTATCGTGCAGATCCGCCGGATAGCGGGCGAGCAGCCGCTGCGTCACCGACTCGTCGCGGCCCAGTGGCTCCGCACCCAGGGCCAGCGTGGCGTGCAGCAAATCCGGCCAATCAGCGCCGAGTCCGTCCTGATCGAGAAGCGTTTCCACTACGTCGGTCACAGGAACCTGCGCGAGCCAATTCAGGAAGTGCGCTGTATCACGCGGCTCCGGGCATTGGGCGACGAGTGAGATGAGTGTCGAGTGCAGCGATCCCGGCTGGCCGTCGCCCAGATAGTGACCCAGCGTCTCCAGTGCGCTGGCATCGCGTGCGGCGCAGGCCCGGCGCGCGTCTTTGATCCACTCGCGCCCGATATCGTAGTCGGCGTAGTCTACATCGGGAGACGCCAGCACAACATGCAGACTCAAGAGAAAATCATATGTTCCGCACGCAACGATGGAAATGTCCGGTGTCCGAGCTCGACGCAGATCCACGGCACGCGGCCCAGTCTGCCGCGTATCTACGTGCAGATCCATCAACTCCCTCCCGCCCACTTACCTATCGTCAATTGAGCTGGCTGCTGGTCAGCCGGGGCTTCGGCCCCCATCTACGCACGGCGGCGGTTTTTAGGCCGCGACGCCGGCATCGCACGCTCATGATACCCTCTGGCGCATATGATAACCCGGCTCCCACCGTTTCGTCTACCGGCGTCTCGTAGATTCCCTCATACACACGAGCGCACGCGGTCCGTTCGTAGGGGCGCACGCGGTGCGCCCCTACGTCGTGCGCCCCTATGTGCCACGACGTAATGGAGCCTTCGGTGAATCGGCTCTTGACAGTATTCTTCACTTTTGCTATCATGGTAGTCAACAATTGAATATGTGATGCCCGACTCTCATCAAGAGTGGCTGAGGGAAAACGGCCCGAAGAAGCCTGGCAACCCACCCGCAATGCAGCGGGCAGGGTGCAAACTCCGGCGATATGGTTCGCGAGATGAGGAGGTACGCACCGGCGCGCATGCCGCCGAACGCTATCCGCCCTCTACTCCCGCGAGCAGAGGGCGGTTTGTTTTGCGGGCGACACGTAACGATTGTCAGCACAATCACCAATGGCACTAATGGCAATGACGAGGACGAGTACGCGCGCGGACCGTGGGAGTAGAGAGCCGTAGCCGGTGAAAACTCGGCACCACCTCCGCCGCCGAATATGACCTCCGAGCCGCGGACTGAAGCGGTGGCGCAAAGCCACCGTTGTAGGCCCAGCCGGGTGGGCACCGTTAACATGCCCTGACGCTCGGTATGCTCCCGTGTACCGGCCGTCACTGAGGCCGCGCGCCGGTACCACGCGCGGCAAAACAGGGTGGTATCGCGATGCCCCTCGCCCCTGACCGGGTGGGGGGCATTCTGTTTGTTCGGCGTCGGGAGGGAATTGCTTATGAGCAGTTTGGTGGAGGCGACGGAGAGTGGCTTCAACGAAGCCGCCGCCATGCCGGAAAGAGTTCCGCGCGCGCAGACGGCGACCGCCGTCACCCTTGATTCGCTCACCCTGGACAGCGGCGAGGTGCTCGCGCCCGTCACGCTCGCGTACGAAACCTGGGGCCGCCTCGCGCCAGCAGCGGACAACGCCATCCTCCTCTGCCATGCGCTCACTGGCAGCGCGCATGCGCGAGACGCCGAGCTGCCGGATGATCCGCGCGCTGGGTGGTGGAATCCACTCATTGGTCCTGGCCGTGCCTTTGACACCAACCACTACTTTGTCATCTGCTCGAATGTGCTGGGGGGCTGCAATGGAAGTACCGGGCCTACCAGCCCGCATCCCGCCGATGACGAGCCGTACCGGCTGCGCTTTCCACTCGTCACCGTCGGCGATATGGTGCGTGCCCAGCACGCCTTGCTGCACCACCTTGGCATCACCCGCCTCGCCGCTGTCGCGGGTGGCTCGCTGGGGGGAATGCAGGCGCTCGAATGGACGCTGGCGTATCCTGGCGACGTAGCACGCGCTGTAGTCGTCGGAGCCTCAGCGCAGCTCTCCGCACAAGGGCTGGCGATAGATGACATCGGACGGCAGGCGATTCTGAGCGATCCAGCGTGGCAGGATGGAAGCTACGCACCGGGAAAGGGTCCGGCGACGGGGCTGGGCATCGCTCGCATGCTCGCTTTGCTCACCTACACCAGCCCGGCGGGACTGGCGGAGCGCTTCGGCCGGCGCGCCGCCACCCAGCCGAGCACGTGGCCATCCTTCGGGCCACGCCTGGATGTCGAAACGTACCTGCACCATCAGGCCGATAAGCTGGTGCGCCGCTTCGATGCGAATACATATCTTTACCTGTCGAGCGCGATGGACCGCTACAACGCCACGGACGGGCGCGGATCCGAAGCCGACACGCTCGCGCGAGTACAGGCGGAGGTGCTGGCAGTGGGCATCAGTAGCGACTGGCTCTTTCCAGCGGCACACGTCCGTGCGCTGGCGGAGGGCATCGTGGCGGCGGGCGGACGCGCCCGCTATGTCGAGGTGCAGTCGCTGAATGGCCACGACGCATTCTTGAAAGATTGGGACCAGATGGAGGCCATCCTGCGCCCATTTCTGGTCTGACAATGGAGGACACACCAGCGTGTTTAAGCGTCTCTTTTCTTCCAAGCAAAATAACGATGATAGCGCCGCCGAAGCGGCGCCCGAAACAGGAGGCATCGCCGTGGCAGAATCAGTAGAAATCGCACACGTCGCGCCGAGCGCAGACGCCGCCACTGACATCGAGACCGTGGACCAGGTGGCAGCACCAGAGCCGGCAGCGAACGCCGACAACGGCGCACAAGAGGCCACAGCGCCAACGCTCGGCTTCGAGACTCGCTCGCTACATGTTGGACAGGAAAGTCCTGACCCCGCCACACGGGCGCGGGCGGTTCCCATCTACCAGACAACTTCGTACGTCTTTGAGGACGCCGACGATGCCGCCGACCTTTTCGCGCTGCGCAAGTTCGGGAACATCTACACGCGCATCATGAATCCTACACAGGATGTCTTTGAGAAGCGTATCGCGGCGCTGGAGGGTGGCGTGGCCGCGCTCGCTACCGCGTCTGGTCAATCGGCCGAGTTCGTGGCGCTCATCAATGTCGTCGGCGCGGGCGACGAAATCGTCAGCGGCTCACAGATCTATGGCGGCACCTATAACCTCTTCACGCAGACGCTGCCGCGCCTGGGCATTACCACGCATTTCGTGAATGCCACCGATCCTGAAAACTTCCGGCGTGCCATCACGCCGCGCACGCGAGCGCTCTATGCGGAAACCGTGGGCAATCCCAGCCTTGACACCCTCGATATCCGTGCCGTCGCCGCGATTGCGCATGAAGCTGGCATCCCACTCATCATTGACAACACCATGCCCAGCCCGTATCTCGTCAACCCGATCGAGCACGGCGCCGATGTCGTCGTCCATTCCGCCACGAAGTTCATTGGCGGACACGGCACCAGTATCGGCGGCGCGATCGTTGACGGCGGCACCTTCGATTGGGCCGGCAGCGGCAAGTTCCCCGGCTTCACGGAACCGGATCCCTCGTATCACGGCGTCCGCTACGTCGAAGCGTTTGGCCCGGCTGCCTACATCATCAAGGCGCGCGTGCAGCTCCTCCGCGACATTGGCCCAGCCGTTAGCCCGCTCAACAGCTGGCTCTTCCTGCAAGGGCTGGAGACGCTGGCGCTGCGCATGGAGCGACACAGCCAGAACGCCTTGCGCGTGGCTGAGTTCCTCGAAAGCCATCCAACCGTTTCGTGGGTACGCTATCCTGGTCTGCCCAGCCATCCGACGCACGATATCGCACGGCGCTACCACCGCCACGGCTTCGGCGCCATCGTCGGCTTCGGCATCAAGGGCGGCCTGGCAGCGGGCCGGCGCTTCGTCAACGAGGTGAACATCTTCTCGCTGCTCGCGAACATTGGCGACGCCAAGTCGCTGGTGATTCATCCCGCCAGCACCACGCACTCGCAGCTGAGCGAGGAGGAGCAGCGCTCGTCCGGCGTTACCCCCGACTTCGTGCGCCTCTCCGTCGGCATCGAGACGATTGACGATCTCCTGGCCGACCTCGATCAGGCGCTCTGGAAGGCCGTACGCGAGACGGAGAACTAATTACCAGCGAAGATGTCGCGTGAAGGGAGCCTCACATGCGTATTCTCAAGTTTGGTGGCAGCTCTGTCGCGGACGCCGACCGCATGCGTCGCGCCGCGCGCATCGTCGCGACGCATCAGAGCGAGGCTCCCGTCACCGTCGTCGTCTCCGCGATGGCCGGCGTTACCGACGCCTTGCTGCGCGCGGCCCATGCCGTCATCTCTGGCAGCGCCGCCTGGCGCGACGAGCTGGCGGCGTTGGAGCGCCGCCACCGCGACACCTATCGCGAGCTTGCCGGAGCGGTGCCAGCCACGCTCGATCCGGCATGGCGCGCACTCCACGCGGATGCCTTGCGCCTCGCGACGCAGGGCTTCGCGCCACAAACCATAGAGGCAGAATTCGCTGCCGCACGCTTCTCCGGCTGGGGTGAGCGGATGGCCGCGCCGCTCTTTGCCACCGCGCTGGAAGCCACAGGGATATCCACGCAGCCGTTCCCCGCCGAGGCAGTGCTGCTGGAGACCCAGGCCGCCCCTCACAGCACACCCCGTCCCTCCGTGCTCGCGACACGCGGCTGGCTCGTGCCGCAGCTCGCGCGTCTCGTGATGCGCGGCGGTGTGCCAGTCCTGCCCGGCTACATCGCTCGCGATGCCTCCGGCCAGACCACGACGCTTGGCCGCAACGGCTCAGATCACACCACCGCCGTCGTTGCCGCCGCCCTGGGCGCCGAATCCGTCTACATCTACAGCGACGTGGCTGGATTCTTTACCGCCGACCCACATGTCGTCCCTGAAGCCGCGCTTATCCCGGCTATCACCTATGCCGAAGCTGCCGAGGTCGCCTGGCTCGGCGCTCGCATCTTGCATCCACGCACCCTCGCCCCTCTCGCCCACTGGGGCATCCCTCTATACCTGCGCAGCGCGGTCGAGCCAGACGCTCCCGGCACCGATGTCGTCCCCGCGCATGCCAGCGCGCTGGACGCGGCCTGGGTGGTCGCCGCGCGCCCAGCGGCCAGCCCTGATCTCGTCGAAGTTTCGGCAACGCTTCTCGGCGACGAGCTGCGCACCCTGGAGAATGGCGAGCCGCTGCTGGCCGCCGTCATTCCTGCACATACGCTGACTCCGCTCGCTACGGACGCTCAACGGATGCTCGATGTCACGCCCCGTCAGCTGCGCATCCTCGTGACTCCCGCGGACGCCGCGGCTACCCAGCGGCTCATACATAACGAGCTGGTGCGGCTTGCCAGCAGGGCCGCGCGGAATGAGCTAACACCAGGAAGCGCCGCTGCGGTCGAAATGGGAGTCGTATAACAGAGAAAGACATCTTCGATCAGCGCAATCTGATCGTGAAATAGACAGCATCTGGATGGGAGACCCGCATGTCTAATCTCGCCCCGTTTCAGCCGCCCCAGCGGCGTATACCCGTGACGGTGCTCGGCGCTACCGGCCTCGTCGGACAGCGATTCGTCGCTCTGCTCGACGGCCATCCCTGGTTCGAGCTCGCCGGCATCGCCGCTTCCGAGCGCAACGCTGGCACACGCTACGGCGACACCGTCCGCTGGAAAGTCGAAGCCGAGCCACCCGCTGCCGCACTGAACCTGCGCCTCGCAGCGCCCGTCCCAGGCGACGCGCTCCCCAGCCGCATCGTGTTCTCCGCGCTGCCTGCCGCCGAAGCTGAAGACATCGAGCCACGCTTCGCACGGGCCGGCGCGCTCGTCTTTAGCAACGCCTCCGCCTATCGCATGGCCGCCGACGTCCCGCTCATCGTGCCAGAGATCAACGGCGACCATCTGGCCGCGCTGGAGCGCCAACGGGAGCGGCACGGCTGGCCGGGCGCTATCGTCACCAATCCCAACTGCTCAAGCATTGGTCTTACGCTCGCCCTCGCTCCACTCCAACCGTTCGGCATTCGTCGCGTCCTCGTCACCACGCTTCAGGCGGCCTCCGGCGCGGGGTATCCCGGCGTCGCCTCACTGGATCTCCTCGACAACGTCATTCCGCATATCGGCGGCGAAGAGGAGAAGATGGAGACCGAGACACGCAAGATTCTCGGTGGCTGGAACGCCGAAACCGCCACCTTCGAGCCGATCAGCACCGATGCCATGCGCATTAGCGCCACCTGCACCCGTGTCGCCGTGCGCGACGGCCACCTCGAAACGGTCAGCGTCGAGCTCGCTGGGCGCCCCAGCGCGGATGATCTTATCGCCGCCTGGCGCGACTACACCGGCGCGCCGCAGCGCCTGGGACTGCCGACCGCGCCAATGCATCCACTGATCTATCGCGAAGAGGTTGACCGCCCGCAGCCCGTCCGTGACCGCCTGGCGGGACGCGGCATGGCAGTCACAGTTGGCCGTCTACGCGCCTGTGACGTGCTGGACTACAAGTTCGTGTGTCTGAGCCACAATACTATCCGTGGCGCTGCTGGGGCCGCCTTACTCAACGCCGAGCTTGCCGTCGCGCGCGGCATTGCGTAGCCAGCGCGTGTGGCGCTTTTAGCGCCTCGACCCAATCGCCTGTGTGAGCTGCTTCCGGTAGCTCTCGTAGGCATTTACCACCGTCACACGGACCTGATCGGCGTCGCCGTTGGGCCACACACGGAGAACGGCGGCATGCACCGTGTCGAGCATGCTGAGCGGCAAATCAGCGAGCCGCACCGGCCCGGCGCCGGCGCGCTCGCTGATTCCCTGCCTACCCAGGTGGATGACAAGGTAGCGATAGAGATCCAGCAGCATCTGCGCCGCCTCGGCGTTCGCGTCCTCCAGCGGCAGCGCCGCTCGCAGCTCGCGCCAGCACCCCGCGTGGATCCACGCCAGCCCCTCGGCAACGGCAACGACCCGGCGAGGATCGTCGCCCGGCCAGCGCTTATGTTCCAACCAATATTGCAACAGATAGGACTTGCTGGAATGCGAGGCGCGACAGAGCGCGTGGCGTGTGCCGGTCCAGAGCGGATTGAGGCGTTCCGGCGTCCCCTTCACAGCGCGGAACATGCCGGAAAACAGGTCGTGGTGGGGATCGTCCAGCGTGTGGCCGACCGCGATGGCTTGCAGCAGCACGCCCGCCTGAACATAGCCAAGATTGTAGGCCACCGCGTTTGGCGCCTGACCCGCGTTCTGGGCGCAGCCGGAGAGCAGATTTTTCAGCGCACGATAGCGGTCCCGGTCGTATTCCGGCCTGCTTTCGGCGCGAGGGTCCAGCACGCCCGCGAGGAAGTGGCCCAGCACCAGGGTAATCGCACGCACGGTGCCCAGGTCGCCGCGGGCGGCTGCCAGCGAGACGGCGCTTTGCAGCGCGGAGTAGCTATCCAGCGACTCCCATTGGGCAATCGGCTTGCCGCGCAGCTTACGAATCGCCCACAGGCCAACATACTGCCCAGAGATGCGCCACGGCAGATCCCAAAGGTACGCCACCATCAGGGTGACTACGGCGGCGAACCAGAGCAGCATCTGCCAGAGCTGCGCCACATAGATAGGCGGCAGCAGGAAGTAGATCAGCGCGACGCCGGTGGTGACGCTCCAGCAGAGGAGAAACGGCGTCAGCGAGAGAAGGATGACGCGCACCAGCGCCAGCGAGTGCGTCTGCCCGGCGATCTGGAGGGTTGTGGCGTTGAAGCCGATGACGACCGCGATGATGACCGCGAGCGCCGTGATATCCGCACCGAGATACCCGCTGGTGTCAATGCCCGCGCGCGCCACCAGTATATACGCCTGCCTGGCAATCGGGACACTGTCCGGCACACGCGGCAGTATCCACCCGATAGCCGCGCCCACAAGCAGCAGCGCCAGCCCCATCGCGGTCAACAGGCGCGCCGTTATCCGAACCGAACCGGCCCTCCACCCACCCATGTGAACTCCACTCCGCTCTCGGCATAGCAGCCCAGCATTACGGGCCGCTGCATACTGTAGCATGCGGACGTACGCCGCGCCAGTGCCAGAGGACGATGCCGGCGGCCAGCGCCGCCAGCGGGAGAAGTTGGAGCAGCCCCGGCAGACCGAAGAGCATGCCCCAGTTGTTGTCGAGCTGGCCCGCGAGCAGGCGCGGCCAGACCCATTGTGTCAGCGGCGAGGCGTACCGTGGGTCGAAGAGCGGCCCCACCGCCGTCGCGGCGCCTACCACCAGAGCTGAGGCTATCGCAAGCACGCCGGCTGTGATTCGCCACCCTGGCTGGCGGCAGATGCGCACCACCTCTCCAATGGGAAGCACCAGGAACGGTAGCGCGGGCAGAAACTGGCGCGGCCCCATGCTGAAGCCGCCGTCCCAGGCGAAGTATGAGATGGCAAACAGTCCATAGACGGTGACAATGGCGAGCCAGAGGCGCGCCTCGACCCGCCACTCGATGTGTTTATAGAGCAGACGAAATCCAGGAATCGCCAGCAGCAGTACGGGCGAGAACAGGAACATGCCACGATACGGCCCAAACGTCGTCTGCCAGAGCGCATTCAGGTGGGGATAGGTGATGCCCATGAGCCCCTGCGCCTGCCCCGTGCGAAACACCTCCGGTCCCGCCAGATGCGCGTACCCCTGACTCAGCGGGCCACCGAAGGCCAGGGTGTTGTAGATGGCGCCCACGAGCAGCGGCGGCGCGGCCCCCAGCGCCAACAGCACCGCGAGACGCCGCCCGTTGGACGGCGAAGTCAGCGCATAGATGCCCAACGCGCCAGCGATGAGCACCGTGGGATATTCCGTGAGAATCGCGTAGCCCAGCAGAAAGCCCGCCACCAGCGTGAGCCGGTCCGCCAGCTCGCCGTGCCGAATACGATAGAGCAGCACGAAGCCGCCAAAGAGCAGCGCGGCGGCAAGCTGGTGACTGAAAAACTCGCCCGCGAACGGGAGCGCCATCGTCCCAAGCGCGTACGTAAGCGCGACGCCGGCCCGCCACCCATCACTCATGCCCAGCCGCGCGAGAAACGTATAGAGCAGCGCAGCGAGGATCCCAGTAGGCACGGCGGCGTAGAGAATCGCGAGCAGATAGCGAATCAAAAAATCCGTCCGCGCATCCGCTGGAGCCGTGAAAAAGGCGGTGTAGGGCCTGCCAGACATGAGCGTCTGCTTGAAAAGCATGTAGGCGGGAATGGCGGCGAGCGACAGCCCCGGCGCCTTGTCGGCGTAGTAGTGGCCGCCTGCGGAGGACTTGTCGCCGGTGTAGGCGGCCAGCGGGTCAATGTTCAGCGTGCCGCGATCCACTATGCTGGCCGTGAGAAAGATGTGGGTGTCGGCATTCCACGATGCGCCACGCGGAACGAAATATGCCGCGCACAGCACGACAAGCAGCATGATCCAGCCGGCGCCCGCTGACTTCCGCCGCGCGCCGGTCCGTTGCGGCCTGCGTAGCCGTGCCAGCGCATCCAGTGGGCGCTTGAGGGTTGTCGCTGCTTCCACGCCTACGTCGCCTACTTCCGCACCTTCGCCACACGCGCCGGCGCCTTCGCCACAGTTGGCGCCTTCGCCACAGCTGGCGCCTTCGCCGCGACTGGCGCGAGACCCAGGTTTACCTTGCCAGTTGGGCAGATATCCGCCAGGGAGCATTGCTCGCAGAGCGGTTTGCGCGCCTGGCAGACGGCGCGCCCGTGGTAGATCATCAGGTGCGACAGGTCAAGCCAATCCGTCTGGGGCAGCAGCGACATCAAATCTTGCTCGATCTTCACTGGATCGTCGTTTTTCGTCAGGCCAAGCCGCTGCGATATGCGTCCCACGTGCGTATCCACCACGACGCCTTCGACAATGCCATAGGCGTTGCCCATCACGACGTTCGCCGTCTTGCGCGCCGCACCCGTCAGCGATGTCAGCTCCGCCATCGTCTTCGGCACTTCACCGCCGAACCGCTCGACGAGCTGCGCTCCCATTTCTCGGAGGTGCTTCGCCTTGTTGCGATAGAATCCCGTCGGCTTTACATCCTGCTCAAGCTCCTCCGGATTTGCTCGCGCATAGTCCGCCGCCGTTCGATATTTCTTGAAGAGCGCGGGGGTTACGGCGTTGACACGCTCATCGGTACACTGGGCTGAGAGCATGGTCGCGACCAGTAACTCCAGCGGATTCGTGAAGTTCAGCGAGCAACGCGCATCGGGATAATCCTTGCGGAGCCGCGCGACAATCTCTCTCGCGCGCGCCGGCTCGCCGGCTGGGGGCGTGGACTTGCTGGCAGACATGCTGTTTTCTCCTGTATTATGGCCACTCATTCGCGGCTCCGGCCCCGGTGGGCATGGCACGAATGCGGCGGCTACTCGCCGCCGCGCGCCCTACTGATCAAAGCGCTGAGATGAGGAAGGGCTTGCCCGGTAGGTGATGACAAACGGTGTACCGGGCGAGTCCGCCTGCACCGCCGCGATGCGCGGGCCAACGTACGTTGGAACGTACTGATTGGGCGTCGTCGCCGGCAGCGTCACCTCGAAGTACCAGAAGAAGGTGCGAAGGGCGCTCACGACCAGGAAAACCAGCAACAGTATCCGGCCTATCTGCTCCGGCGTCGAGAAGACCCGTACCCCCGACACGCGATCCAGCACAATCGGGAGGTGGCCGAGCCAGCTCATCGTCTCATAGATGCCAATGGCTGGAATGATACACATCGCCGGTAATACGCTCGCCGCTTCGATGACGCCAGGCGATACGCCGACCGCGATACTGGCAACGAGAGGCAGCGCCAGCAGTAACAGTAACGCCTGCGATGTGAAGCTGCGCCAGCGCCACACGATGAAGATCAGTCCGAGGTAGAAGAATGGCCCGAGCAGCGATGGAATAATGGGAGTACCACCTGAGGACGGATAGCCGGCGCTGTAATCCTGCGAAGCGAGCAGGCGCAGCACGTCCCAGGCATTGCGCACTACCACTCCCCAAAACTCCGGCGAGAGCACGCCCGGTCCACTCGCGGGATGCGCGCTGGACTGCGCAAGCACATCACTCCCGCGCGGGAAGCCGAAGTGGGGGCTGGCGTAGTGCCAGATGACCGGGATGCCGGTGAGCAGGGTGCTGATGGCCAGCGCGAACACACCACTGCGCGGCAGTCGCGCCTGACGAGGATGCCACCAGCGCCACACCACACATACCCCAATGACCATGAGCGGCACGAGCCAGAGTCCTGGAGCAACGTCACAAGCCACGCCCGTACACACGCCACTGCCGATGAACAGGAGCATGCGTCGCCGTTCCAGCCTCGTTCGAGCCGCTCGCGCATCCTGTAGCGCCTGAGCGGACTGATGGCGTCCCCGTGACCGCAGCGACCGTTTGCTATACGGGCCGCTCTTACTGGCCGGCCGGGTAACCGCCAACGCCTGAGGCACTGGTATGACCGACATCCGCAACGCCAGCAGTAGCAGATAGACGGCCAGGGCCAGCAACAACGGCAGAACGACCACTTCGACACCGCTGCGGCTCAACGACACGTGCCAGCGAGATGTCGCGGCGAGCAGCGCCGCCAGCAGCATGATCGCGCGGCGCCCGGGCTGGTTCCCCGGCCGCAGGATCTCGTTGGTCAGCAGATAGATGACAAATACCGTGATGGAGCCGAAAATAGCGGAAGGAAGCAAAAGCGCGAACGGCGTGCGCCCGAAGACATCTATCATGAGATTTTGCAAGGCATCGAACGGCCCGTGCAGCCCTTGAGGATCAGTGATACCAAGCCGGAGCTGCCCACTGATCTGTTGCAACAGGGTCGCATCGGCGCTCCCCGACGTGACCGGCGCGAAGAGATTTCCCAGCCGCACCAGCCGTAGCAGGCACGCGACAATAAGGATGAGGATGAGCATCAGCCGCTGCCAGAACTGCGGCCACTTACCCAACGAGTCGCTCAGAAGGGTGCCATACCGGCGCACTACCGTTATCCAGCCCTCACTGTACGGGGAAGCGCGGAGCAAGAGCAGTGGTCCGAAAGCGACCAGCACTTCAAAGAACTGCACGAACAGATTGCGGCCAATACCCGGCTCCCCGACGAGCAGGAAGTTGGCGACCGCGTAGGTCAGCAGCGCGCCGCACGCCAGCGCTGTTCCCTGCCAGCGCACGAACGATTCATCTGAGAGCGCCGCCAGCGGCAGCAGCCAGGCGACGTACCACGGCTGGAACCAGAATGTGATGAGCACCAGCGCGGCGAAGGTAATTTTTGCCGCGGCATTGATGACTTCACGGAGCGTGGCATCGGGGCCAAGCACCCAGAGCCGCTGCGCCTGGAGGTAGGCGTACCCGGCGAATAGCGCGTAGAACAGCAGGCGGATTACCTTATCCAGCGCTTTATATTGGGCCGTGGACGTAACGATAAGCTGCAATGGCGCGGTGAAGAAACCGACCAGCGAGCTGTTGTAATACAGCGGACGCAGCTGTGTGCCGACACCCGTAAATGTCTGTAGTCCTTGCCAGAAGGGTGCGTAAAATAACGCCACGAGCGCCACGCCAATGGCGGACACCTCGATAGTGAGCAGTGTCGCCGCCCGCACATCAATCTCACGGACGGTGCTGACGGCTGTGCTGGCCCAGAGACGGAGCGTGCCACCTTCCACCAGCGCGCGGCGGCGGTGACGGCTCCCAGGGACGTAGCCGTCCCGCACGCGATGGCGCAGCTCATAGACGAGCCAGAGCGGTATGAAGACGATCGAGAAGTACTTGATGAGGGCGCCCAGCACCAGAAAAGCGAAGGCCGTGCGCGACTTCTCATTGAGCATCAACAAAAATGCCGCCAGCACGCACACGACCATGATGATGTCATTGTGGCCGTTGCCCACCGACTCGAAGATCAGCAAAGGACTCCAGCCGACGAGCACATAAATCCGTAACCGTCGCTCAGGAGCCAGCCGGCGGGCGAGCGCATCCACCAACCAGAGCGCCACGAGAACGCCCGCGAAGCCGATGAGCTTGAATGCCAGCATATTGGCCAGCAGATTCTCGTCCGCCAGCCGTGAGACGAGTCCGGCCACCAGCAACCAGGCGGGTCCATACGGCGCCGCGGGACGGCTAACCACAAATCCGCCCGGCAATTGTGTCGCCGCTTGCGTCATTGGATTCAGATGGAGGTGGACCATCAGGTAGCCACGTGCGATGTAGCCATACAGATCCGTCGTCGTCACCGGCTGCATCCAGATCATCAGCGCGGCAAAGACGGCTGGAGCGGCGAGTGTCACGCGGCGCACAAGCCGGTCGGACCGCGTCTTCGGCACACCCGTCTGCTTGACGCGCGAGACAGCGGTCAGGGCGAAGAACTGACAGGCAAAAAGGCCAAGGATCGCGGCGACGAACGCGAAGGCGGCGAGCGGACTATATCCCGTGATGTGGCCCAAATCATTGACGGACGCCGGATCGCCCGCGACATGTGGGTGATTCCAGAGCGCGAGAATGGGAAACGCCAGCACGAAGGACAGGTATATGAGCGCGGAAAGCGCGCCCGCGCCCAGGATGAGACGCACCGGCGGCACCCGGCGCAGGCGTAGCGCGATGGCATCCTCGGAACGGGGGCTGAAGCCCGGAATCCGTGACGCAGCGTGTAGTGTCTTCTTGGTGCTCGACGAACGACGCTCAGGAGGCGCACTTTCGCCTTCCTCGCGCGGCTTGGCGAGGCTTACGCCTGCCTTCATGTCGTGCGCTCTCCCAACTTCATGTCCGGGCAAGCTCGACCGGCCTTTGCCATAATGCCACGACGAGCGCGGCAAATGCCACAATCCAGGCGATATTCCTTACGCTCAACAATAAAACGGCACCCGGCGCCAGACCAACGAGCGCCTGCCAGGTGCCCTCCACAACCTGTCCCAGTACGGCCACGCCGATCAGTCCGCCTATCCAGAGACGCTGGAGACGGCGTGATGGCAACCGCAGGAGCGCCGCCAGCGGCAGTATAACTAACAGATAGTGCGCCGGCAGCACTCGAAACGTCAATAAGAAGGCCAGCAGCACACATGCCACGCCCGCCGTGAGTAGCTGCAAGCCGTCCAGGCGGCGTCTACGAGTATCGCGACGCTGAGCCAGCGCCTTCCCGGTGGCGGCATACGCCGCCAGCAGCGCGCCCGCCAGCAGCACGATACTGGCGGGCGCCACGAGCGCCTCCAGCCTGGAATGAACGATGCGTGCCAGTCCTTCCGCCGAGAACGCCGTGGTAACGCCCAATCCCGGCAGCCAGCCGAGCGCCAGCATGACGTTGGCATAGAGACTTTCGATTTCCGTGCCTCGAACGGTCTGATAGGTGATCGTGTTCACGACGGCGGGCACTCCGGCGAAGATCACCACGACGAGCGTGGGCGCCGCCAACGCGCCACCGAACGCGAGAGCGCCGCGCCCCAGCGCACCCTGGCGTGCTCGCAGGGCTTCGAGTAACGTTGCCGCGCGCGCCTGCCGTAGCTCATAACCAATCAGCACCGGCAACGCCAGCAACGGGAAGCCCTTCACGAGTGTCGCCGCCGCAATGGCTCCCCACGCCAGCCATGTGCGCCGTTCAGCCATCGCCACGACCGCGACGAGGCAGAGCGTCCCTACGACAAGATCGAACTTCTGCAGCAGCGCGCCGCTCAAAAATACCAGAACGGTGTAGAGCAGGCCCGTTCGCACGCCCCGTGGATCGCCCGCAAGATGCCGGCGCGCTGCCCGGCGCAATAGCCACAGTGTCAGCGCGTCAATCACCAGCATCTCGACGGCGAAACTGATACCGTAGGCGGCATAGCGTACAGGGTTCGGATGCGGCAGCGCGATAATCGGCGTGTTGAAGGCGCGATCAGGTCGCGGCGCAATACCCGCGAATGGCAGCAGTGGCAAGGCCGGCAATAGGAGCAGCAGAATGGCCAGCGGCGGATATTCCGCCGGCACGTTCCGGTAGGGCCATTGTCCTGCCGCCAGATAGCCCGCATACTTGTAGAATCCAGGGTCGCAGTAGCTATGACTCAGTAGCATGCCAACGAACAGCGCTAGCCGGGTCGCGCCCCACGCGCCCGCCAGCGTCCAGCGAGCCGCGCGCGCGTCGCCGTCCAGCGCCATCAGGAGCCGTCCGAACCAGCCCCACACGGTTACCTTGCCAGGAGCGGCGCTCGCCACGTTGCCGCCGCGCATGTCAGGACCTCCCGGAACGCAGGCGGCGGGGCAGTGTCCGCGGCGTGTTGTTCGAGCGGGTAGACTGGCGCGCGGGCCGTGCGGGCGTTCGCGCGGACGCGGACGCGGATGCCAGTGCGTCCGACTGGCGTTCGCGCGCCAGCAGCAGCGCCAGCGCGGGCAGCGCCACGAAGTAGAAGTAGGTCGTCAGGCTCCGCCATGCGAAGAAGAGCGGCAGCACCGCCAGCACGAAGCCTAGCTCCGGCATGCGCTGTCCATTCCGCCAGTACCACACGATACACGCGGCCATCACGACGACTTCCAGCGCTGTGTAGGCAATAGACGGCGCGAGTGGCAGAATGCCGCCGAGTGAGAGCCGGATCAGCCCGTTCCCGCCGGGGAACATGGGATCAACCTCCGGCGCCAGAATTCCTGCCAGCCAGGCATGCGCATCGCTCACGACGAACGGCAGGTTGATCGCCGCGAAGATCGCCATCGCGCCCGCGAGTCGCGCGATAGCCTCACGCCAGCCGCGCTCCCGCCAAACCAGGATGAGATAGAACGGCACGAAGAACCACGCAAGCTGTTTCGCCGCGAGCGCCAGGCCCAAAAATAGCACCGAGAGCAGTGGCTTGCGCCACCAGCGCCACGCCACGAACAGCAGGAGGATGTAGAAGATGTCCAAATCGCCAGTCACGGTAGCGTCTAAGAGCGGCGCATCGGCCAGCGCGAGCAGCAGCACCCACGGTCGCAGCTCTTTGGGTGCGGCGGCGGCGAGCAGCGCCACCAGCGCGATGAGACAGAGCGCGAAGAATGGCACTACGCTGGGAAAACCGGCCCAAACAAACGGCACCAGCGGCAGAAATGCCAGCGCCGGATAGCTCACATGCGACTCAAACTCTGGCGTGGCGGCGGGATTACCCGTAGGCTCGCTCTTGAACGCGCTCTGTATCTGCTGCTTTGAGGGATAGCTATCCCATGGGATCGTGGCGAACTTCCCCTGCCGGAGCGGCGTCGTATGGAGCGCATCTTGCCCAAGCGCCGCATTCGCCGAGACGATGTTGACCGTCACGTAGGGATTGTGCCCCCGCAACACTTGCATCGCGGCGTAGTGATCGAGCGTCGTGCCGTCGTTGGAGTATTGCGGCGCCTGGAAGCCAGCCGTTGCGATAACACCTAACTGATGCAGTCCCGTCGGGCAGGCGGCCAGCGTCACCACCAGCACGGCCACCTGCGTCCGCCGTGAGCGAAGCCAGCGCCAGCGTGGCACACGATCCTTGAGCGCCAGGATGAGAAAAACGAGCGATCCCGAAAGCGCCAGGAAAGCGAAGATGCTGGCCAGCGGCTTGCCCAGCCAGGCATTCAGGCCGTTGCGCGGAAACTCCAGATAGTTCTGGAATGCGAGCGCGACGCCGATGAGCAGGAGCCGCACCGCGGTATCGCCGCGCGGCGCAACGAGCCAGGCCGGGAGACGCCGCCTCACCGCCGCGACTGATGCTGTTCCAGCGTTGACGGCGCCAGTGGCCGCCTCGTTTCCTATTGCCACGCAGCGCTCACTCCGCCAGCCAGCGCGCCGCATCAATCGCATGGTAGGTGATGATGATGTCGGCGCCAGCTCGCTTGATGCCTGTCAGTGTTTCGAGTACGGCACGACGCTCGTCCAGCCAGCCATTCGCCGCGGCGGCTTTCAGCATCGCGTACTCGCCACTGACATTGTAGGCGACGATGGGCAAATCCCAGCGGTCGCGGACGCGCGCCAGCACATCCAGGTAGGGGAGCGCGGGCTTCACCATCACCATGTCGGCGCCTTCCGCCACATCAAGCTCAACCTCGCGCAGCGCCTCGCGTCCGTTGGCGGGATCCATCTGATACGCCCGCCGGTCGCCAAATTGCGGCGCGGACTCCGCCGCATCGCGGAATGGGCCATAGAACACGGAGGCAAACTTCGCGGAATATGCCATGATCGGTACATTCGCGTAGCCTGCCGCATCCAGCGCCTCACGCAGCGCCGCCACGCGCCCGTCCATCATATCCGAAGGCGCCACGATATCGGCACCCGCCGCCGCGTGCGATACCGCCTCGCGCGCGAGCAACTCCAGCGTCTCGTCGTTTTGCACCTCGCCGTCGCGCACCAGGCCGCAGTGTCCGTGGCTCGTGTACTCACACAGGCATACATCCGTCACTACCACTAACTCTGGCGCGGCCTGCTTGATCTCGCGGATCGCCCGCTGGATGACTCCATGATCGTCGTATGCGCCGCTGCCCAGCTCGTCCTTCACCGCGGGGATACCAAAGAGTAGCACGCCACCAATGTCGAGCCGCGAAAGCAGCCGTGCCTGCTCTCCCAGCGCGCCCAGCGGCCACTGCTGCTGTCCCGGCATCGAGACGATGGGCGTTGGAGCGGAAACCGTTTCGCTCACGAACAATGGATACAGGAAATCGGCCGGGTCGAGACTCGTCTCGCGTACCATCCGGCGCAGACTTTCGGTGCGGCGCAGGCGGCGCATCCTCCGGCTGGGAAAACCGCCCGGCACACGGGGCGTCCGCGGCGTTACCTCGCCGTCTCGATTGCCCACCTGGCGAGCGTCCTCTGTTGTCAGCATATGCTACCCTTCCTTCCGCAAGCAGACGTATACCCGGCGAATCCGCTCGCACGCGCTCCTGGGGTGAGCAATCAGCGCCTACGGTCCAGGCGGCGTGCTGGTTGCTAACCCGCCCGGCGGAACGGGAGCAATATGAGGGCGCCGAAAGCGGCCACCGCTGGAATCATGTAGAGAATCGCCTGAATGACGTCATCCTGCGTCTTCGCATGCGCCAGGCTGAAGATGCTGAAGATACCGAATCCGATACCGATGAGAAAGAGCATGATCGTGCTCTGGATGGTCTTGGACATATTCCGCCTCGCTGGTTGAGCGGCGCCCCGGTACCTTCAAAACCGGACAGCACTGCCTCATATTCTACCATCTTGTATCGGTGGGCGGCACGCGCCCAGGCTCAATCGGCACGCTGCGCGGTTCTCTGGTACTGTGCTGTTGACATAGCCACGCTCGCGCCGCTAGACTGACGCCGGGATGAAGCGAAGTGTGTCCAGTGAGGTGAGGGGAGCGAGGCATGCCACGGCACGAAGACATGGGCCGGCCTCGTCGCTCACCGCTGCGAGCGCTCGTGCTCGCCATCGCCTGCGGCTGGCTGCTCCTCGTGCTCAGCGCGCTGGTTTCGCCGGCGGTCTTCGCTTTCGGCTCGGTGAATCTGCCGAAGATACCAGCTGGCGCTTCTTCCGTTTGTCCTCCCTGCTTACTCACCGTTTCGATTACCCTTTCTCCGACTGCCACCCCCACTGTCACCCCCACTGCCACCCCCACTGGAGCCGCCACACCCACACCCGGCGCTTCGCCCACCGCAACGGCGACGGCGACAACTGCGCCAAATGGCGGCGGCGGTGGTGGTGGTGGCGGTGGCGGCCAGGGTGGCGGTGGTGGGCCTGCCGGGCCGAACGTGACACGGGTGGTCTATTCGCAGGCCACTGTCGGCACCAACGACAACAGCCCCCTTCAGGGCATCACGCCCTCCGCGTTCGGCTCCAACGGTCTGCTACTGGCCTCCACGTTGAGCTGCGTTGTCGCCATCCTGGGCGTCATCATCGCGGCGATTGCCCTGCTCGTCCTGGTGCGCGGCGGTTATGGCCCCTTTCTCAAGGCGCTGCTGGGCGGCAAGCGCGCCGGACGCAAGCGCGCCGCGCTTGCTCATTCTGGAGTATCGCCGGACTGGAACACCGGCAACGATCGCCGCCAGGCTTCGGGAATGCAATACCGCTCACCTGAGGGCGGCTATGGCTCACGCGGTCAAGGATACGCCGCCAACTCCCAGAGCGGCTACGACAGCTATAGTCCACCGCCTGGCCGGTCAGCGAGCCGCCAGGTCCGCCAGCCTGCTCCCAACCCACGCAGCCGGCAAGACCGGCGTTGAAATCCCCGCTGCTGATGTGAGACACTAACCCGGTGGGCTTCTCGTCTCCGTGATACACCCGCTCCGCTCGTCCGTGGCTCCGAGTGGCGTATCCAACGAGACCCCAGTTACGCCGTGATGGAATGAAAGAGACGGTAGCGCATGGTGCCGACACGTTCGAGTCACCCATTCTGGATGTATGAGGAGATGCGGGAGACGCCGGCTGCTCTCGACTCCCTGCTCACCCCTGATGAGCTGGAGCGCCGGCATCGAGCTGCACTGGGCGCGCGCCTTGCCAGCGCGCGCCGCGTGTACCTCACCGGCTGCGGCACCGCCTACCATGCCGCGCTGGTGGGCCGGTCGCTGATCAGCGATTTCACCGACGGCAATGTAGACACGAGAGCCATCCAGGCATTCGAGCTAGCCAGCTACGAACGCGATGCGCCCAACCGCGACGACGTGCTCATCGTGCTCAGCCACAGCGGCAAACCCACCGCATCCAACGCCGCCCTTGGCCGTGCCCGTGGCGCTGGCGCGTTCTGTCTTACCATTACCGGCAATCGCGAGAGCCTGGCTGCCCGCAACGCGCAGGCTGTGCTCGATATCGGCTACGGCGATGTCAAATCGTTCGCATACACCATCAGCTACAGTCTCATGCTCGCCGCCCTTGCCGATCTTGCCGTCGGCGCCGTCGCCGCCAGCGCCGGGGATGAGGCCGCCGCTGTTCTGCTCCAGACACACGTGCAGGCGATTGCCGCACTGCACCGCGAAGCCCTCGCACTGGATAGCCAAATCCGCGCCCTCGCCCAGCGACTTGCCGGCCGCCAGCGCTTTATCTTCGCGGGAGCCGGCGGCAACCGTGCCAGCGCGCTCGAAGCCGCACTCAAGATGCGTGAGACAAACTACACGGATAGCAGCGGCATGGAGATGGAAGAAGTGCTTCACGGGCCAGTAGCCACGCTGGGCGATGTCGTGCTGGTCGCCATCGCGCCGCCTGGCCCTGGCCGCGCCCGCGCACTGGACCTGCTCCGCACGGCGCGGATTCTGGGTGGCACGACGGTCGCGCTTGGTGAAGCGGGTGACAGCGAGCTAGAGGCCGCCGCCGATGACTTTCTGCCGCTGCCCACATGCCCAGAAGCGCTCTCCCCGGCGCCGTACCATGTCCCGCTACACCTCTTGAGCTACTGGTTGGCCGTCGCGAAGGGGCACAACCCTGATCTCATGCGCCGCGACGATCCACGCTATCTGGAAGCGCGCCAGTCCTACACGCTCTAAGCGGGAGCAGGGTCATGCGAAAGATCGAGCTGGGCGCGGGCCTTGCCGCTGGCATACTGAGTGTGATTGGCATGCTCGTACTGCTCTTCGGGCCGCTGGTAAGCTACTGTGCCGACCGCGGCAGCACCCTGCGTCAGTGTACCAGTATCCGCTACACATCGCTGGCAAGCGCCGGTCTCACCGCCAGCGGCTGGGCTTTCACGGTTGGGATGTTCGTCGCCGTGCTCGCGGCGGCTGCCGGCGCGGTCGGGGAGTCGCGCTTCGGCATCCGCAACGGTGCGATTCTCCTCTGGGCTGGCGGCGCGCTCGTGCTCTTTGGCTGCGCCCTGACCGCCGGCAACATTGGCCTCTTTTACCTGCCATCCGTCCTCGCCCTCGGCCTCGCCACGTACGCGTCCGTTCTCCGCCGCATGAACGAGCGCTACGACGCCCAGGCCACCGCTGGCGACTCATCCACAGCCGCGAGTTGACGCCGGCACCTCTCTTTTGTGCCGTGCGCCGGCCCTGGTCATAGGACCGCATATGCGATGCGTACTACGGTAGCGGCTGGCTCGCCGCCACTTTTTTGCCACATCTTGACGCCCGCTCAGTGGGGTGGTATAGTCATGGCAACGAAAGGAGGTGGTGTGCAGTGAGTGAACGTTTAGGCTGCGCAGGCAGTGCGAATACTCTTCACACCGAGTCCATGGGAGAGTGCTACCGCTAAATCGCGGCGTTTGTTGTTTTTGATCACGCCTCACTTCAGGGCGAGGAAGAGTCTGAAACACATAAACGGCCTGCCAGGTCGGTGAAGAGCCTGCCTGCGCGGCTTCAACCGGGGAGAGAGCCGAGTGGCTTTCTCCCCGGTTTCCTTTTGGTTCGGAGATTCCCCATGGACGAGCACGACCTCCCCGCTGGCATGCCCACCCGACTTCCACACCAGCTCGACGTGGACCTGCTCCAAGCATCCCTGGCCGGAATGCGCCTGGGCAATCCCCTTATCTACTTCCCCACGATCCCATCCACCAATAGCCACGCCGCCGGTCTTGCCCGCGAGGGCGCCATCGAAGGCACCCTCGTGACGACCGACGACCAGACAGCGGGTCGCGGCCGGGTCGGCCGCCCCTGGAAGGCGCTGCCTGGCCAGATGCTCGCTCTCTCGCTCGTGCTTCGCCCCACCTTTCCGCCGCACTACCTGGTGATGGCCGCGGCCCTTGCCGTAGCCGAGGCCATCGAACAGGTCACTAACCTGCGCCCCGGCATCAAGTGGCCCAATGATGTGCTCGTAGGCGAGCGCAAGGTTTGCGGCATCCTCATCGAGGTCAGCGACGGTGTAGCGATTCTCGGCATCGGCCTCAATGTCAATGGCTCCTTCGCCCACGATCCCGATCTCGCCGCTCGCGCGATTACCCTCGAACAGGCTGCCGGTCACCAGGTTTCCCGCGAGTCACTGCTGCGGGAGCTGCTTCGCCGTCTGGAGTCTCTATACGGACTCCTTCAGGCAGCCGGCAATGAGGAGGCCCAAAATACCGTTCGCAATCGCTGGCGTGCTCGCCTCAGCATGCTCGGCCAGCGCGTCACTGTGCGCCAGGATCCGGGCGCCCTCGCCGGAGTGGCAGAAGACGTTACCGCCGAGGGCGCGCTCCTCGTGCGCCTGGACGATGGCACGCGGCGCACTATTAGCTGGGGCGACGTGGAATCCTGACCGCCAGCGCCAGCACGGCGAATGCGCTTACACGGGGCGGCCCGGTCTGTGTATTGGGCAGATGACGCTAGATACCCTATTCGACCGCCAGCGCACGGGCACAGGCGGCAGCAGTCGCCAGCCGCAGCGGTGCAGATGTGTAGCGAAACTGAGCCAGCCAGAGCGGAGGGGGCTCGCTCGGAAGCGCGTCAGCAATGGAGTGTGCGGCGCCCGCTGTGAGCGACAGAGCCGGTGGTGAGGTGGTCGGCGAGGCGGCGCATAGCCGTCGCTTCACAGCCGCCTGCGCTTGTTGTTGGAGCGCGGCATCGAGCCAGGTTGTCCGCCAGATCGCGGCCAGCCCCCAACACGCCATGCTCATTTCCTCCGCCACGAACGTGCGCGAATCAGCCGCGCCTTCAACGGCCCGCATGAGATACGCAATGCCGCGCTCGACGGCGTGGCGCGAGACATCTGTGTAAGGTCCACGTGCCAGTGCGTGCAGCGCCTGTGCCGTGCCATAAACCGGGCTGACATGCCAGGTCGCCGGCCATGATCCATCTTCTCGTTGCCGCGCGAGCAGGTAGCTGAGCGCGCGTTCTGCTGCGGGAGAGCGGATGTCCAGCGCCCAGAGTGCGTGCAGGACATGCGCGGTCACATCTGGGTCACCGCCCAGATCCGCCCAGCTCGGAAAAGACCCGTCGGCACGTTGTCGCGCGAGCATCGCCGTCACCGCTCGCGCGATTGCCGCGTCGTGGAGATCCGCTCCATTAGTCTCGCGGAGCCAGAGCACAAGCCAGGCGGTGTCGTCGAGATCACCGCCCGGAAATGCCGGCGTGAAACTCCAGAGTCCGGATGGCTGCTGCCGTGCGCGGAGCCACGGTGTGAGCGCGAGGAGCCGCTCCGGCACCGGCATGTGATGCGAAGCGACGAGGGCCGCATACACGTAGCAAACATACGCGGTAAGAAATACCTCGCAGTCGAAGAATTGTGGCAAGCCGCCGTCCTCGTTCTGCGCCGCGCGCAGATATTCCCATCCGCGCTCACGTACCTGTTCCGTCTCGGCGTGCGCCGTCAACGCCAGCAACGCCATCGCCGTGAAATCGGTGACACACCACCAGCTTCCGTTTTGAAGCTGGCGGGCGCAGAGTGTCGCGACCTCCTCCTGTTGGGCTGCCTGCCACATTCGTGGAAGCGTATCGCAGAGTCCGACGAGCTGAAAGCACATCTGATCGGAAGCTGGCAGCTCCGCAAGCTCAGGTGGGGGCAGTAGCGGGAGCAGGCGCTCCACCAGGCGCTCTCGTCCGGCGGTGGCAGCAACGACACAGAGCGGGCGGAAACAACGCATCAGCTCTCCAGGCAGGCGCGGATAGATAAGCGTCTCCATTTTTCGTTGATATGTGCGCGCCGCAAGGACTGCTCGCCGCAGCTCGGCGAACTCCGTCGCGGGGATGTCCTCGGTGCCGCGTTCGTAGTCGAGAGAGAGCGCGACGTAGGCGTTCGGCGTCATCAGAAATCGTTCTTGAACGGTCTGGCCCCAGGAGCCATCGAGCTGCTGGGAGCGTAAAAGATATCTCCGGCATCCCGCGCGTAATGGCTGCGCGGACGGCTCGCCTGAGTGTAGGGCAGCGAGGAGCGCCCAGGATGTCGCATAGGGATCGGACGTGACGCGATGCCATCCAGTCAGCGTCAGGGTATCGAAGAGCGCACCCTCCGCCGCCAGTGGTGCGACTTCCTCATCGCGAAATGGAGTGTGGGAAGGGAATTGTGCTGTCAAATTCGAGGCCCTTCTGTCATGACTGCGCGCTGCCCGCCGGCGGCACACGAGTTACCGGCCGCATGCGCGCGTGCATCAAGCGCTGGCTACGCACAGTGATGTACAGGATGCCGAGAGCCAGCACGGTGGGCACCATAAGCGCGACCGCCCAGTGAACAAGTGTCGGGCCTTGAGCCACCCAGTACAGCTCAGTACACACCTGTACAAGCCACCACATCCAGAAGGCGACCCCGGCAACCCATGTCGCCGCGCTCAACACCAGGTACATCAGCGTGAAGACACTTAGGTGGGCCGTCCGTGCCGCGCCACGCCGCGAAAAGGGCGCGCGCAGCACGGTCAGGAGCTCCGACCGGAGGTTAAACCGCCCGGTGAGATTGCAGAGGATGAAATAGCCGTCGGTCGGCATGAACGGCGAGAGATTCGTGGGTACGAATATGATGTTGAGCACGATCAGCTTCCAGAGGATTTGCTGTACCAGCTCCGGGAGCGTCGCGTGCGTCACGAGGACGAACAGGATACCGGCCCCGCAGAGGTTCGCCCAGACACCAGCGAGCCAGATCCAGATGCGTCGTGACTGGGACACGCTGTACAAGCCCCGGATATCGAGATAGACGAGGGGCGCTACGCCAGCGTACAGCGCGAGCCGCAGGGAACGCACAGGCAGACGGTAGCGCAACGCCGCCAGCCCATGCCCCATCTCGTGCCATACCACGACGAGCGCCGCGAGCGCGAGTGAAACCAGTAGCCCAAGTGTGAAGGACTGATGCACCGTGATAAGCCGGGCGGAGAGCAGGTCAGGGTGTTGCGTGAGCGTCCAGCCGGCCAGAGCGATCATGGCGAAACCCGCCAGATTCAGCAGCCACCACACAGGCGGCTGAAGCAATGTTGCGCCGATTCTACCCACCCGCATCAACGGCAGACTCAGCACATCGAGCGATAATCGGCGGGTTTCGCTGTGGTAGATATACGTGGGTGGCGGCTCCAGAAGGAGATCGCTGACACTCAACATATGGTAGAGCCGCCGTACAACCGGGGCGGTCACTCCGGCATAGTGTCTGGTAATGTGTGCTTCAGCCTCAACGAGTGTGCGCGTACCATCGAGGAGTGCGGCCAGAGCCAGCGCGGCTGGATAGAGCTCGCGCGGCACGCGAATGTAACGGTCTACCTCCAGGCTCCCGATGCACCAGAGGCGACCATTACGACGTCCGAGTGGCCAGGCACCAAGTCCTGGCCGCACGACGGGCCGGATGTCGTCGGGCGCTTGCGCGTCAAGGACATCAGTCGGCTCCACGGATGCACGTATCATGCTGGTCCACTCGTTCTCTAGACGGGAGACAGGTGATAGGGCGGCATGTCAGTCTAATCAGGCACGGCGTGTTGTTATGCGGCCATGGGAAAGGTTAAAGTCCAGGGCGCCGTCCGGCCCTCCCTACAGTAACCGTATGCCGGCCGTGAATGAGCATGCGGTTATTGCAGTCTGCCCGAAAGGCAGGTGGCGCTTCAAGCAGGTGCTCGCTAGCAGCCTGCGCCGCAGCCGAATCCCCAGGCGGGCACAAAGGTCTCGTCTATCTGCTCGATCTCCTCCAAGCTCACTTCACGAATCACCAATTTCTCCTCGTCGGAGGTCTGCGCTTGAGCGACGCGGGTCTCTTCGCTGACACGGGTCTCTTCGTTCACGATGTAGTCTCCTTTATCGGCGCACATGCTCAATCATGCACGCCTTGCCGACTTGTGTTCGTTGTTAACGCAAACGGTGAAAAGGGTCCGAAACGCATGACACGCGCTGGTGTTGGGGCATCGCTATCCGAGCGATGCGCCCGCCTGATCAGGCTGACACGTCGCCTTACCACCCGCACCATGTATGGCAGAAGCTGAGCGGAGTAGAGAGGCGGCAATCGCTCATCGCGGTTGCTACTCGACGTCGTCCTCAGGCGCCCCGTTGTAGTTCCGCTTAAACCGGGCCCAGAGGTCAGGATCGCGCTGCAGCCGTGCGAGACCTAAAATCACCCGCTCGATGAGCAACCGATCGTACCGGCAGCTTACTGGGTAGGTCTCCTGCTCGCGCATGTTGGTGATATATTGCCCGGCGCTGCAATCGCCGCAGACTCCGTCCGCCCAACATGACGCGCAGAGCGTTGGGTGCGAGAGCAGCGTGTGCATCAAACGATCCTGTCGCTGGCGATACTGGTCGTGTTGCGCCCGGCCCTGTACACGCCCAAGCTGGAATTCGCGCATGCCAGTGAACATGAAACACGCTGAGATGTTGCCCGTGACATCCACCGCAATGGTGTTCGTCCCAGCAGGGCATAAGTGCTTTTCACGATGTTTACCGCTCAATGTGCTGATGCGACCCAACACAGTGCGCAGGTAGAGCGGCGTGGGCGTCGCGAATCGGTCCATCACCGTATCGAACAAGTCGCGCCATTGATCGAGGAGCTGGTCCTGCTCGTCGGGCGTCATCCAATGGGGATGCTCAGGGGTGACGGTCGCGGGCGCCATATGAATGTTCGTCGCGCCCAGACTCTGAAAGTGCTCCGCGAGTTGGACGAGGTTGAGTCCGAGGTGAGGCTTGCTCACGGTACATTCGATGGTGAAGGGTCCGAGGTCACGCGCGCGAATCTTGGCCAGACCCTCCACGGCGGCATCGTACGCGCTCCGGCCCGCGGCCCATGGCCTATTGATATCGTTCACTTCGCGCATCCCATCGAGCGAGACGGTTACGCGAATCCCGTAGCGGGCGATGATGTCAAGCACCTGATCGGTGAAGCAAGTGCCATTCGTGATGACGGCGAATGCCGGCGGCTCGACGTCATTCGCTTTGCAGTAGGCGAGAATGCTGGCGCATGCTCGCTCGATACCAACTGGATGCAGCAGCGGCTCGCCGCCATGAAACTGGATCATGTCAATACCATCCGGATAATATTCGATCATCCGGCGGAAAGACTGCTCCGGCACACTCGGCACCACATAGCGCACATCGGAGCCATACGTTCCGGATCCCTGGTGGTCGTCCGTCGCGTAGCACATCGGACAGTGCAGATTACACACCTGGGTGACGTTGATAGCGAGACGCCGGAGCCGGCGAGTATTGATCTCCTCCTCATCCTCGGTCACTGGCGGTTTGCGTGTAACCATCGCGTTAAGCACCGCCAGTACTCGTTGCGCGAGCGCATCCGCCGCTGGGTCAAGCGTGCTTCTGGTAAGGCGCGCTTGTTCCCATGACTGCACAGCGGCAGCCGCGGCGTCCGAGACTTCGTAAAACGTCATCGTCGCGGGATGATAGACGACCG
The DNA here is from genome assembly GCA_035310125.1 of Ktedonobacterales bacterium. Taxonomy (GTDB): domain Bacteria; phylum Chloroflexota; class Ktedonobacteria; order Ktedonobacterales; family JADMIN01; genus DATGEP01. The sequence goes on from DATGEP010000346.1 coordinate 50,975, forward strand.
CCTCGCCATACTTGGAAGATCGCATTACATGGAACGTCTCCGCCTGCGCGGAGAGCGGCTGATACGTAGCGCCTTCAGACGTGACGCGGCGAACTGCCGAGACCTGGATGACATTACTCATACGCCAGAGCCTCCTTGATATTGATGCGCGCCGCTCGGCTTGCCGGATACAGTCCGGCCACCGTGCCGACGACCAAGCCAAGCACCGCGCTGACCACGAGAGACCACACCGCGAAGCTGAGGGGAAACGCTGCCGCGAGCGTGATGCCGGTGCTGAGGAGGAGACCAAGAAGAATACCGGCCACCGTGCCGACGACACTGATAACGAGCGATTCGACAAGAAACATCTGCTGAACCTGCCGTCTGGTCGCACCAACCGCGCGCATGATACCAATCTGCCGGGTGCGCTCCGTAATGGTGACCAGCATGGTGTTCGCGATGCCAATACCTCCTATCCCAGCCGCCAGTGCGGCGACGACAATCACAAAGATCTGTACCTGGCCGAGCAACGCGCCAACGGTAGCAACGTTATCCGCCTGCGAAAGACCGATCACCTGATAGCCGGACTTTGTCAGCGCCACCTGAATCGCCGGAACCGCGTTGAGGCGTTGCTCGATTCCGGATTCGGTGGCGGTCAAATTGGCCGTGCTATCCACCTGGGCATCGAGAGCGACATAGCGCCCCGTGGATGGCAAGAGCGCGATCGGTACCGCGAGGAGGTTGTTGTACACACCACTGTTGCCAAACAACGTGTTGGGCAGGCGCGCGAGAATGCCGGCGACCTTCAGCGTGAAGGGCTGCGCGCTGACCTGGGGAAGCGTGAGAACGACCTGATCGCCAAGATGCAATCCATACTGGTCGGCGGTGCCCGCGCCGACTACGAGCTGTGGCTGCGCACTGGCAAACGCGCCGCCCTGCGCGAATGTCAGATCGTCTATGGTGAAAAAGTCAGGCGTGGTCGCGGTGACCGCGCTCACCAGTGGATGCTGCGAGCCATCGCTGAGGGCGATACTGACCGGCTCGGCGCCGCTGTAGTAGACGTTGACGGGGGCCGTGCGCACGACATGCGGCGTGGATGCCACGGCAAGGAGATTCGTGTCATCGAAGACGGGAAGATAATGAAAGCTGAGATTCGCCTTGCTGCCAACGGTGAACTGGATCGAGCGCTCCCCGCCAATCTTCGTCTGATTAATCATCGCCTGCTGGAAGGCGGCGCCCACACAACCGGTTACGACCACCAGCAGAATGCCGAGCATGACGCCAACGGCGGTAAGCAACGACCGTAGACGGTGCGCCCGGTAGCTGCGCAACGCCTGCGCGAACGCCTCAGCGAACATTGGCGTCCTCCTCATGCCCACGCTGGCGCGCGTCGAGTGGCTCGATGCAGACTTCGCGGAGATGCCCATCGCGCAGCTCATACAAGGTTTCCGCGGCGCGGGCGACGGATTCATCATGAGTGACCATCAGCACGCTCAAGCTCCGCTCACGCCGGAGCTGTTGGAGCATCTCGATAATCTGCGCGCCGTTGGTGGAGTCGAGGCTGCCAGTTGGCTCGTCCGCGAGCAACACATCGGGGCGCGTCGCGAGGGCGCGAGCGATGGCGACACGTTGCCGCTCTCCACCGCTCATATGTGAAACTGCCTGGCGCGCCTGCGCCTGCATACTCACCGCGGTGAGCGCCTCCAACACACGAGCGCGCCGCTCCGCTCGGCGCATGCCGGCGAAGATCAACGGCAGCTCGACGTTCTGCATCGCGTTGGTATCGGGCAACAACGAAAATTGCTGAAAGACAAAACCAATGTGCGTGCGGCGTAGGCGGGCCAGCTCGTCATCCGAGAGTTTGCGCACGTCCTCCCCCGCAACCCGCACTGTGCCGGTGTAGACGGTGTCGAGGGTTCCAAGAATGCTCAGAAGGGTGGATTTGCCAGAGCCGGATGGACCACGCAAGGCAACAAAGCCGCCCCGTGGAATGCGAATTGAGACGTCGTCGAGCACCCGCCGTTCCTGGCCATCGGCATACGTCTTCGTGATACTCTGTGCCTCCAGCACCCAGGGTAGATTAGGTGATTCCATGTAACCTCTCTTCCCATTTGGCGTCTCTATCGCCCTGTCGCGGCGCAAAGCCTGTTGCTGCATGTGCGCGTCCTCGGAGAGCGTGCCGGGTACGTCCGGCTAGTCACCGTGCGCTACCGGCCAACCGAGCACTATGGCATCCGAGAGGGCGGCGACGAAATCCAGCACATGCTGAAGTCGCTCACCCTGAGCAAAACGGTAGATCGAGCGTTTGAGCTGGGCAACGATCATGTCGAAGTCGGCAATCGCCAGCGCTGCCAACCGCCGGCGCGTGACACAGTGCTCGCCACCACCTGGGTAATCGGGACAGAGCGCCCGTGCCCAACATGCGTGACTCCCTCCATAACATGCTGTACTCTCGGGCTGTTCGGCGTGGAAGCTCGCACGTCCAAGCAGCCGGGCGAAGAGCACACTATAGTGATGCACCAGCACGGCGGGCCGCTCCGCCGTTGGCAGCAGCTCATCATGCAGGACAGGATAGATTGCGGTGGCCAGTGGCAAGGGTATCTCGAAGAAGCGCGCGCCCTCGTCACGCCACGCTCGCAGCAGGTCTGGCAGCACCTCAACCGGAGCGCTCCGCATGCGCATGCTCACACTCTTCCAACCCAGGCCGAGATCAGCCACCGGTACGTAGTCATCGTGCTCCGTTACTTCGGCGCTGAGGTGATCAACAGCATCCGCCGCGGGCGAGAGATCTGGGCACAGCGCCGCGTGCGCCCGCAAGACCACCCGTACATCCGCGTCCGTCGTAATCTGCGCCTCATCAACCACGTCGCGCAGCGAACGAAGCTCGACAACCCAGGCGTCTGGGTCCGCCGGGGAGTGTACCGGCACCTCCACGCGCACCACGCCTTGCAATGCGCCGCTGCGCCTGACCAGCTCACCGAGCGCATGAATCTGGCGCGCCTGCTGCTGGCGTGGATGGCCGAGGGATAGCGTATAGACCGGCGGGGGCGCCGTTTGGATGAGCGTGGAAAACATCGGTGTCGTGGTGCTGGTGCGCTTCTGGGACGGTCTGTCGAGCAGGTTCTCGCGCAGAGTCCGCTCGATCTGCCTGGGATCAGCCACCGCGGTCTGGCACTCTGCCTCCAGGTACGCACGGGATACGCCCATGCCCGCCTGACGCACGAGATCCGCGAGGACATCCGAGATCGTGAAGACACGTGCGGTCTGGTGTTGATAGAGTGTGGCGCCCGCCGCAAGCGGGGACTCGATCAGGCTAAAGCCGAGGTCGGCGAAGTGCGTTAGCCGGGGTACGCCGCGCGCGCCTACGGATACACGTTTCATGCGCTCGGCCTGAAAGTGCGTCATACCTGCACCGCCGTCTCACTCATCACCCGCTTCGATTGGCTCAGCTGAGGCGCGAAGAGGGGATAGCAAAGCACCTCCTGGCCGAGATTGGCCAGCGAGGCAAAGCATCCCGGAGCCAATGCCTCGAACTGCGCGAAAGCGGACGAGAAACGCTCGCACATGTCACTCGCCGCCCACTTCGGCACCTCCGCCGCCAGTAATTGATCCAGCACCACATCTGGCTGCTCCCGCAGCTCGCGCTGGGTGAGGGGTACGTAACCTCGGAGTGTCGCAAGCAGCGTCACGGTGTTCCAGCGACCTTCCTCAGTATCCGCCACGAGGTCACACAGATCCTCGCTGAGCACCACCGCTTCTCCCCAGCGATCCACAGCGGATCGAACTCGTGCGCGATCAGTTGGCGCGCGTGTGTCTGGCGCAAGCCATGCGTTGATAAAGTAGGCCCACAGCGTCGGCGCGGTCCGTCCGATGGCGGTCTGAAGCGCGTCGGCGCTCGCCGGGCAGTCGTCATTGGCGAGAGCGGCGCTGGCAAACTGGTGTCGCATCAGATCCAGATAGAGGGTCTGGAAGTCCCGCCACACATCGCTCCGTCCAGCGCGCCGTGCGAGTGTGGCGGCTTGATCTACATAGTCTTCGATCAGCGTGAGCAGCAGGTCTATACGTGAGCTGCCCTCTAATGAGGCTCCGGCTGGACGGGGCGGGCGCGGCAACGGAATGGGGTGATCGAGTGTGAGCAGCGCCGCGAGTGACGCTGGCGTCAACGCGGATTGCAACGAGGGAAGCCACTCCGGAAAGTTATCGGTTAGCTTATCAATCAAGCCGATAATGGCATTATAGACCGCACCCAGCGGGGCAACGGTCGTGGCGAAGGCGCGGCCACCCAGCGCGGCATAGATCGCACGCTGCATACTAAAGCCAACGCCCGCATCTTCTGGAGCGAGGGACGCGAACAGAAAGGCAGGTTGCTCGCCGAAGATACGCATACTCTGCTCGCGTATGACACGATAGCCGCGCCAGAACACGGCGACATGCCGCTCACGATAGGCATCGAGCAAGGAAAGATCCACCGAGTGCGCACGCAGCCCCGCTTCGACTTGTTGATAGAGTAAACGCTCGCGGGCGGACATGGCCTCCATAGCACATCTCCTTCTCACAGGTCACTGACCGGGTGAGCGACTACCCTTCTCCTTCAGCATGCCAGGTGGGCGCGCGAGCTCCTGGAGCGCGTGGATGCTCGCCACGGAAGTGGGTCGCGCTGCCAATGCGTAGCGGCTCCCGCATATATCGCCGCACGGATGAGAGGTATCGAGAGAGCAACATCCGCTGGCTCAAGCGCATCCGCCGCCATGAAATGACAGCCCGCGTAGACCAAGCCGGCGCCAGTTTGAGTATCGAGAAAATGGGCAGGCGCCTCAACGTGAGGTGGCAAGTAGCAATCGTCACTGTCGGAAGGCACGACGTGAGCGGCACGAGTGGAGGAGAGGGCACAATTCCGCGTACCCGGAATTACGGCAACGCGCGGATCTTCTCGCACGGCAGTATTCCTTTTTGCACACTGGGCAGCCAGCCCATGTGATCCAACATCAGCGCAAGTATACGTAAAAAATGAAAGGTTGTCAATGGCATGCATATCTCATTTAAATCACCGAGGTGACTGTGCTGGCGAGCTACGACGAGCGTGAAGCATCGAGGCATGATGACAGAGAGCGGCAGGCGTTCTCAACCGACGTGGGCAGCTTGACGGGCAGGAGTACACTGGCATCGAGCGTGGGTCCGCTTGATCTCGCGGGGCCGGCGCATGAATACGCCCTTCTGTTGTTGGGGTTCCGCCCTGCTGCTTCCCACGCGAGCGCGGCGGGCGATTGGTTGGGGAGCAGAGACAGCACATGCAAGACGATCCACAGGTCGCCGAACAGCGGCGGCGCTTGAACCTGGACCCACGCAATCTCGATCCACGCAAGGCGCTCGATTCGGCGTCACTGGAGCGTGTGCTGAAGGCGCAGGCGATGGCGCGAGCGCAGGCTCAGGCCGCCACCACTGTCGTCATCGGGACAATCGTTACCCTGATCTCATCGGCATTCGGCTTTGTAGCGGCGCTTGCGTGGAATGACGCTATTCGAATGGTTCTCCAGAAGTTCCTAAAAGATACGGGCCTGGACAAGCAGTTTGGTCCAGTAGGCCAGGCTTTACTGACCGCTATCGTTTTCACCATCATCGCCATCATCGCGATTTTCATCCTCCAGCGCGTCGCGGGCCGCTGGGCCAAGAAAGCCGCTATCGGCACCGCGGCAGGCGACGGCAGCTATTAACCGCTCGCCAGCTCTCTGGCCGCACGTGACCGCCAGTATCCGGGCGCGTATTCCCCTGCGGGAGTTCGCGCCCGCTTTGTTTCAGCGGCGCGGTATACTGTCGTTCGAGGGGCAGAGCGCGGAGCGAGAGGCGGGATAGCCAGTGGCAAGCGACACGCGCGCGGCATATGACGACACCGAGCCGCCCAATACAGACACAAACGACGAGCTAGACAGCCGGGGGCGCGAGCCGGACTACTACGCGCTGCTGGGGGTGCCGCCCACCGCGAGCGACGACGAGATTCACCGCGCCTTTCGCCGCCTCGCCAAGCTCTGGCATCCCGACCGCTTCACCGCCGCCCCACCCGCTCTGCGCGCGCGCGCCGAGCGCCGCATGCGCGCTGTCATCAGCGCCCGCGATGTGCTCGCGGATCCCATCAGGCGCCACGAGTTTGACGCGCGGCGCGGCGGTCCACATGCTGAGCCGGCGCTCCATCCCGATGCGCGCCCTTTCCCGATGACCAACACGCCACCTCCATTCTTCGGCGCCGGCTCCACAGCACACTACGAGCGGCGCACCCCCAACCCCAACGGCGCCGGCCAGTTCTTCGGCGCGCTCGTCCTCATCCTCGCGCTTGGGCTGGGGGTCAGTGCGTTCAGAGGCCGCTTTGGCGACGGCACCGGCGCCATCATCGGTTTCGCCCTCATTCTCGGTCTGTTTCTCCTCGCCGGTGTGCTCTTCTCGGATGACTCCGCCCTTCCCCGCACTGCCGCCCATCTCATGGAGTTCGAGCCCGTGACAGCCCGCGCGAGGCGTCCTTCCGCTCGCGCCGGCATGCACCGCCCTGGGCGCCACCACGCCAGCAACCGCCAGAAGCACGTCAATCAGAAGGAGCATGTCACGGCCGGGATGCAGGGCGCTCCTGGCCGGCGGAAGGCTGCCCCGCCTCCCGCCGGCGACGTGGAAAACGACATCCCCACAACCAGGCATGACCGCGAGCGACCCGGTGACGCCGAGTTCGACACACTGGTGACGCAGGCGCTGGCCGGTGTGCCGGATGAATTCCAGCCCTGGCTGGAGAACGTCGTCGTTCAGGTGGTGCGCGAGCCATCCCGGCGACAGCTCCTGGAAATGCAGGTGCGCCCCGACTGTACGCTGCTCGGCCTCTATGTCGGCGTGCCCGTCACGCACCACGCCCATTTCACCGGTCAGGGCGCGCCGCCCCAAGTCATCACCATCTTCCAGGGACCGATTGAGCGCTATGCCGGCCACGATGCGGAGCATGTCAAAGAGCAGGTGCGCCGCACCGTGCTGCATGAGGTAGCGCACCACTTTGGCATGAGTCACGAGGACATGCCCGCCTGGATACGCTAGGAGGCACTCGATGAGCGACATGCACCGTATCGGCGTCATCTCCGATACCCACATCCCACAGAAAGCCGCCCGCGTTCCCGATGCCGCGCTGCGCCACTTCGCGGATGTCGAGCTGATCCTGCATGCCGGCGACCTCTCCGCGCTCGCCGTGCTGGACCAGCTCTCCGCCTATGCCCCGGTCGAAGCGGTCCAGGGCAATATCGAGCAGCCGGAGGTGATGGCGGCGCTGCCCATCAAGCGCGAGATCGACGTCGGCGGCTGCGTCATCGGGCTTGTCCACATCCTGGGCGAGCGGCAATACTACGCCCGCACCGCCCGCCGCGCATTTTCCGGCGCCCGCGTGGTCGTCTTCGGCCACTCCCACATTCCCTACTTGGAAGACTCCGGTGGACTGCTCCTGCTCAATCCCGGCAGCGCGGCGGATCGCCGCCGCCAGCCTGCCTGCACCATCGCCCTTCTGACCATCGAGAACGGCCAGCCGCGCGCCGAGATTCTCGCGCTGTGAATCCGCCTCCCTCCCCGCGCACGGAAACAGCCCTCCCCATTGTAGGGGTGCTGCCTGCTGCGCCCGCCGGAAGTGAGGTCCACTCTCTGCGCCCGCCGGAAGTGAGGTCCACTCTCTGCGCGTCAAGCCTCGTATGGTACAATACCCGGAAACATTGCACGCCATGCGGGGCTGCTGCCCGCACCAGGGAGGACTGTGTGACCACGTCGAGCTTGCTAGATGACCGCCCCGCGCTGACCGAGCTCCATTCCCATGTCGGCGGCGCGGTGGCGCCAGAGATCATGTGGAGCATCGCCCATCAGCAGGGTATCCGGCTGCCGACCAAAGACTACTGGCAATTCGTGGAATTGATAAGTGTCAGCCATCCCGACAAAGTCAACAACCTCGCCGAATATGACCTCATTTTCCGCTGGACCGAGCTCATTCAGTCCAGCCCTCTTGCCATCGAACGCTCTGTCTACGAGATTATCGGCGGCGCGTACCGCAAGTCCAATATCACCACACTTGAGCTGCGCTTCAATCCTATGAAACGCAACCGCGAGGGCGAACAGGACCTCGACCACATCATCTCCGCCGCCATTCGCGGCCTGGATCGCGCCATGCTGGAATATCCCCATGTCCGTTCCGGCCTCGTGCTGATGATGGATCGCACCTTCCCATTGGAGCTAAACGCTATCATCGTCGAAAAGGCGCTGCGTTACGCCGGTCGTGGCGTCATCGGCGTAGATATCGCTGGTCCACCCAACCCAGCGTTCTCCTACCGCGAACACCAGGGATTGATAGATCGCGCGCGCGCTGCGGGGCTAGGTATCACCATCCACACCGGCGAAGAGGGCCGTATCGAGGATATGTGGGAAGTGGTCGAGCACCTGCGCCCACATCGTGTCGGCCACGGCATTCTTTGCGCCTATGACGAGCGGTTGATGGAGCGTGTCGTCCGCGCTGGCATCGTGCTCGAAGTCTGCCCCACATCCAACCTGCGCACACGAGCGGTGAAGGATATCGAAGAGCTGCGCCACATCCTCAGCCGCCTCCGCGCGTTCGGCGTCCAGTTCACCATCAACACCGACGGTCCGCAAATGCTCATGACCAACCTCGTCAAAGAGTACCGCCTCTTGTTAGACCAGGGCATCTTCGACGACGGCGACCTCCGTCGCGCCATCACAACCGCCTACGATGCGAGTTTTCTGACGGGAATGCCTCTCTCGAAATGACCTCACCGGCCGGCACGTTCCCGCGACTTCGCTCGATCAAGCTGGGCGCGTCCTTCGCCGGCTTCTCTGAACGAGAGCAGCGCTATCTCGCGGCCTGTGCGATGTGGTAGAGTCTGCGCTTCCCATGACAACGAGTGCGCATCCTTCAGGCCAGACATCCAAACATCGGAACGACAGGAGCGCGATCACTTTCCCTCAGTTCCGATTCGCGGTACACTTCAACCGGTGGCGCCGCAATGGTGCGCGCCACGAGACATGGCAGTCTGGCCCGGCGAGAACGATACATTCTGCCACGGCCACTTTCCATCAAACATGCGGCGACATCGCGACGCCGGAGAAGGTTGTATGCGCTACTACGAATCCATTGTGGACACGATCGGCCACACGCCACTGGTGCGGCTCAATAAGATCGCCCAGGATGTCCGGCCTCTCGTGCTGGCCAAAGTCGAGTTCTTCAATCCCGGTGGCAGCGTCAAAGACCGCATCGGCGTCGGTCTCATCGAAGCCTGCGAAAAGGCCGGCCTCCTCAAGCCCGGCGGCACCATTGTCGAGCCAACCAGCGGCAACACCGGCACCGGACTCGCCATCGCCGCCACCATCAAAGGCTACCACTGTATCTTCGTCATGACTGACAAGGTTTCCGAGGAGAAGCGCAGCCTTCTGCGTGCCTTCGGCGCCGAAGTCGTCATCTGCCCCGTCAGCGCCCCGCCCGACTCGCCAGAGAACTACCACAACGTCGCCGCTCGTCTTGCCCGCGAGATTCCCGGCGCCTGCAATCCCGACCAGTATTCCAATCCGGCCAACCCGGCCTCACACTACGCCACCACTGGCCCCGAAATCTGGGACGACACCGACGGCAGAGTGACCGCGTTCGTCGCGGGAGTCGGCACGGCGGGCACCATCATCGGCACTGCCCGCTACCTCAAAGAAAAGAACCCCAAGATTCAGGTCATCGGCGCCGATCCCGCTGGTTCTATCTACTCCGGCGACACGCCCAAGCCCTACAAAGTCGAAGGCATCGGCACTGAAATCTTCCCTGAAAACTGGGATCCTTCCGTCGTGGATGAGGTGATCCGCGTAGACGACCGCACCTCGTTCCAGCTCGCTCACCGGCTTACGCGTGAAGAAGGTATCTTCTCCGGCGGCTCCTGCGGCACCGCCGTTGGCGCGGCGCTGGAATACGCTAAGCGACTTGGGCCGGACGATGTCGTGGTCGTCCTTTTGCCGGACAGCGGGCGCGGCTATCTCTCCAAGCTCTATAACGACACATGGCTGCGCGAAAACGGTTTCTACGAGGCGCCCGGCCAGCCAATCCTCGCCGACGTGCTCACCTTCCGCCGCCAGCTCGTGCCTACCCTACCCGCCGTCGTCGGCGTCTCACCAGACGAGCCAGTTGCCGGGGCAATCGCCCAGTTCCACCGTTACGGCATCTCGCAGTTACCTGTGATCGAGCGCGGGCAAATCGTCGGATCGCTCACCGAGAACCAGCTCTTACAACGGTTCGCCTCGGGTGAGCGGCTTGACGGCCAGACGGTGCGGGATTGGCAGGGTGCGCCGCTGCCCACGCTCCCCGAAACGGCGACAGTTCGCGAAGCGTACACGTTGCTGGCTGGCGGCCAGACAGCAGTCGCTGTCGTCGGCTCCGATGGCTTGCGCGGTGTCATCTCCCGCAGTGACCTCATGGAGTTCTGGGCGCACGGCTCCCGCGCGACTGCCGCGGCCAGTGAGAAGTGACAGACTATCGCGTAAGGGTACTGACCAATGACAACATCAGCGCATACGCCCGCAGCATTCGGCATTCCCTCCAGCACCAGCAGAGGATTACCAACGTTCACGCTCCCCGATACATCTGGTGCGCTCCGGCGGCTCTGGGACTATAAGCAGCGGCATCCCGTCATGGTGTTTGTGCCACATTCGCCGGAGTGCGCCGGGTGCCGCGCCTGGCTGCGCGACCTCCGCGCCAACCGCGCGCCGCTGGATGAGCTGGGCGCGGCGGTGCTTATCATCGTTCGCGCGCCCCGCGAAAACGCCCGTGTATTGCAGGCGAGCCTGGACCTTCCATTCATGGTGCTGGTGGACGCGGACGGCGAGGTGGCATCGCGGTATACCGCTCGCGATGCAGCCGCGCTCTATCTGGGCGACCGCTATCTGCAATGCATTGGCCGCTGGATCGTCGCCGGGGGCCAGCACGCGTTACCCGCGCCCGACGACCTACTCGGCACGCTTGCCTTCGCCGAGCAGGAGGACTGCGGCTGCGGCCTACCCGCGTGGCCGGAAGAAGCTCTGGAGTAAGCCGCTTCCCAGCCGGCTCCCCACAATCTCCAGCGTAAAACGTACGGGCTGAAGATCCACATGGCAATGTGTTGCCGTGTGCCACGGACGCACATTCCTTCTCACGGTGTCTCGTAGCGCGTTTTCACGCAACGCTGAGTCTTGTGTGAGAAAGCGCGAAGGTCCGACGTAGTATGGTGCAAGCGTGCTAAGGCTTCGAAAGCCAGCCAAAGCGCGTCGTAGCTCGTCCTCTGTCGTGAGTGACTGAGAATGGCTCTCATCTTGAGGAGGTACACCAGGATGCCCGTAAAGCGAAGTTTCTGGTATGTGGCGATCGGAGCATTTGCGCTGCTGACAATGATGCTCTCCGCCTGCGGCCCGACGTCCAGCGGCCCAACGACTGGCGGCAACACCCCGGTCAAAGGCGGTACTCTCATTGATGGCCTTTTCGAGGAGCCAGATACCTTGATGTCTGGTGTCACCTCGGAAACATTTGCTGTTATGGTGGACCAAGCCCTATGGGCGCCGTTGTTCTATGGAGATGCGAATGGCACGCCCCAACCGGGGCTTGCTACGCAAGTGCCCAGCACCACAAATGGCGGCGTCTCCGCGGACGGCAAGACCTACACCATCAATCTGCGCCCAAACTTGAAGTGGTCAGACGGCTCGCCACTTACCGCGGACGATGTCGTGTTCACCATTAATCTAGAAATGACCCCGGCCTACGGGACGAAGGCGGCGCTGGACACCGCAAACATCGCCAGTGTTACGGCCAGCAATCCGACCACGGTCGTCATCACCCTCAAAAAAGTTGAGCCGCCGTTCCTGCCTACCGGGTTGGTTGATCCGGGCAACTTCAACCCCATGCCCAAGGCCGTCTACGGCTCGATGGCGCCCGCCGCGGTCGCCAAGGTCTTCACTCCAATGGTCACGAGCGGACCGTTCATGTTCAAGTCCGAATCGGACCATGTCAAGGGCGATCACATCACGCTCTACCGCAACCCCAACTACTTCAACGCGCCGCAGCCCTATCTTGACTCCGTGCAGTTCAAGATCATTCCGGACCAGAACACGATCCTCACGGCGCTCCAGTCCGGCACGATTCACACGGCGTGGGACCTGGACATTAACAAGGTTGACAGCTACAAAGCCATCCAGGGCTACACCTTTACGACAGACAAAGTCCCCTCGAGCTGGGAAGCCCTGTTCATGAACGAATCGAACCCGATCCTCGCCGATCCGGTGGTGCGTAAGGCCATCGCGATGGGCATCAAGATCAGCGACATACAGCAGCTCTGGCACGGGACCGCCCAGCCAACCTGTGATGACGCTCCAGGTAGCTTCGGCCATGACCAACAGCTCGTACCCTGCTACACCTTCGATCCCACGACAGCCGGCAACAACCTGACCGCGGACGGCTGGGTGATGGGCTCGGATGGCTATCGCCACAAGGGTGGCAAGACCCTTGAGCTGCGCTACACCACCACCTCCAGCAAGACGTATCGCGTCCAGACCCAGCAGATCGTGAAGCAGAACCTCCAGCCGCTTGGCATCAAGATCGACATCGTCGGTCAGACCGCCACGCAGTTCTTCGGCTCCACGCTCTATGACTACAGCGCGTACGACCTCGCTGAGTTCGCAAGCTCCACCGGATACGATCCGGACGACCACACCTACTTCATGTGCAACCAGCTCACCAGCGCACCGGGCGGCTTCAACGTCAGCCACTACTGCAATCCACAGGTGGACGCGCAGTATCAAATTGAGCTGTCGAATCCCGATCAGAGCGCCCGTAAGGCCGCTTTCACGGCGATCCACACGCAGCTTACCCAGGATCTGCCGGTGATCTGGTATTACAGTTATGGCGACCTCGCGGTGTACAAGAACACCGTCCACAACTACGTGCCTGCTGGCACCGGTGAAACCTATAACATTTGGGAGTGGTGGTGCACTGGCGGCAAGTGCTAGCGCGACACCAATCCGTTTAGTTGGGAGGCGTGCAATGCTACCGCTTGCTCGCCTCCTGGCGCGGCCGGCGGCGGTTCCCAGACAGAGCCGCCGTCACTTGTATCCGTCGCCGTCATGTGCTATCGTGCTGGCAATCTCCCGTCAGTTGAGTCCGTACGTCTCCAGATAGACCTCCCGCATGAGTATCATGGCGGCATGCGGTGTGCGAGCCGAGTAGTTTGTCGGGCGGGCCTATTCCACAGGGTCATTGTCCTGGAAATCCAGTCGCGCGGCTAAAAGCCAGCGCCGCGAGTGAAGGAGATTGGGCATGAGACGCTACCTTATTCGACGCCTCATTCAGGCGGTCGCGATGCTCTTCGTCATGTCCATCGTCTTCTTCTTGCTCATCCATGCGATACCTGGTGGACCAGATCGCGTGCTCTTCAATCCGAAATTACCCCCTTCGGTCCGTTTACAGCTCAGACACCAGTTCGGCCTCGATCAACCGCTGTATGTACAATACTGGAACTGGCTGACCCAGGTGTTGCACGGCAATTTCGGCTACTCCTTTGTGGATAATCAGCCCGTGATGTCGGACGTCGGCGCGCGTGTTGGCGCGACGGTTGAGCTCTTCGTCGTGGGCATGCTGTTTGCGCTGGTTATCGCCGTACTCCTGGGCGTTTTATCCGCCGTTCGCCAATACTCAATCACCGATTATATCGTGACGTTGGTCGCTTACTTTGGCATCTCGATGCCGGTCTTCTTCTTCGGCCTGGTGCTCCAGGAAATCTTCGCCGTCAAGTTGGGGTGGTTCCCTGATATCGGGCGCGCGTCATTGGATCAGAGCGGCTTCACTCCGCTGCAAGTTTTTGAGGACTACGCGTTGCATCTGGTCTTGCCCGTGGCAATGTTCTCCTTACTGTTCATCGCCGTCTGGAGCCGCTTTTTGCGCTCCAGCATGCTCGATGTCGTGAAGCAGGATTACATTCGCACGGCACGCGCCAAAGGACTTAGCCCGCGCGCCGTGTTCTTCCGCCACGCCCTGCGTAACTCGCTCATTCCCTTGATCACCCAGGTGGCGATTGATTTCGGTGGCATCGCCGCGGGCGCTGTCATCACGGAAGGTATCTTCGCCTGGCCTGGCTTAGGCCGCTTGTTCCTTTCATCATTGACGGACCTCGATTATCCGGTGATTTTGGCGATGCTGATTTTTATCACCGCTTCTGTCATCATCGCCAATCTGATAGCCGATCTGTTATATGGCGTCGTGGATCCACGCATTCGATACTCCTGACTTGACCCGCCCAAGACAGACGTCCGCCGAAGGGAGACCCAGCCATGGCCATGATCCAGTCGAGTCCCGTTTCTCCACCTGCCCCGATCGAGCTTACGCCAGAGTTGACGCGCAAGCGGCGCAGTCAATTTGAGATCATTCGCGACCGATTTCTCCGCAACAAGGCCGCGCTTGTCGGCTTGATTGTGCTCACCCTGATGGTGCTGGCCGCTATTTTCGCGCCGCTCATTGATCCGCACGACCCCAACGCGTATAACATCGCGCTCCAAACCGCCCCACCGTCCGCTCAATTCCCGCTTGGAAACGACGATCTTGGACGCGATGAGCTGGCGCGGCTCCTTTACGGGGCGCGCACATCGCTGCTGATTGGCGTGACGTCTATGCTGGTCATGCTCGTCGTCGGCGTGACGTTTGGGGCAGCCGCCGGGTTCTTTGGGGGCTGGGTAGATGCAGTGCTGATGCGGATCACCGACGCCTTCCTGGCGATCCCCTACCTCATCTGGCTGTTCACCGTCGGCGCCATCTTCTCGGACGGTTCAGTTAAGTCTATCGTTATCCTCATCGCGGTCTTCTCCTGGGCGAACGCGGCACGTATCGTGCGTGGCGAGTTCCTGGCATTGAAGGAGCGCGAGTTCTTGCTCGCCGCGCGCACCTTAGGCGCGAGCGACCTGCGTTTGATTTTCCGGCATATCTTACCCAACGCGATTGGTCCCATCACGGTGATCGCGACGCTGTACGTCGGCTTCAACATCATCTCCGAGTCGATCTTGAGCTTCTTCGGCTTCGGCCTCCAGCCGCCGACATCCAGCTGGGGCACGATGCTCAACAATTCTGACGCATACATCACCAGCGACCCGCTGCTGGTCTGGGCGCCGGGGATTGCGATTCTGATTACCGTGCTCTGCGTCAATCTGATTGGCGACGGTCTGCGCGATGCGCTGGATCCCTACATGACCGAACGCTAGTGCGTGCGACTCGCCGGCATATTCTGAGCACGTGAGAGGAGGCCCTGTTGACCAGGCTATTAGATGTCAAAGATCTCAGAGTGTTTTTCCGCACGCGCGAAGGTCCCGTCCACGCGGTGGATGGGGTGTCGTTCCACGTGAACGAGGGAGAGGCCCTTGGGATCGTCGGCGAAAGCGGCTCGGGCAAGAGCGTGACCTCGCTCGCCGTTATGCGCCTGCTCCCTATGCCGCCAGCGGAAATTAAAGATGGCGAGATCCTCTTCCGCGATAAAGATTTGCTGGACCTTAGTGAGTCCGAGATGCGCAAAGTGCGCGGCGGCGAAATCTCGATGATCTTCCAGGACCCTATGACGAGCCTGAACCCAGTGCTCACCGTGGAAAGCCAGATCACCGAGCCTCTCAGGCTGCATCTGGGTCTCAGCAGAGCGGAGGCGCACGATCGTGCGCGGGAGCTGCTCGAAGCGGTGGGGATTCCGGACGCACAGCGCCGTCTGCGGGGATATCCGCATCAATTCAGTGGCGGCATGCGGCAGCGTGTCATGATTGCCATCGCCATTTCGACCAATCCCAAACTGCTCATCGCTGACGAGCCGACGACAGCGCTCGACGTGACGGTGCAGGCACAGATTCTGGAGCTTATTCAGCGGCTGCGCAGGGACCTCGGCACATCCGTCATCCTCATCACGCATGACCTGGGCGTCGTGGCCGGAGTCACGGATCGCATCAACGTCATGTACGCTGGGAAAATCGCTGAGTCCGCGCCAACCGACGAGCTCTTCGCCAATCCACGCCATCCCTATACGCTCGGTTTGCTTGGCTCAGTGCCGCAGGTCGAAGCGGCTGGCACATCCGACCTCCAAACCATCCCCGGCTCACCGCCCGATCAGCTTCACCCCATCGAGGGTTGCCCGTTCCAGCCTCGCTGCCCGTTCGTGCTGCCAAAGTGCAAGCAGTACCCTCCCACCGTGATCGTTGGCCCCAACCACCTGAGCAATTGCTGGGTGGATGTGACCGATCCGAACGAGCTGGAGCGGGCGGCGACTCGTGGCTTTCTCCCACTGCGCAATATCAACACTTCGTTTCTGCGTGAGTCATCCGCGGCCGGCTCGACCAGCAGCCAGTAGCATTGGCGGAAACAGAGAGGAGCGATCACATGGCAACACCCGCCACTACGAAGGCCACGCCCAAGACGAACACGCTTCTGCAAGTAGACAATCTGGTAATGCATTTCCCGATCACAGAGGGCATCATTATCCAGCGACAGACTGGCGCCGTGAGAGCGGTGGACGGGGTCTCACTATCAGTTCCCAGAGGGCAGACACTTGGTCTCGTAGGCGAGAGCGGTTCTGGCAAATCCACCATCGGGCGCTGTATCGTACGCTTGTACAAGCCGACCAGCGGCCACATCTATCTCGACGGCGACGACATCGCGACCGCCCAGGGCTCCCAGCTGCGGACGCTGCGCCGCAGGGTCCAAATGATCTTTCAGGACCCGTACGCCTCGCTCAATCCGCGCTACTCGGTGGGCAGCCTCATTGCGGAGCCGATGTTTATCCATCGCACCGGCACGCGCAAAGAAATCCAGGATCGCACCGAGGAGCTGCTCGACAAAGTTGGCCTCACCCGTCGTTTCGCCGACCGCTATCCGCATGAATTCTCCGGCGGCCAGCGGCAGCGCATCGCCATCGCCCGTGCCATTGCCATCCAGCCGGAGTTCGTCATCGCCGATGAGCCAGTCAGCGCGCTGGATGTCTCGATTCGCGCGCAGATCATCAATCTGATGCTGAGGCTGCAGCAACAGATGGGATTGACCTACCTCTTCGTCTCCCACGACCTGAGTGTCGTGCGCCACGTCGCGCAGACAGTCGCGGTGATGTATCTAGGCAAGATCGTGGAAGTCGCCAATCGCTTCGACTTGTACAACACTCCGCTGCATCCCTACAGCGTGGCGCTCCTCTCCGCCGTCCCTATTCCGAATCCGCGAATCGAAAAGCAGCGGAAACGCATCATCCTGAAGGGTGATCTGCCCAGCGCGGTCAACGTGCCCTCCGGCTGCCGATTCCATACGCGCTGCCCACTGGCTCAGGAAATTTGCCGTGTCGAGGAGCCGCCTCTCATAGATAAGACGGGGAGCGGACACTTCGCGGCGTGCCATTTCTCCGATAAAGTTGGTGCGCTAGCACAGGCAAATACCCTCTCGGCTACGGGCAGTCTCTAGCGCGCCCACCAGCGCTGCCAGAAATGTACGGCACACCACCTGACCCACGCGGGCGCATGATTGATTTAGCACACAAGCGACACGTCTGGGATAGGACGAAACGTCGAAACGACCAACTGTACGAGCTGCTCGTTTGCGGAGACAGTTGCCTGTGGCACCGGCGAAGGTGGTAGAGACTTGCCCGTCATCACGGGCGAGGTATGGGGAGAGCCGCCGCCAGGAAAGCTCGTGCTGATCTGAAAGTGCGCCGCGCTGGTATCGAGGAGCCACGTCCACGATTGATATGATGCGGGCAGACCCGCGAGCGTGGTATTGAGCGGTCCCAAAGTGTTGCGACACATCCACTGGCGCGCGTAGGCGTTAGGTATAGGCTGCACATAGATGCCGACGCCGGTGCCCAACAGCAGATACGTGTTCGTGCCAACCGTGACGTCCTCATTCTGCGTGCTGAAGCTGCCGGTGCTGTCACCCATCGTTGCCTGGCTCGTGCCGGCGGAGGCGCGCCATGCTGGCGGAATGCGAATGGTGAAATAGCCCGCGGGATCGCGGTACGTCTGCCAGCTCGCGGGCACGACAGCATCACCAGGCAGGATCTGGGGCTGCGACGGCGTGGGCCGCAGACGCCAGAAGGCGAGCGCGAACAGCAGAATGAGCATGATGGCGATGAGGCCGCTCGCCATGACTGTCGTACGGCCACCGCGCGTACGCTTGCGACTTCCTGGCGATATCTGCGTTGGTGTTGGCAAGATGGCGCTCATGGCTTCCCTCCTGTTCTGCGGTGGCGGTGGGATGTAGGCATCACAACAACGCGCGCACAGTCACACGTCCAAGAGAGACGCCTACATGCCGCCGTTTGTTCCTTCCCATGCCGCGGCGGCTGTGCCCGCAGCGCGCTTGGCGGCCAGCAATGCGCCAATCTCGCGGTTGGTGGCGGGGCGGGCGCCGTCGCGCAGCATCGCCAGCCCTTCCGGCTCGCGGGCATCGTAATGCTCACGATAGGTGCCCGCATACTGTACCCATTGCGGGCGCAGACCATACTGGACGACGTATGCCCGCAGCTCCGCGCTGCCTTCACTGCCGGGAAGATCCGAAAGGACATGATACATGCGGTCGCCGCGCTGCACACCCGCGCGGAGCCAGGGCCGCGTTGCGCGGGCGGCGTGGACGAGAATCGCCATGAGAGAAGGCTCCAGCAGTCAGGCTAATAATCCAAAAGCGCGAATACATCCAGGCCCGGCAGTCGCACACGACCGGCAAGCCCCGTCAGCTCGATGAGAAAGGCGAGCGACACCACTTCCGCGCCGAGACGCTCCACCAGACGCACGGTGCCCTGTGTTGTGCCACCGGTCGCCAGCAGATCGTCCACGATCAATACGCGCTGGCCAGGCCGCACCGCGTCAGTATGAATCTCTAGCGTCGCCGTCCCGTATTCAAGCGCATATTCTTGCTCGATGGTGGATCCTGGCAGCTTGCCTTTCTTACGCACCGGGACAAATCCTGTATTCAGGACATAGGCCAGCGGCGTGCCGAAGATGAATCCGCGCGACTCGATGCCCACAACCTGATCTATGCCTACGCCTCGATACCGTTGCGCGAGCGTCTCAATGACAAATCGCAAAGCAGCCCCGTTCTGCAAGAGCGGCGTGATATCACGAAAGAGGATACCTGGCTGAGGATAGTCCGGCACGGCGCGAATGAACTGCTTCAGCCACGCCGACTGCGCGGGAGCGAGGGTAGTGATTGGAAACGGTGAGGTTGGCGTATCTGTCATGTGCGACGGCGTCCTCTCTCTGGCGCTCGAATTCAGAGCAATCGGCAAGCCCATCCAGTATACCATGCGTCAAGACGCCGTTACATTGGCAGCTTGACAGCTAGCCCGAACCTTTCATATAGTGAGTGGAACCGCCAGTTCGAAGCGCGTCTATCCCTACGCGCAAGTAGGCGGAACCTGATACAACTGCCTCTCAGGTAGCTCGTGTGTTTGCCTCGCGGAGGTTCTCAATAACGTGAATGGTTGGGAAATCGTTCTTGTAGTGCTCTTGTTCGGAGTGCTTCCAGGATTGGGGCTCGGTTTTTACAGCGGCCGGCTGCAAACGCAGCACCGCTACGACGACCAGATGCGCCAGCAAAAGGAGACGTCCGAAGCACGCATGCTGGAGATACAGCAACAGCAGCGTGACGCGCTACGAGAATCAAAAGACGAAACGCTGAAAATTCGTACCTCGCTCGAAAGCGAAGGGCGCGAGCGGCGAATGGAGATCAAGCGGCAGGAGCAGCGGCTTCAGCAGAAAGAGGAGGCTCTCGACCGTAAGACGGATAACATGGAGAAGCGTGAGCGTACGCTCCTCCAGCGCCAGCAAGAGCTTGAGACGTTGTATGCGGAGGCCGACGCGCTGCGCGAGCGGCGCACGGGCGAGCTGGAGCGGGTGGCACGGATGAGCCAGCAGGAAGCCCGCGCCGACCTTATCTCCGTCATTGAGGAGTCCGCCCGGCGCGAAGCGTCGCAACGGGCGCGACAAATCGAAATGGCGGCGCGGGAAGAAGCCGAAGCGCGAGCGCGGGAGCTGATTACACTCGCAATCCAGCGCTGCGCATCTGATCAGGTCTCCGATATCACCATCTCCGTCGTTCCGCTGCCGAACGACGAGATGAAGGGGCGCATTATCGGGCGCGAGGGCCGCAATATCCGCGCACTGGAAGCCGCCACCGGCGTTGACCTTATCATTGACGACACCCCCGAAGCAGTCATCCTCTCCGGTTTTGATCCCGTGCGCCGCGAGATTGCCCGCATCGCGCTTACCAAGCTCATTCTCGACGGACGTATTCATCCGGCACGCATCGAAGAGGTGGTAGCGAAAGCCCAACAGGAGGTCGAGAACGTCGTCCGTGAGGAAGGCGAGCGCGCCTGCATGGAAGCCAATGTCACGAACCTGCCGCCTGAGCTGGTACGTATTATCGGACGCCTACATTTCCGCACCAGCTACGGCCAGAATGTGCTCAACCACTCCATCGAAGTCTCCGTGCTGGCCGCCACCATCGCCGCCGAGCTGGGCGCCGATGTCGCGGTCTGCAAGGTAGCGGGGCTGCTCCACGACCTGGGCAAAGCGATTGACCAGGAAGTCGAGGGGCCACACCACCTCATCAGCGGCGAGATTGCCCGCCGTTTCAACCGCTCACCCAAAGTCATCCACGCCATCGTAGCCCACCATGCCACCGAGGCCGAGCCACAGTCCCTCGAAGCTGCCATCGTTCAGGCCGCTGACGCGATTTCCGCGGCCCGGCCCGGCGCACGGCGCGAAACGATAGATCTCTATATCAAGCGCCTGGAAATGTTGGAGAGCATCGCCAACTCCTTCACCGGCGTGGAAAAGTCGTTTGCCATCCAGGCGGGCCGCGAAGTACGCATTCTCGTCAAGCCGGAGGAGATTGACGAGCTTTCGGCGTCGCAGCTCGCGCGCGACGTGGCGCGCAAAATCGAGGAGAGTATGGACTATCCCGGCCAGATCAAAGTGACGGTGGTACGCGAGACACGCTCCATAGATTACGCGAAGTGAGAAGCGAGGCGTCTGTGGCGAACACGATTGACTTGCATACGCACTCGACGGCCTCCGATGGCCTCTATGCGCCAGCCGAAGTGGTGCGGTTGGCGCGAGAGGCTGGTCTGGCGCGCATCGGGCTGGTGGACCACGACACCACCGGCGGTCTCGACGAAGCGCTGGAGGCAGGCGACAAGCTAGGCGTCACAGTCGTGCCAGGTATTGAGATCAACACCGACCTGCCCCATAAACGGGGTGAGGCGCACGTGCTCGGTTACTATATCGAATATGAGTCGCCCGACTTCCAGCGGGCGTTGACCATACTGCGAGAGGCGCGCGTGCGGCGTGGCGAGCGTATCGTGGAGCGGCTGCGCGAGCAGGGACTCGACATCACCTGGGAACGTGTCCGCGAGATCGCGCGAGGCTCCGTTGGCCGGCCACATATTGCGCGGGCGCTGATCGAGAAGGGGTATGCCACGGATGTGAGCAACGCCTTCGATACCTGGCTCTCGCCAGGCAGACCGGGCTATATTCCGCGCTACAAGCTGGCGCCGGAGGATGCGGTGCGGCTCATCAAGTCGGTTCGCGGCGTCCCAGTGCTGGCGCACCCCGCATACATCCCTGACCTTGAAGCGCAGATCCTCCCGTCGCTCGTCATGGCAGGTCTGCAAGGGCTGGAATGCTACTACGGCGAGTATGACGACGCCACCGTCGCACGCCTGCTCAGGCTCGCCGACATCTACGGGCTTGTTCCCACTGGTGGCAGCGACTACCACGGCCCCAACATGCACCCCACGCCCCTTGGTGGCCGGCACGTGCCCCAAAGCTCGGCGGAGCGTCTGGAGCGCACCGGCGCCTTCAACCACAAGCTCCCCGCCGAGGCGTTTACGCTTCCCGAGCCAAAGAATAGCTAACCGCTGGGCTTCACCCTTAGCGGTCCCGGCGAAAATCGAGATTGGCCTGCGCAGGCGGGCTTATTGTAACGACTTCGTAGGGGCCCGTCCGCCCGCCGCCCATAAGTGCGGCTTTAGAGCCTCTGAGGGCGTTTCATATGGAGAAAACAGCATGACAGAAACCAGTGCTGTGTGGACGGGCAAAGCCAGCAGCTACGATCGGGCGCGTCCGACACCGCCACCAACTTTGCTCGATCTGCTGACGCAGGTGATCCACCTGCCGCACCCTGCCCTGGTGGTGGATATGGGCAGCGGGAGCGGACTGTCCACCGCGATCTGGGGGGAGCGAGCTGAGCGGGTGATCGGGATCGAACCCAATGCCGACATGCGCCAAGAGGCCCTCCGCAAACTCGAGGGCCATCCCTACGCGGCACATATCGAGTATTGCGAGGGGCTTGCGCATCAGACGGGCCTGCCGGATGGATGTGCGGATATGGTCACATGTGCCCAAGCGTTCCATTGGATGGAACCGACTGCGACCCTGGCCGAGGTCGCGCGGATTCTGCGACCAGGCGGACTCTTTGCGGCGTATGACTATGATGCACCGCCAACTCTCCATTGGGAGCTGGATCGGCTCGCCCTGGAGGTTATTGAACGCTTTGTAGCGCTGATCCGGGAGCGCGGACTGACTCACACCCTCACGATCTGGCCGAAGAACAAATCTCTCGACCCCCTGCGCGAGAGCGGTCACTTCCGCTTCACCCGTGAGGTGATGCTGCATTCTATCGAGCACGGAGACGCGGCACGGTATCTGGAGATGATGCGGAGCAATGCGTTCAGCCAGCAGTTCCAGTTCACCGAACAAGAGACCGGTTTTGACCGCCTCAGTATCGCTGCGTTCCAATTTCTCGGGTCCGAATCCATCCCCTGGTATTGGAGTTACCGCGTCCGCATCGGAATCAAGTGAATCCTCTCGTTGATGAGATGCAACCCGCTTCTTCGTTTA
The DNA here is from genome assembly GCA_035310125.1 of Ktedonobacterales bacterium. Classification (GTDB taxonomy): domain Bacteria; phylum Chloroflexota; class Ktedonobacteria; order Ktedonobacterales; family JADMIN01; genus DATGEP01. The sequence goes on from DATGEP010000346.1 coordinate 73,868, forward strand.
AAGGATGCATGGTTTTCTCAGGTGTTCTTAGCCACCAACTCTATGCGCGTTGACATCGGGATGGGCGCATGTTAAGCTAGATAGGCTTGCCCGGCGCGCGGCTGTGCCGGGCGTTTGCCGCATCTTCAGCATAGCCAGTCCCAGAATAGACGGAGGATGATTCCACAACATGGTCAAGATTCGCCTGATGCGAACCGGAATGAAGGGCGCTCCTAGCTATCGCGTCGTCGTCGCCGACGCACGCTCTCCTCGAGATGGACGCATCATCGAGAACATTGGCTGGTACAACCCGCGAACCGAGCCTTCTACCATCCAGATTGATGCGGACCGTGCCCGCCACTGGCTCCAGGTCGGCGCGCAGCCGTCTGAGTCCGTGCGGTCGCTGCTGGTCCGTGCCAATGTGATCGAGCGGCCAAATTACGAGGCGGCAAAGTAGGGCCAATACGCCCACTCGCGTGCCCGCAGTCGCATACAGGCATGCGGAATGCGGCGCAGAGCCGCCACGGAGAGAACCATGCAAGGCCTCATCGAGTTCATCGCTCGCAATCTCGTGGATGCGCCGGAAGCGGTCGAGGTTCACACCATTCGCGACGACCGCTACGCCACCGTCCTGCGGCTTAAAGTCGAGAACGGCGATCTCGGCAAGGTCATTGGCCGGCAGGGACGTGTCGCCAAGAGCATGCGCAACCTGATGCGCGTCTCCGGCGCGCTTCAGGGCAAGCGTCATGTGGGGCTGGAGATTGATGAGCGAACCGAGGAAAGCATCGAATAATCCAGGCGCCGCGGACACCATCCGCGACGACACGCGGGACTGGGTTGCCATTGGCGAGGTGATCGGAACATTTGGCATTTCCGGCGAGCTCAAAGTCATGCCGCTTACCGATTTTCCTGAACGTTTCGAGCGCACGCCAACTGTGTATGTGGCCGAGAAGCGAACGCCTTTCCGCGTCCTCGAAGCCCGCCCGCACAAGCAGTACATCCTCCTCCGTCTCCAGGGCGTCGCGGATGTTGACGCCGCCGAGCGCCTGCGCGGCGCCGGCCTCTGGATCCCCGCCGACCAGATTACCGCGCTGCCCCTCGATCAGTTCTACGTGCATGATCTCATAGGCATGCGCGTGCGCCATGTGAATGGCGACGAGTTGGGTACCGTCGCCGATGTGCTCAGCTCACCCGGAAATGATCTGTTCGTCATCCAAACTCCAGACGGAAGGGAAGTCCTCGTGCCTGCCGTCAAGGCATTTATACCATCCATAGACAAGAGCGCCCGTATCATCACTGTAGACCCCATTCCCGGCCTATTCGACGATGCAGCGGAAGACGCCACATAATAGATAATGTGCCTCAGGCGCGCTCTAGACGCCGCCCGGTATGCTATAAGGCAAGGCGCTCATACCGCCATATTGGCAAAAATCTTGACCGGGCAGTATGTCTATGCTATCCTGACGCTGGCTGCCGCACAAAAGTGTCGCGTGGTCACACAGGGTACAGTCATCGGGCGCCGTTCAGCGAGGCGTTCGGGTAAAAGGAGTGCTTGGTGCCGCAATCAGCATCGCAAGCAACGCTCACTCCCGGCACAGTGCTGAGTCGCCGCTATCGTATCGAACAGCTCATCGGCAGCGGCGGGTACGCCAGCGTGTACCGCGCCTCCGATCTGACGTTCGGCCACGAGCGCGCCATCAAAGAAGTCTCCGATCCCGATCCTGGAGTCCGCACGCAGTTCCGCCTGGAAGCCGAGCTGCTCATCAATTCGCGCCATCGAAATATCCCGCACGGTTATCACCTCATCGAGGATATGAACCGCCTCTTCCTGGTCATGGACTACGTGCAAGGCAAAGACCTCGAAGAGCTGCTCAACGAAAACCTGACCCAACGGCAGCGTCCTCTTGACGAGGCGCAGGTGCTGCGCTGGGCGATTGATATCTGCGGCGCTCTGCAAGAGATGCATACCCTGCGTGTGCCCGTTTTTCATCGCGACATAAAGCCCGCTAACATCAAGATCACACCGGATGGCACGCCGATCCTGATTGACTTTGGCCTCGCCAAGCTCCATCAGAAGGGACCGACGATGACCGCCGCGCAGGGTGTCTCGCCTGGCTTCGCGCCGCCTGAGCAGTACATGGCGCGAGGGCGCACCGACGCGCGCACGGATATTTACGGCCTCGGCGCGACACTCTACGCCTGCCTCACCGGCAAAGATCCACCAGAGGCGCCCTCGCGCCTGCTCGCGCAGACCGGCGCGGGCGGCGGCGGCCAGTCGCTGGTCGCGCCGAAGCGGCTGAATAATCGCATCAGCGACGAAACCGACCGCGTCATCATGAAGGCGCTGGAGCTTTCACCCGCTAATCGCCAGCAGTCCGTGCGTGAGCTGCGCGAAGACTTGAGTGCGGCACAGGCGCGACTCACCAAAGGTGTCGGCGATACCACGATGGTGATGGGCTCGACGTGCCCGCGCTGCGGTACGCAGAATCGTCCTGATGCGGCCAAGTGCGTTCACTGCGGCGCCTCGCTGCGCACACCGGATGGCGCTCGTGGTGGGTCACTTCCTGAGAGCACGGGCAAGCGCTCCATTGCACCCGCACCGCCTGGGCTACGCGCGAATGCCAAGGTTCCGGCCCCACCCGCCAACCGCTTCAGTGGACTCCCGCAAACTGACGTCGCGCTCAGTGCCCGCTCGGGAAAACAACAGGCCATATTGAATGGACAGCAGCGTACTGGGAAACAACCCGCCGCAAACATAGATGGACGGTCCGGCAAGCAGCCCGTGGTCGCACTCGATGGGCGCACGGGGAAACAGGCCGCCGCGAGTCTTGATGGGCGGTCCGGCAAACAGCCTGCTGCGAGTCTTGATGGGCGATCAGGTAAACAGGCCGCATTGCCGGCGCTCAGTGAGGTCGGCGGCACAGCTGCGGCCACCGCTCTAGCCGTTCCAGCGCTGACACGCGACGGTGCGATGGTGCCGCTGCCTTCCAAGGCGGGACGCGAGGTGCCAGCAAAAAAGGCGGATGCGACGGCAAACCTTGGGCGATCATGGATTCACCTTGGCACGACACCGCTGTCCACCTTCGGCAAAGTCATGCTCGTGCTCTCGGTGGTCGAATTTATCTGGGGTGTCTTCGTTCTCGTGCTGGGCGGCATCGCGATTGCCACACGAGCCAGCGGTACGCTGCCAGTGGCACAGCTCGTCATTGGATGGCTCATCGTTATTGTCTTTGCCAGCATCCTGGGTGCGCAAGCAGTCACGCGGCCTATCTACCGCCGTGGCACGCTGGCGCCGGTGCGACGCGGCTTCCAGGGCTTCGGTTTGGTGCTCTACTCGCTCGCCGTACACGGTGTCGCGATTTGGGGCGCGAACATCTTCCAAACGAGTCAGGGGAACACGACGCTCGCCATCATCTCGTTCATGCTTTTCGGCGTGAATGTGCTGGTCGTCGGGGCGCTGGCCATCATCAATACGTTGGGGTGAGGGTGGCGGCACGAAGGACTGCCCATGCCGAATGTGAACCCGTCTATCGCCTCGCAGCGGGCCAACCCAGCCTTTCATATCGGTGCGCTCGTGCATGGGCGCACCGATGTCATCCATTTGGAGTTCGGCGAGCCGGATTTCGCAACGCCCGCGCACATCGTCGAAGCCGCACAGCGCTCGATCCGCGACGAGCGCCAGGGATATGGCCCAGGCAACGGCATGCTATGGCTCCGCGAGGCCATCGCGGCGCGTGTGGCCCGGGTCAACCGCTTCTCGGTCAAGCCCGACCAGATTGTCGTCACAGCGGGTGGCACCGGTGCGCTCATGTCCTCGCTGCTCTGCCTCTGCGAGCCAGGAGACGACGTGCTGGTGCCCGATCCCGCCTGGGCTGGTTACGATGCGATGCTGGCAAACGCGGGTGTGCGCAAAGTGTACTACCCGCTTCGCCCAGACAATGGCTGGCTGCCTGATCTGGAAGCGCTCGAAAGAGTCCTCACCTCGCGCAGCCGTGTGCTGATCCTGAACTCGCCATCCAACCCTGGTGGCGGCGTCTTTCCGAGGGAGACGATAGCCCAGCTCATGGAGTTCGCCCGCAAACACGATGTGTGGGTGCTCGCGGACGAGTGCTACGACGAGTTTGTGTATGAGGGCGAACACACCAGCGCCGCACTATTTGACACTGATAGCCGCGTCTTGACGGTGGGCACCTGCTCGAAAGCGTACGCCATGACAGGCTGGCGTGTCGGGTGGGTGGCCGCGCCTCCGGCGCTCGCGCCGCTCCTCGCGCTTGCCACCGCTGCCCAGGTCAACAATCTCCCGCTCTTTGTCCAGCGCGCCGCCGACGCGGCTCTTCGCGGCCCACAGGACTGCGTGCGTGAGATGGCGGCGGCCTATCGCTCCCGCCGCGACCTCGCGATGCAGCTGCTTCGGCGGCATGGAATAGACGAATACGAGCCGCACGGCGCATTCTACCTGCTCATCCGCATATCGCAAGAAACCACGCCGTGCGACAGCGTGGCCTTCGCCGAGGCGCTGATCCGGGAGCGCGCCATCGCCGTCTCACCTGGCGCGGCTTTCGGCCCCGGCACAGCGGCGTATGTGCGCGTCTCGCTCGCCAGCGATCCCGCTGCGCTGCGCGCGGGCATCGAAGGATTGCTGACGTTGAGCAACGGCTTCGTGGCAAGCTAGCTCAGACCGGCGTCGCGTACCATCGCCCCAACACGCGCCGCGCACTCGTCCAGATACGCCTGCCTATCCGCCGCGATGATGCTCTCCGCCCGCTCGATCAGCCGCGCGATAGCGGCCACGTTGGGCTGGGAGCCGGGATGTTTCAGCCGCACCTGGAGCGCGTACATCTCTGCCCACGCACCCGCCGACCTCGGCTGGAACAGCACCACCTCGCGGAAGCGCCGCATTGGCGTCGCCAGCACCTCCGCTGGATGGCTGAAAAAGCCCGCGAGCCGCCCGGCAATCTCTGCGATCAACTGCTCATCCATGCAGGCGGCGGTCAAGCAGTCACCAAGCTCGGAGTGCGCGGCGTAGAGGGGTCGCTCAAAAGCGATCTCGATCAGGTTGTGCGCCTTCCACCACCCCTGGTCT